>NZ_JBAGKD010000013.1:0-191038 GCF_037034205.1 Nocardia sp. SSK8
AGAACCACCGAATTTCTTCAGATCTTCCGCAGGGCAACTGTTCCAGCCTAACTTCGCTTCCAGGCGATGTCAATCGTAACCCTGGTCACACAGTTGAGGCACTGTCAGGCGCTCCCCGTCCTACCTCGTTGTCCCTCGCCCGCCGGTCTCGAGGACCAGCGTCTCGGCTCCGGGTTGGTGTCCGTGTCGCTCTGACTTCCAATAAGTTACGCGCCGGATAACGCCGCGTCAAATCGCCTGGACAGCAGGGTATCTGCGCTGGTAGGCGCGGCGCGGCCAGGCGGCGCATCGGCCTGAATCACACAGATGTGATTCAGGCCTCCGCGACGGCTTCAGGCTATCCGACGGACACCGGCCATGTTCTTCTTTCCGCGACGCAGCACCAGCCACTGTCCGTGTAGGTAGTCGGCGTCGGCCGGGGTCCAGTCGATGTCGGTGACGCGCTCGTTGTTCACCGAGGCACCGCCCTCGTTGACCGCGCGCCGGGCCGCGCCGCGGCTCTCGCACAGGCCGGCGGCGACCAGCAGGTCGACGATCGTGCTCGGCTCCCCCGGGGTCACCTCGGCGATCTTGCCGTCCACCGCGGTCTCGCGCAGCGCGGCGCCGAGCGTGGCCTCGGGCAGTTCGCGCAGGTCACCGCGGCCGAAGAGGGCCTGGCTGGCCAGTTCGACCGCGTGGGTCTCGGCTTCGCCGTGCACCAGGGTGGTCATCTCGGCCGCGAGCTTCTTCTGCGCCTCGCGGGCGAAGGGGCGTTCGGCGGTGGCCTGTTCGAGAGCGTCGAGTTCCTCGCGGCTGAGGAAGGTGAACCAGCGCAGGTAGCGGATCACGTCGGCGTCGGCGGTGTTCACGAAGTACTGGTACCAGGCGTAGGGGCTGGTCAGCTCGGGGTCGAGCCAGAGGCTGCCACCGCCGGTGGACTTGCCGAACTTCTTGCCGTCGGCCGAGGTCACCAGCGGCACGGTGAGCGCGTGCACGTGCGCGCCGTCGACGCGGCGGTTGAGCTCGACGCCGGCGATGATGTTGCCCCACTGGTCGGAGCCACCGACCTGCAGCGTGCAGCCGTACTCGCGGCGCAGCTGCAGGTAGTCGTTGGCTTGCAGCAGCATGTAG
The DNA here is from genome assembly GCF_037034205.1 of Nocardia sp. SSK8. Lineage (NCBI taxonomy): Bacteria > Bacillati > Actinomycetota > Actinomycetes > Mycobacteriales > Nocardiaceae > Nocardia > Nocardia sp. SSK8. The sequence continues at coordinate 1,111 of NZ_JBAGKD010000013.1, forward strand.
CTGAACTCGGTGTAGGAGATGCCCTCGCCTTCCAGGCGCCGCTTGACGGTGTCGCGGGCGAGCATCACGTTGACCGAGAAGTGCTTGCCGACATCGCGCAGGAAGTCCACCGTGGACAGCGGCCCGGTCCAGTCCATGTTGTTGGCGATGACGGCGCCGGTGGGCGAGTCGTCCAGGTCGACGAAGCGTTCGAGCTGGCCGCGGATGCGCTGGGCCCATTCGGCGACGGTGTCGGTGGAGTTCATGGTGCGTTCGCCGACATCGCGCGGGTCGCCGATGAGGCCGGTGGCGCCGCCGGCGAGCACGATCGGGCGGTGGCCCGCGCGCTGGAATCGCTTGAGCGCGAGCAGCGGAACCAGGTGGCCCGCGTGCAGGCTGGCCGCGGTGGGATCGAAACCGGCATAGAGGGTCAGCGGCGCCGCGGCGGCGGCCGCGCGCAGTTCGTCCAGGTCGGTGGACTGCGCGATCAGGCCGCGCCAGGTCAGTTCGTCGAAGATGTCACCGGTCACGATCAGCCATCTTTCCGTATCCGGGTTGCGGCCCCGGCGCGGGGACTGCGCCGGTAGGCCGAGACCGCCGCGGAGGCCGGGAGCCAGAACCGCCAGGGCACCTCGGCGGCCAGGCTGACGCCCACGCGGGGTCCGGCGGCGATCTCCGCATCCGGCACCGGCGGGCCGAGGGTGAGGTGGATCGCGGAGAACGGATCGAACAGTTCGGTGCCGTAGTCGTCGAGACCGATGCCCAGGGCACTGCCGACATTGCCGGGGCCGCGGGCGAGGTCGAGATCGGTGCGGGCGGCGGGGCGGCGCTGCCGGGCGACCTCGAGGCCGTCGACCACCTCGCCCGCGCGGACCAGCACCGCACCGGCGACCCCGTCGAAGGTCGCGGTGACGTTGACACAGAGGTGAATTCCGTAGGAGCGGTAGACGTAGAGGCGCCCGGCGGGCCCGAACATCACCGCGTTGCGGGCGGTGGGGCCGGGCCAGGAGTGGGCGGCCGGGTCGGGCCACGGTCCGGCGGGATCACTGCCGTAGGCCTCGACCTCCACGATGCGCAGGGCCACCGGACCGGCGGACAGGGTCGCGCCGAGCAGCCTGCGCGCGGCGGCCGGTGGATCGACGGCGAGTTCCTGGGCGGACACGACGATCATTCTCGCCCATCCGCACGGCCTGAGCCGAGTAGGTCGGGGCCGTGGATGGGCCTGCGGGCCGCAGTGACCACCCCGCCGCCGTCGGACCAGCAGGTGGCATCCGGGCGGGGAGGTCCATCAGCGCGGCGAGGTCACCACCGGCGCAGGCGGCCATGAACCGGTCGGTGCTGCGGGCGCGGGGGGCGCGGTCGGTGTCGTAGCGCGGGCGGCGCGACCGCACGTGATCGCGGGCGCGGTGGGCGATCTGGCGCACGCTCGCCTCGGAACGGTCGAGGGTGTCGGCGATCTCGGCGTGCGAGTAGCCGAAGACCTCGCGCAGCAGGAACACCGCGCGCTCGACCGGGGCGAGGGTCTCGAGCACCACCAGCATGGCGGTGGAGACGGTGTCGGCCAGTGCGGTGTCCTCGACGTCGGTGACGGTGCCGAGCATGCGGTAGGCGGTCGCGAACAGCAGCCTGCGATGTTCGAGAAGCGGGTCCTGGTCGGGCATGTGTTCGAGGACAACCCCCGAAATGATTCAGATCGCATGAGTGTGACCTGCGGGAATGCCGGAAGTAGGGGGAAATTCGGGGTCCGGATGGGGGTCGCGCCCGGATGTGTGCGGACCCGGGTGCTCCCTACCGTCGGCACATGGTTTCTCTCCCGCGCCGCCTGCGCCGCGTCCTGCTCGGTACGGGCGCTCTCGTCGTCGTCCTGCTCACCGCGATCGCCGGTGGCGTCGCCTGGACGTGGTCCACCGCCGACATCTCCACCGTCGGCATCGAGTTCACCCGGCCGCTGTCCGTGCCGCCGCTGGCCGAGTCGACCGTCGAGGCCGACGGCACCCGCGTCTTCTCGCTCGACATGCGCAGCGGGACAACCGCGTTCGAGGACGGCAACGACATCGCGACCTGGGGCTTCAACGGCAGCTACCTCGGGCCGACGCTGCGGGCGAGCGCCGGGGAGCGGGTGCGGGTGAACATCCGCAATCAGCTGCCCGAGGCGTCGACCGTGCACTGGCACGGCATGCACCTGCCCGCCGCGATGGACGGCGGACCGCACCAGATGGTCGAGCCCGGCGCGAGCTGGACGCCGGAATGGACGGTGGCGCAACCGGCCTCGACGCTCTGGTACCACCCGCACCCGCACGGTGCCACCGAGGACCATGTCCGGCGCGGCCTGGCGGGCATGTTCCTGATCGACGACGCCGCCGCCGCGGAACTGCCGCTGCCGAACACCTATGGCGTCGACGATCTTCCGGTGATCGTGCAGGACGTCCGCTTGCGCGGGGACCGGCTCGACGGTACGCACGGGATCTTCCGCGATGTCGGTTTCCTCGGGGATCGCACGCTGGTCAACGGCACGCTCGCGCCGTATCACGAGGTCGGCGACGAACTGGTGCGGCTGCGGCTGCTCAACGCCTCGACCGCGCGGATCTACACCTTCGCCTTCGACGACGCCCGGCCGTTCGCGCTGATCGGCTCCGACGGCGGGCTGCTGGAACGCCCCGCCACCCTCGACCGGGTGCAGCTGTCCCCCGGTGAACGCGCCGAGATCGTGGTGCGGATGCGGCCCGGTGAACGGACCGTACTGCGCAGCGAACGCCTCGACGCCGGACTGGACTTCTGGGGCAACCGCTTCGCTGGGGGTGACGACCGCTTCGACATCCTGGAACTGCGCGCCGCGCCCACCCTGCGCGCATCCGCGCCGCTCCCCGTGGCTCTCGTTCCCGCCTCCACCCCCGACGGCAGTGACGCGGTGACCGAACGCCGCTTCGACCTGACGCTGTCGGGGATCAACGGCGCGGAGATGGCGATGGACCGCATCGACACGACGGTCACCCGGGGGACCACCGAGATCTGGGTGGTGCGCAATACCGACGGCATGCCACACAACTTCCACGTCCACGACGTGCAGTTCCGGGTGCTCGACTACGACGGTGGGGCACCGCCGCCCGCGCTGACCGGGCCCAAGGACACGATCTTCCTGCCGCCGAACACCACCGCGCGCCTGGCGCTGCGTTTCGACGGACCGGCCGATCCGGACACCCCGTACATGTATCACTGCCACCTGCTCTGGCACGAGGACCTGGGAATGATGGGCCAGTTCGTGGTGGTCGAACCCGGTCAGCAGGCGGGCACGCCGCACGGACACGCCCACTGACCCTTGCCGTGACGGACCGGTCGCGCTAAATTCATCACGTAGTGAATTCAACACTTGATGAATTGAGTCGGCCCATGTCGCACACATCCCCGCCGCCAGCTGTCGAGGTCACCGAGCTGACCGTCCGGCGCGGGCAACGCACCGTCCTGCCCGGCCTGTCGATGCGGATCCCGCGCGGATCGATCACCGGGCTGCTCGGCCCCTCCGGCTGCGGCAAGACCACCCTGCTGCGCAGCATCGTCGGCACCCAGCTGGTGCGGTCGGGCACGGTCACCGTGCTCGGCGAACCCGCGGGCAGTGCCGGGCTGCGGCGCCGGGTCGGGTACGTCACCCAGGCGCCGAGCATCTACGCCGATATCAGCGTGCGCGAGAACGTCGCCTATTACGCCGCGCTCTACGGACGCGACCGCGCCGACACCGAATCCGCGCTCACCGCCGTCGGTTTGGCCGAGCACGCCGACCAGCTCGGCGCCCAGCTCTCGGGCGGGCAGCAGACCAGGGCCTCGCTGGCGTGCGCGCTGGTGGGCAAGCCCGAACTGCTGGTGCTCGACGAACCGACCGTCGGGCTGGACCCGGTGCTGCGGGTGGAACTGTGGAAGCAGTTCCGCGAACTGGCCGCGGCCGGGACGACGCTGCTGGTGTCGAGTCACGTGATGGACGAGGCCGACCACTGCGACACGCTGCTGCTCATGCGCGAGGGCGCGCTGCTGGCCCAGCTCACCCCGGACGAGCTGCGCGAACGCACCGGCGAACAGAACCTCGAGACGGCCTTCCTCGCCCTGATCACGCTGGGAGCGAACGCATGAACACCCTGCTGCGGCCATACACCGCCACCACCGGCCGGATCCTGCGTCAGCTGCGCAACGACCGCCGCACCGTCGCCATGATCCTGGTGGTGCCCGCGCTGCTGATGGCGTTGCTGTACTTCATCTACCGGGACGCCCCGCGCCCGGCGTTCGCGCCGCTGACGCTGTTCGACCGCGTCGGCATCACCATGCTCGGCATCCTGCCGTTCGTGGTGATGTTCCTGATCACCGCCATCGCCATGCAGCGCGAACGCACCTCGGGCACGCTCGAACGCCTGCTCACCACGCCGCTGAGCAAATTCGATCTGCTCGCCGGTTACGGCACCGCGTTCTCGCTGGCGGCCGCGGCCCAGGCCGCCGTCGCCTGCGCGGTCGCGTTCTGGCTGCTCGGTATGCAGGCGGCCGGGAATCCGGGCTGGGTGATGCTGATCGCGATGGTCGACGCGGTGTGCGGGGTCGGGCTGGGCCTGCTGGCCAGCGCGTTCGCGCGCACCGAGTTCCAGGCGGTGCAGTTCATGCCGGTGATCGTGGCGCCGCAGATCTTCCTGTGCGGGTTGCTCGTTCCGCGCGATCAGCTGCCCCGCTGGCTCGAGGTGCTCAGCGATGTGATGCCGTTGAGCTACGCGGTGGACGCGCTGCAGCAGGTCTCGGTGTACCCCGAGCCGACCGCGACGATGTGGCGTGACATCGCCGTGGTCGCCGGATTCGCGGTGGTGGCGCTGGCATTGGCCGCCGCCACGCTGCGGCGGCGGACCGCGTGACCCGATAGGAGGAGAGCATGAGCGGCGAGGGATCCCGGCCCGGCAGGCGCAGTGGGCGCAGACCGGGCAAGGTCGACACCAAGGCGGCCATCCTGGACGCCGCCCGGACCCGGTTCGCCGAGTCCGGTTTCGACAAGACCTCGATCCGGGCCGTCGCCGCCGACGCCGGGGTGGATCCCGCGCTCGTGCACCACTATTTCGGCACCAAGCAGCAGTTGTTCGCGACGGTCGTGCAGTTCCCCGCCGACCCCGAGGTGACCCTGTCCACCATCGACGCGGCACCGCTGGACGAACTGGGCGCCACGATCGTGCGGGCCGTGGTCACGGTGTGGGACTCCCCCGCCGGACCGGGCGTGGTGGCCATGGCGCGCAGCATGATCGCCGGGGAACCGACCCTGGCGCGCTCGTTCCTGCTCGAGGTGGTGCTGGAACGGGTACGCGCCCGCATCGCCACCGCCGCGGACGACGGACACGCGCGGGTCGCGCTGGTGGCCGCGCAGATGGTGGGGCTGCTCATCACCCGCAAGGTGATCGGCCTGGAGCCGCTGGCCTCGATGCCACTGCCCGAGGTGGTCGCCGCGATCGGCCCGAGCATGCAGCGCTATCTCACCGGCGAGATCGGTGCCGCCGCAGGGTGATTCAGGCGGCGGCGCGCACCCGGACGATGCTCGGCGGGATGTCGCGCAGCACCGGCAGCCGGTCGAACAGCGGCGTCAGGGTGGCGAGCGGGCCGTGCGAGGGTCCGTAGCAGGCGATCTCGACCGCGTCGACCCGCGGGCTCCACCCGCGCAGCAGGGCCGGGACGGTGCTGCGCCGCACACCCCACGGCATGGGCGGCGCGGTGTAGTCGGGGGTCTTCTGGAAGCCGCGCAGGGTCTTGCGGGAGAACCAGGGCGGGATGGTGTCGAACATCAGCTCCACGCCGGGGAAGCGGTCCAGGATCGCGGTCACCAGGCGGCGCACATCTTCGGGGTCGAAGTACATGAACAGGCCCTGCGCGGTGACGAACACGCCGTGCGCGGTATCGACCTCGTCGAGCCAGGACAGGTCGAGCGCGCTGATCGGCAGGTAGCGGGTGCGCGACCCGGGCGGCAGGAACCGGGTGCGGATCTCGATCGCCTCGGGCACGTCCACGCAGACCCAGCGCACCCGGCCGTCGTCGCAGCGCTGGAACTGGGTCTCCAGCCCGGCGGCCAGCTCGACGACGGTGCCGCCGGGATGCGCGGCCAGCCACGGCCGCAAGGCGGCGTCGAAGCGGGCCGCGCGCACGGCATGGGTGCCGTCGGGCGCGCCGAAGGCACGGTGGTAGTCGAAGTCGATGGCCTGGTAGAGCCGCACGGCCTCCGGGTCGTCGAGGACGGCGTCGGGGCGACGGACCTCGCAGGCCCGGTTGTGCAGGGTCCAGAGCATGGTCAGCGGGATTCCGCTGAGTGCGACGTCATCGGCCATCGGACACCCTCTCGTGTGCGGGCGCGACGGCCCGGACGGCTTGCCTCGGTAAGGCAAGCCTAACTCGAGATCGGGCTGAGGTCAGGACTCCGAGGCGAAGAATTCGTGTTCGGCGTCGGTGACATCGCGGGCCTCGTCGATCAGCAGCACCGGAATGCCGTTGTCGATCGGGTATGCCCGGCGCAGGCGGGGGTTGTAGAGCACGCTCGCGCCGTCTTCGGTACGCACCAGCTGCAACGGGCCCTTGTCCTGGGGGCAGGCCAGCAGGCCGAGCAGGGTTGCGTCGAGGGTGGATTCGTGCGCCATGCGCCTAACCTACCGCGCCCGCCGGAACGAGATGTAGCGGTGTCCGAAGAAGCTCAACACCGCGACCAGCCCCATCACGATCACCGAGGCGGGTTCGGCGGGGAAACCGAGGACGGTGGCCGCGAACTCCACCAGGATCACGTTGAGCACCAGCCCGCCCGCGTTCACCCCGCAGAAGGCCACGAAGTCGCGCAGCACCCTCCCGCGCACCCGGAACACCAGGGTGCGGTGCAGCACGAAGGCCACCAGGGTGCTCACCGCGTAGGCGGCGACCACGGCCAGGCCGGGCCTGCCGTCACCGAGCACCCGCAGCCAGAACACCACCAGCGCCATGCCGAGCAGGGTGTTGAACCCGCCGACCAGGGCGAAGGCCAGTTCCTGGCGTTTGACGATCCGCAGCAGCGGGCCCGGCGTCTCCAGGACACCGCCTGCCGTGGCCGCCTCGGTGGTCATCGCAGCGCGTCCACGAGTTCGGGATCGTCGTCGGGGACCGGGGTCTCGACCGGCGCTTCCCGCTCGTCCTCGGGCTTGCGGCCGCGCAGGTACAGCCACTGCAGCAGGGCCAGTCCGAGCAGGCCGGTGGCGATCGCGGCGCCGCCGATCTTCCAGCCCGGCGGGCGCCAGGTGACGTCGAGGGTGGCGTCGCGGGTGCCCGCGGGGATGTCGACCGCGACGAAGCTCTTCGCGACCACGTCGAACGGGATGTCCTTGCCGTCCAGGCTCACCCGGTAGCCCGGCCAGCCCAGCCGGGCGAAGACCACCCGGCCGCCGGTGTCCGAGCTGACCCGCACGCGGCTGGTGGTGTCGGTTTCCGACAGCGAGACCGCGGTGACGTCCTCGGCCGCGGAGATCCGGCCGTTGCGGGTGGAGATCAACCCGTCCTCGCGTTCGAGCACGGCGATGTACTTCTCGTGGCCCGGGTAGTCGACCCACCGCCAGCCGGTGGGGGCGGGCTGGTCGCGGGCGTCGGGGTACAGCGCGGTCTGCAGGACGACCCGGTCGACGTTCATCAGGTCGACGATGGTCTTGCCGGTGGACGGCTCCACCGCGAAGGCGCGGCGGAAGGCGTCGGGGCACACGCTGGTGTCCCAGCGCATGCAGAGCATGTCGCCGAACCAGTAGTGCCCGTTGGGGGTGTACCCGCTGACGTAGGTGCGCTCGATGTCCTTGGCGTAGTTGCCGAACACCAGTGACCCGTAGGCGCCGTCGAGGGTGCGCTCGCCCGGCTGGATCAGCGCGCGGTCACCCAGTTGCAGGGTGGTGCCCGCGAACTCGGGGAACGCCGCCTTCGCCGCGGCCCGGTCGCTGGGCAGGTTCCAGCTCATGGGTGTCGGTTGCGCGCGTTCGACCTGCACGTAGGCGATCGGGAACACCGCCACGATCGCCAGCGCGACCGCCGCCGAGGTGCCCTTGCGCAGGGCCAGCCACACCATGCCCGCGCCCAGGGCCGCCACGGCGGCCGCGGCGAGCAGATGCGCGGGCACGTGGTGCGGGTCGGCCGAGAACGACCGCACCCACAGCAGCCCGATCAGCACGGCCGCGGCGACATACCGCGACCGCCAGTCCTTCACCGTCGCGAAACGCCCGAGCAGCACGCAGACCAGCAGCAGCAGACCCAGCGCCACCATCGGCAGCACGCGGGCGGGCCAGCGCAGCGGGCCGATGGTGCCGGGCCCGGCGGTCCACATCAGCGCGGCCACCGCGAACAGCCCGATGCCGGTCAGTTCGCGCCAGGCCGCGCGAGCCCTGGCCCAGTCGATGAAGGCCAGCGCCGGAATCAGGAACCAGGCGATGTAGACGACCGGCAGCGGCTGGACATAGCCCCACCAGGAGGTGAACGCGGGCAGCGTCGAGGGCAGGCTGGCGTTCAGCGATTCCGACCACGGCACGGTGAGGAACTGGTCGTTGTTGATCTGGGCGGTGCCGCGCCAGGTCACCTTGGCCGAGAGCATGCTCGGCAGATAGGTGGCCAGCCCGGCCAGCGCCGCCAGCCCCGAGACCGTGAGCAGCTTCAGCGAGGGCCGCCAGGCGCGCTGGTAGACCAGCTCGCCGATCGCGACGGCGCCGATCATCAGACCGGCCTCCACCGCGGGGAAGATGTACTGCACCGAGATCGCCAGATACAGGTAGCCGAACACCGGGATAGGCCCGCCCCGCCCACGCGCGTAACGCACCCCGGAGGCCCAGGCGTGCACCATCCACGCGGTGCCGGTGAACGCGGTCATCCAGCTGGCCTCGTCGAAGAACAGCAGCCAGCCGGTGAACGGGATGGACACCCCGGCCAGCGCCGCCCACTGCACCCGCGCGCCGTAGGCCAGGCAGATCCGGTAGACACCCAGGCCCAGGATGATCGCGAAGATCAGCTTCACCACGGTCGCGTAGAGCACCAGGTTGTCCACCGAGGGCGCGATCAGGTCGATCAGCAGCTGCGGCGGATTCAGCAGGCCCGCTTCCTCGATGGCGTAGTTCCCGGCCATCCAGTGCTCGGGCACCATCACCGGCAGATCCCCGTCGCGCAGGCGCCTGCCCAGCATCACCCACAGCGGGACGTACTGGGATTCGGTGTCGTCGGTGTAGAAGTGCCGGACGTTGGCGAGCACCACCGCGCCGTACCCGGCGATCACGCCCAGGGAGGTGAGCAAGCCCCACAGGTACACGGCCCGCCGGGAAGGGGTTCTACTTTCCACCACGAGGACCAGACCCTACAGGTACGCGGCGGAAACGCCCACCGCCACACAGGCCATGGCGCAGCAGCCGACTCACCGTGTTCCGGTGTTAAAGTTCGCAGCACTGTTGGGTCTGTTCCGGTCACACCGAAAGTCGACGATGCCGATTCCTTCCGCACACTCGTCCCGGCTCGGCGCCGTGCTGCACGCGGGCGCGTCCGATCGTGGCAGCGGGCCGGGCACGGTCCACTCGGTGTCGGTCGTGGTCCCGATCTACCGGGGCGAGGAGACGATCGCCGCGCTGGTCGCCGAACTGGACCGGCTCACCGGGCCGACCACCTCGGTGGCGGGCGCGCGCTTCGCGATCGAGGAGATCATCCTCGTCCACGACAACGGCCCCGACCGTTCCGATGTGGTCATGCAGGAACTCGAACGGAACTACCCGCAGGTGCGGGCGGTCTGGTTGAGCCGAAACTTCGGCCAGGACGCGGCGACCATCGCGGGCATGGCGGCGGCGCGGGGCGACTGGATCGTCACCATGGACGAGGACGGCCAGCACGACCCGGCCTTCATCGCCGATTTCCTCGACGCCGCGCTGGCCTCGCGCGCGGATCTGGCCTACTCCAAGCCCGCCAACACCCGGCCGCACGGTTTCCTGCGCAACCTCACCTCGCGCGGGGCGAAGATTGTGCTGGCCACGGTGTTCGCGTTCCCGGATTCCACCCGGTTCGAGAGCTTCCGGCTGATCCGCGGCGATATCGGCCGTCAGCTGGCCGAGGTCGCCGCCAACGGCGTCTATCTCGATGTCGCGCTCACCTGGGTGGTCGGGCGCACGGTGTCGGTGCCGGTGGTGCTGCGCGCCGAGGGCCGCGACGAGTCCGGCTACAACTACCGGCGGCTGTTCTCGCTGTTCTGGAAGATGGTGCTGTGCAGCGGCACCCGCGGCCTGCGGCTGGTGAGCATGCTGGGGATCTCGCTGGCGCTGGCCGGGGTGATCATGGCCGCGGTGGTCGTGGTGCAGGCGCTGACCAACAACGACAACAACGACCCCGAGGGCTGGGCGTCGATCATCGTGGTGCTGCTGCTGTGTTCGGGCGCGATCCTGTTCTCGCTCGGCCTGATCGCCGAGTATCTCGGTGTGGCGCTGCACATCCTGGTCGGCAAGCCGCTGTATCTGACCGTGCAGACCCCCACCCCGCGCCCGGACACCCTGCACGCGCCTGCCGCGCACCATCGGATCGAGGCCGCGGTTTCCGCCGCGGCGGAGAAGGGCCACCGCGAGTGAGCGACCGCATCATCTTCAGCAGGCCGTTCCGCGCGGCCGCCGAACGCGCCAACCTGATGACCGTGCTCGATTCCGATCACAGCCACGGCGACGGCCAGTTCACCAAGTCGGCCACCGCGCGGATCAAGGCGATCACCGGCGCCGAACACGCGCTGCTCACCACCTCCTGCACGCACGCGCTGGAACTGGGCGCGCTGCTGCTCGAACTCGGCCCCGACGACGAGGTGATCGTCCCGAGCTTCGCGTTCACCTCCGCCGCCACCGCCATGGCGCTGCGCGGCGCCACCTGCGTGTTCGTCGACATCGACGACAGCACCGGCAATATCGACCCGGCCGCGGCCGCCGACGCCGTCACCGCGCGCACCAAGGCGATCCTGGTGATGCACTACGGCGGGGTCGCCGCCGACATGGCGCCGCTGCACGAGCTGGCCGCCCAACACGGTCTGGCCGTCATCGAGGACAACGCGCACGGCCTGGGCGGCACCTGGCGCGGCAGGCAGCTGGGCACCATCGGCACCCTGGGCACCCAGAGTTTCCACGACACCAAGAACGTGCACTGCGGCGAGGGCGGCGCGCTGCTGCTCTCCGACGAGATCCTGATGAGCCGCGCCGAGATCATGCGCGAGAAGGGCACCGACCGGGCCCGGTTCCTGCGCGGCCAGGTGGACAAGTACTCCTGGCAGGACATCGGTTCGAGCTATCTGCCCAGCGAACTCAACGCCGCCGTGCTCGACGCGCAGCTGGCCGAGTTCGACACCATCCAGGCGGGCAGGCACCGCGTGTGGGATACCTACGCGGCCGCGCTGCCCGGCTGGGCGGCGGCCAACGACGTGCGCCCGATGACCGTCCCCGCCGATCGCGGCCACACCGCGCACCTGTTCTATCTGCGGATGCCCACCGAGGACAGCCGCGACGGCCTGATCCGCCACCTCGCCGAGCACGGCATCGTCGCGCCGTTCCACTACATCCCGCTGGATTCCAGCCCGGCCGGGCTCAAGTACGGCCGCACGCCGGTACCGTGCACCCGCTCGGCGAACTTCTCGGCCACCATCCTGCGGCTGCCGCTGTGGCCGATGCTCGACGCCGCGCAGCTCGACCGCGTCCTCGACGCGGTCACCGCCTACCGGGTGTAGCGCCCCGCGTGGCCGGGCAGGCCACGCGGGGATCGCCTCAGTTCCCCTCGAACAGCACCGCCGCGGCGGCCTCGGTGAGCACACCGTAGGTGTCGCTGGACCGGTCGTAGACCCAGGTACCGGGGCCCGCCTGCGGGAGCCCGGCGGCCTGTACCGCCGCCGCCGAGGGCCGGAAGCTGGGGCTGCGCGGGATGTCGTCGACGACGTAGACCAGATCGGGGCGCTGGTCGCGGTCGAGGGCCCGCATCGCCTCGGTGACATCACCCGGTTCGATCCGGAAGCCGGTGCGCACGCTCAGGGCGGCCACGGCCAGCGTGCCCGCGGCGGTGGGCAGCGCGAAGGCCACTTCCATGTCGACGGCGGTGATGTCGTTGAGCACGTCGACGATCGGCTGGGTGAACACCGGTCCGCGCGGCGTCCGGATGACGGTGTCGCGGCGGTCCAGCAGCCAGTAGTCGCCGTCGCTGTCGCGACGGAACAGGTTCTCGGTCGGCCACCAGGCGTCACCGGCCTTGAACACCCCGCGCAGGCCGCCGTCGGAGATGTCGCCGCCGTCGACGGCCTTGCCCAGCAGCAGGCCCGGCTCGTTGTCGGCGCAGCGCCGCGCGAAACCGCTGTCGCCCACCAGGATCTGCTCGCTGATCGGGTCGTAGGCCACGAGTTCCACCCGGGCGGTGCTCGGCACCGGCCTGCCCTTGGAGCCGATCTTGGCGCCGGTCACATTGGCCAGCACCACATCACCGTCGATGGAGGCGTAGAACTCGAGCACCCGGGCGGGCTCGAACTGCTCGACGGTGCGCCGCCACAGCCCGGCGGGCATGCCGGAGCCGATGAACAGCCGGATCGGGTGGTTGTGCCCGGCCGGGAAGACCTGCGCGTCGAGCAGGTCGCGCAGCATGGTCCAGGTGTAGGTCACCACGGTGACGCCGTAGCGGTGCACCTCGGCGGCGAAGCGCCCGGGATCCATGTCCATCGGGCGGGCCAGCGCGATCCGGCTGCCGCCCGCGATGGCACCGCCGAGGCTCACCAGCAGCCCCGAGGAGTGGTGCAGCGGGGCCAGGCAGTACACCGTGTCGCGGCGGTCCAGGTCGGCCGCGCTGGCGGTACCGAAGGCCGACAGGGCCCAGCGGTGGTTGGTGATGTATTTGGCCTCGAGCCGGTCACCGGAGCCGAGCACCAGCACGAAGGCCAGTTCGCGGGCCAGGCCGGGGTTGGGGCGGTACCAGGCGGGCACCCGGACCCGCGCCGGGTCGACCTGCTCGAGATCGATCACCCGCTCGCCGGTGGGCACCGCCAGCGTCCGGGTGGCGCCGCCGCCGAGCACCAGCACCCGCGCGCCGGTCGCCGCGGCTGCCCGCAGGTTCTCCGGGTCGGTGATCAGCGTCTGCACGCCGGTGAGCTCGATGGCCCGGTCCAGTTCGGCGCCGGGGGCCAGCAGCACCGCGACCGCGCCGAGGCGCGAGAGCGCGGCCACCGAGGCCAGCGCGCTGGGCCGGGTCTCCATCATGATGCCGACCCGGGTGGCGGGCCGGATACCCACCGAGATCAGGCCGCGCACGATGTTGTCGACGCGTTCCTCCACCGCCGCGTTGGTGTGCACGCGGTCGTCGAAGAGCACCAGGTCCTTGTGCGGGGCGCGGCGCGCGTGCTCGGTGAGCAGCTTGCCCAGCGAGATGCGCGTGTGCGGCTGGATCATGCCGAGACGGGTCAGCCGGGGCAGCGCGCGGGCCGCCTCGCCCGCGAGCTCGACCGAACCGCGAATCGTATTGCCCGCGATGCCTTCCAGCGCCTTGCCCACGCCCGCGCCCGCCTCGGCCAGGGTGGCCGCGGTGTGCACCACCCGGGTGGCCGCGGTGCGCGGGGCATTGCTGGGCACGTGCTCGCGCATGGGCGCGATCGCCTCGGGCAGGGTGCCGTTGCCGTCCATCCAGCCGATCCAGTCGCGCACCAGCGGCCAGGTGTGGTTGGTCGCCATGGAACCGGCCACCAGCCCGAAGTGCCCGGCCACCAGGCTGGCCTCGTAGACCTCGGCGTTCGGGGCCGCGCGCACGATGCCGCGCACCGCCGCGGGCTGACCGATGTCGTCGACCTCACCGACGAAGGCCAGGATCGGGCACTTCAGCTCGGCCAGCGACACCGGATGATCGCGGATCACGAAGCCGCCCAGCATCATCCGGTTGTGCGCCACGAACTGCTTGAGCAGATCGGCCACCGCCGGGCCCGAATACCCCACCCAGCCGTCGCTGTTCAGGAACCGGCGCTGACGTTCCTTGGGCAGCAAGGCTTCCCGGTCGTGCAGCTGCAGCAAGAAATCGATGCGCGACTTGGCGGTCTTCACCGGGTCGAGCATCTGGAAGCCCACCCGCACCATGGACTCGGTGATCGGCAGCCGGTGCATCACGTGGTCGGCCAGGAAGTCGGCGACGTCGGACACCAGCCCGTAGGGCAGCCCGAACGGCATGCCCGCGACGATGTCGACCGGGCTGCCGAAGGTGACGATGGAGGCCACGCCCTTGCCGTAGCGGTAGGCGGTGGTCTGGTAGGCGAACATGCCGCCCTGCGAGTACCCCATCAGGTGCACCTGCGCGCCGGTGGCCTCGCACACGGTGTCGATGGCCGAGTTCACCGCGAGCACGTGGTCGGCCAGGTCACGTTCCCAGCCGCCCTCCTCGGTGGCCGGTGACCCGAAATCGATGACCCAGCAGTCCACGCCGCTCGCGTGCAGGATCCCGACCGCACCCCCGGCCGCGTTCACATCCCAGATGTCGGCGTTGACCATCAACGGCGGCACCAGCAGCGCCACCGGACGCCCCGGCGTCGTGTCGTCGGGGAAGTAGTGCCGCAACCGGTACATCCGTCTGCGCTCGACGACCTCGAACGGCGAGGACTCCACGTCGTGCGACAGACCGCCGAAGCGGATCACCTCCAGCCCGTTCTGCGCGGTAGCCAGCAACCGCTGCATCGAACCGACCACACCCTTTGGACTGATATCCACTGTTCCCACCTGGCCTACCCTGCTGAAAGTGACACACCTCACACACCCCGATGTGCTCATATGAGCTAACCACACCGGACCTCCATTATGTGTCGGCTGTGACACGCCGCATGTTCCGGCGATTCGCATCACAACCGCTGCTCAGCGGCACCGCGCCGACCCCGGCCCCGCGGCGCGGCCCCGGGCACGCGCGGCCCGGCGACAGGCACCCGGCAACCCCGGTGCGCGCCGTTCGAGAATAGCCACCGCCGCCGCGGTTCCGGCACCGCTCGGCGATTCATCCCAGGACATCGATCGCGCCGCAATCGCCTACGGCACAACAGATCTCCCGGTCACAGACGTGTTTTCCGGATTGTGCCGCACACGGCCGCCCCTTGGCCCTACCATCGATCACGTCCGGAACGCACTGCCCCGCATCACCTTTCGCGAAGTACCGTTTCACACGCCCGGTTCGATCCGCGCAGGACCATTCTCGATTCGCATCGTTGCCCACCCCCAGCCTGTCGGCGCATCGTCGCGCCACGCAGGCCGATCGGCCGTGCCGATTTCCGTCCCGAGGTGAGGATCTTCATGACCATCGAAATGCCGCTGCCCACAGACAATTCCGTCCGCAAGAGCCTCAGTACCACCGCCGCTCATCAGCTGGCGCACACCACCAAATCCGAGCCGCAGATGCAGGGCATCAGCTCGCGCTGGCTGTCCCGCGCGCTGCCGTGGGTGCAGGTCGCGGGCGGTATCTACCGCGTCAACCGAAGGCTCACCCATACCGTCGGCAACGGCGAAGTCGAATTCGTCGTCGACGGTTCCCGGGCCCGGGTCATTCCGCAGGAATTGCGCGAACTGCCCGCGCTGCACGATATCGACGACGACCAGCTGTTGCGCCCGCTGGCCGAATTGTTCGTGCAATACGATCTGGATCCCGGTCATGTCGTCGCCGAATTCGGGAATCCGATGGACCAGGTCGTCCTGGTGGTGCACGGAAAACTCGCCAGGATCGGTTCCGGGGAATACGGCGAATCGACCAAACTCGGCATGCTCTCCGGTGGTGACTACTACGGCGAGGACATGCTCACCGACCCGTCCGCGATCTGGCCGGACACCGTCAAAACGGTGACCAGAACCACCGTTCTCTGTCTGCCCAGGGCCGCCTTCGAACAATTCCTGGACAACAATCCCGAACTGGCCGCCATTCGCTCCGACGACGCCCGGACGACCCCGCGAACACAGAACTCCAAGGGTGAGGCCGATATCGAGATCGCCTCCGGCCACTCCGGGGAACCCCTGCTCGAGGGCACCTTCGTCGACTACGACGCGAGCCCCCGCGAGTACGAACTCAGCCTCGCCCAGAGCGTGCTGCGCATCCACACCAGGGTGGCCGATCTGTTCAACGACCCGATGAACCAGATCGACCAGCAGCTGCGGCTGACCGTCGAGGCCCTCTACGAGCGCCGCGAATACGACCTGGTGAACAATCCGGAATTCGGCCTGCTGCACAACTGCGATCTCAAGCAGCGCATCACCACCGAATCCGGCGCGCCGACCCCGGACGACATGGACGAGCTGCTCAGCATGCGCCGCGGCACCAAGTTCTTCCTCGCGCATCCCAAGGCGATCGCGGCGTTCGGTCGCGAGTGCTCGCGCCGCGGCCTCTACCCCGACCCGGTGGAGTACCAGGGCTCGCGGGTGCCCGCCTGGCGCGGGGTGCCGATCCTGCCGTGCGGCAAGATCCCGGTCAGCGGCACCCAGACCACCTCGATCATGGCCATGCGCATCGGCGAGAAGGACCAGGGCGTGGTCGGCCTGCACCAGACCGGCATCCCCGACGAGTACGAGCCCAGCCTGAACGTGCGGTTCAAGCAGATCGACGACCAGTCGATCATGTCGTACCTGGTGAGCTGCTACTACTCGGCCGCGGTCCTGGTCCCCGACGCGCTCGGCGTACTCGACGACGTGCTCGTCGCGCGCCGGGCCGATTGATCGGCGACCGCCGTGTCCCTCCTCACCCGGGCGGCGGCCCCGCACACGGGCACCGAGCTCGCCGCCACGGTCGCGGCGCTGCTGCACGACGCCACGGCCCCGGCCGAGTTGTTCCCCCGGCTCGGCAGGTCGGCATCCGTTGTGCCGCAGCGGATCCCGGCGCCGACGCCCACCTCCCCCGCCCCCTTCCGGCTCCCGGGACCGACCGGGCTCGGCACCAGCGGCTTACGCCCCGTCGGGCTCGGCGCGACCGTCGCCGAACCGAAACCCACGGCGCCACAAAAGATTCCGGCGCTGTACTGTCCGCCGCCCGAACGTGACGACCCGGCGCTCGCCGAGGCCGTGAACGTCGGCCTGCTGGCCTGGGCCGCCGAGATCGGTCTCTACGAGGGCAGGCTCGACGACCTGCGCAAGGCCGATTTCGGCAGGCTCATCATGCTCGCCCATCCCGATTGCGACGACCCCGATCTGCTGCTGGCCGCCGCGCGCTGCGCGGTCGCCGAATGGTCGGTCGACGACTACTACTGCGAGGAGGACGCCCCTGGCGACACCGCACCCGACGGCACCCCGTCCAGCGCCGCCGCCGAACTCGGGCCCCGGCTCGAACTCGCCGCGGCCGCCATGGACCCGGCCCACCTGCCCGCCCGCTACGCGCCCCGGCTCGAACTGGCCATGCAGGCCGACCCGATCCTGCGCGCGTTCCGGACCTCGTTCGCCCATCTGGCGGGCTATTCCAGCTCGGCGCAGCTGGCCCGGCTGCGCACCGAGATCGCGGGCTGGTTCATCGCGCTCGGCGCCGAGGCGGGCTGGCGTGCGGCGGGCCGTATGCCCCCGGTCTGGGAGTACCTGACCAACCGGCAACCGCACAGCTTCCTGCCGTGCATGGCCCCGATCGACGTGGTCGGCGGCTACGAGCTCTCCGCCGCCGGGTACACCGATCCGGCGGTGCGGCGGGTCGTCACCACCGCCGCGCTGGCCGCCCAGATGGTGAACGACCTGTATTCGATGGCGCGCGAGGATCTTTCGGACGGCAGGGAGTTCAATCTGCCGACCGTGCTCGCCGCCGAGGAGAACTGCACGCGCGCGGACGCGGTGCTGCGGACCGCGCAGATCCACGACGAACTGATGCACCGTTTCGAACGGGAAGCGGCCCCGCTCGCCGCCACCGGCTCCCCCGAGCTGCGCCGCTTCCTGGCCGGGCTGTGGGCCTGGATGGGCGGCAACCGCGCCTGGCACGCGGGCAGCCGCCGCTATCACGACATCGCACCTGGAGAGGACGACCGATGACCATCGCGAACCCCCGCACCGACACTGTCCTGCGCACCACCTACCAGCGCTCGGTCGCGGCATACTGGAACGACAACCCCAACGACGACCGGGTCAACACCAAGCTCGGCGAGGTCGACGGTCTCTACCACCACCACTACGGCATCGGCGAGCCGGACTGGTCGGTCATCGAGGGCCCGGAGCAGACCCGGCAGGACCGCATCGTGCGCGAACTGCACCGCCTGGAAACCGCCCAGGCCGACTACCTGCTCGACCACCTCGGCGCGATCCAGCCGCACGACCGGCTGGTCGACGGCGGGTCCGGGCGCGGCGGCACCAGCTTCATGGCCGCCGATCGCTTCGGCTGCCAGGTCGACGGGGTCTCCATCTCGGAGTACCAGGTGGGCTTCGCCAACGAGCAGGCCGCGAGCCGGGGCGTCACCGACAAGGTCAACTTCCACTTCCGCAATATGCTCGACACCGGCTTCGCCGACGAGTCGGTGCGCGGGATCTGGACCAACGAGACCACCATGTACGTCGACCTGTTCGACCTCTACGCCGAGTTCGCCCGGCTGCTCGAGCCCGGCGGCCGGTACGTGTGCATCACCGGCTGCTCCAACGATGTCACCGGGGGCCGCTCGGCCTCGGTCAGCTGGATCGACGCGCACTACGGCTGCATGATCCACCCGCGCAGCGAGTACTTCCGTGCCCTGGCCGACAACGGCCTGATCCCCACCACCGTGGTGGACCTGACCCCCGACACCATCCCGTACTGGGATCTGCGCACCCACTCCGAGCTCGCCACCGGCGTGGAGCAGCCCTTCCTCACCGCCTACCGCGAGGGGAGCTTCCAGTACCTGATGATCGTCGCCGATAAGGTGGCCAGGTGACCGAACAGCTCGCCGACCCGTCGACCACCCGCGAAGCCCTGCCCGTGGAGCTGGTCGACGATTCCGGAGCTGCGATCGGAGCGTGCTCGGTGGCCGATGCGCATCGGCCACCGGGCACGCTCCACCGGGCCTTCTCGGTGCTGCTGTTCGACCGGGCGGGCCGGGTGCTGATCCAGCAGCGGGCCGGGGTGAAGACCCGTTTCCCCCGGCAGTGGGCCAATACCTGCTGCGGGCATCCGCTGCCCGGTCAGCCGGTGGCCGAGGCCGCCGCGGTCCGCCTGGACGAGGAGTTCGGCCTGGCCGCCGAGCTCACCGAGGTCGGCACCTTCCGCTACCACGCCGGGGACGCGACCACCGGCCGCGTGGAACACGAGTACGACCACGTGCTGATCGGTGACGCGGGCGAGCAGCCGCCACGCCCCGACCCCGCCGAGATCGGCGACTGGGCCTGGATCGCCCCGCGCGATCTGCGCGCCGACCTCGCCGAGCAGCCCGGCAAATACACTCCGTGGCTGGCCCAGGTCCTCGAGATCGCCGACGCGGCCCACCGGGCCCGCTGACCCCCTTCCCTCCCCAGCATTTCTTCCCCACACCCCGACGATCGCCCCTCGAGGAGGCACATCGGATAGATGCGCATATCTATATCTGCCGATGTCTTGGCGTTCCTTGGCCAAATCACAGGATCGCCACAGTCGCCGACCAGGCCGCGCGCCCATTCTGGACCGGGAAAGGTTCCGCAGAGGTGAGTGAGGTAGCGATGGTCGAGGTCGAGATCGATGACGACACGGTGACGGTCCATGTGCTCGGTGGGCATCGCCTCCTCGCCCTGCGCCAGCAGGTGGTGATCGATCGCGCCGCGATCACCGAGATCACCACCGCCGAGGTGGACCTGCGCCCGCCGTGGGTCCGTGCGCCCGGCACCTTCATCCCCGGCGTGATCGCCGCGGGCGTCTACCGGGGCAAGGGCCGGAAAGAGTTCTGGGACACCACATTCACCGGCCACGCGGTCCGCATCGACCTCGACGGCCCCGATTTCACCCGGCTCGTCGTCGACGTCGACGACCTCGACGCGGTACTCGACGCCCTGACCGCCGAGTCCGTCCGCGGCTGACCCGCTACCCACACCGACCGGCCGGTAAGTGATCACCGAACCGGCCGGTCGTCCAGGTGTGGTGGCATGCTCGGATCATGGGAGATTCGACAACGCAGTCGGTGGATCGACGTTTCGTCCGGTTGGTGGCCATCTTCGATCGGCTGTTCCGTACGCCCGCGCACGGTGGCGGCGCGCTGTGCGTGTATCTGCACGGGGAACCGGTGGTCGACGTCTGGGCGGGATACGCGAGCCCGGGGGTGCCGTGGACGGCGGAGACGGTCGCGCTGGGGTTCTCCACCGGAAAAGGCGTGGCCTCCACGGTGATCCACCAGCTCGCCGAGCGCGGGCTGATCGGCTACGACACCGCCGTGGCCGAGTACTGGCCGGAGTTCGCGGCGGCGGGCAAATCCCACATCACGGTGCGCGATGTGCTCACCCACCGGGCCGGGCTGCACCGGTTGCGCGGCCTGCTGCCCGGTCCGGCGGAGTCGTTCTTCGACGACGCGGCCGTCACCGCGGCGCTGGCCGCCGCCACGCCCGATCCCCGGCATCGCAGCACCAGTGGCTACCACGGCATCAGCTACGGCCACCTGGCCGCCGAGCTGGCGCACCGGGTGACCGGGCGTGAGTTCACCGAGGTGGTGCGCACCGAGCTGGCCGAGCCGCTGGGCGCCGAGGAACTCTGGTTCCGGGTGCCCGCCGAGCAGCGGCACCGCATCGCCACCACCTTCCCGCGGCTGCGCGCGGCGGGCATGAACTGGGATACCGGCTCGGATCTGCTCACCCGCACCCGGTTCGCGGCCGCCGCCGAGACCACCCCGCGTGGTTTCGCCGACCTCATCGTCGACCCGCGCGTGCACGATTCGGTGATGCCGGGCGTGAACGGGGTGTTCTCCGCGCGGGCCCTGGCCCGTCTCTACGCCGCGCTGGCCGGTGGCGGCGAGCTCGGCGGCACCCGGATCCTGGACCCGGAGTCGATCCGCCGGTTCAGCGCCCGCCAGGTCTTCACCCCCGATTACGTGCTGGCCTTCCGGATTCCGTGGGCGCTGGGCTTCCACGGGGTCCCGATGAAACCGTCCAAGGCCGACCCGATCTCGGCCTTCGGCCACTTCGGGCTCGGCGGCTCGGGGGCGTTCGCCGATCCGGAGACCGGGCTGTCGCTGGCCTTCGTCACCAACCGGCTCGGCGGCAAGCTCACCCCGCTCGGTGACGCCCGGCTCACCCGGCTGGGCACGGTGGCCCACAATATCGCCAAGGCCGACCAGCGTCGCTGACCCGCGTGTGGTGATCACCCGCGCGGGGCGTGAGCTGGCACGATGAGGCGCATGGAGACCGTCGGGCTGGAGCGGATCGAAGCTGCCGCGGCGCTGCTGGCGCCGGTCATCCGGCGGACGCCGACCGTGGCCTCGCGGGTGCTGTCGGACCGGGCGGGCTCGCCGGTGCTGCTCAAGTGCGAGAACCTGCAGCGGACCGGGTCGTTCAAGCCGCGCGGCGCCTACCACCGGATCGCGCACCTGGCCGCGGCCGAGCGGGCGCGCGGCGTGGTGGCCGCGTCGGCGGGCAATCACGCGCAGGGGGTGGCGTGGGCGGCGGCGGAGCTGGGAATCACCTCGACGGTGTTCATGCCGATCGGCGCCTCGCTGCCGAAGCTGACGGCGACGCGCGCCTACGGTGCCGAGGTGCATCAGATCGGGGACACCATCGACGAATCCCTGCTCGCCGCACAGGAATTCGCCGAGCGCACCGGGGCGACGCTGATCCATCCGTTCGACCATCCCGATATCGTCGCCGGGCAGGCCACCGTCGCGCTCGAGATCCTCGAGCAGGTGCCCGAGGTGGGCACGGTGGTCGTGCCGACCGGCGGCGGTGGGCTGCTGGCCGGGGTGGCGGTCGCCCTGCACGCGCTGGCCCCGCACGTGCGGGTGATCGGGGTGCAGGCGGCGGAGGCGGCGGCCTGGCCGGATTCGCTGGCCGCGGGGGTCCCGGTGCGGGCGGCGCGGATGGCGACGATGGCGGACGGGATCGCGGTCGGCCTGCCGGGCGCAGTGCCGTTCGCGCACGTGCTCGACCTGGTGACCGAGATCGTCACCGTCGACGAGGACGCGCTGTCGAAGGCGCTGCTGCTGTGCCTGGAACGCGCCAAGCTCATCGTCGAGCCCGCGGGCGCGGCCGGGGTGGCCGCCCTGCTCTCCCCCACCCTGCGCGACCTGCCGGGCCCGGTGGTGGCGATCCTGTCCGGCGGCAATATCGACCCGCTGCTGCTCACCCGGGTGATCGGCCACGGCCTCAGCGCGGCGGGCCGCTACCTGGCCATGCGCGTCACCATCGCCGACCGGCCCGGCGCGCTGTCGACCCTGCTCGGCGTGGTCGGCCGCGCGGGCGCGAGCGTGGTCGATATCGTCCACTCCCGCACCGGCAGGTGGCTGGCCGTCGACGAGGTCGAGGTCTCCCTCACCGCCGAGACCCGCGGCCCCACGCACCGCGACGAGGTCCTCGACGCCCTGCGCGACGCAGGCTTCCGCGTCCGCGCGGAGCTGTGAACACCCGCCGTTCCTCGATCGCGGAACGGCCGAGCGCTAGAGTTCGGGAGTTCCGCCAACCGCCGCCGACACCAGGATCACCGTGACCGAACAGCACCGCCCCACCATCCGCCCGGCGACCGGGCAGGATCTCGGCGCGCTCCAGGCGCTCGCGCGTCGCACGATCGACACCTGTTATCGCGGGTTCCTCGGCGACGAGGCCGTGGACTGGTTCATCAACAGCGGCGCTTCCGACGACCATGTCCGGAGTCATCTGGAGCAGGGTCGCGTGTACTGCCTCGATCAGGACGACCGAATCGTCGGTCTGTCCATCCTCGACGGCCCCACGGTCGACCTGATGATGATCGACCCGGATCAGCACCGTCGGGGGCTGGGGCGCCTGCTGCTCCGGCACGCGGAGGAAACACTCTTCACCCGGTACCCGAGCATCCGGCTGGAGACCTTCCCGGACAATGCCAGGGCCCGGTCGTTCTACGAGTCCTGCGGCTGGATCCTCGGGGATCAGCTGGCGGATGAGGGGCCCGCCAAGCTCGAATACACCAAGACCGCGCGTTCCTGACAGCTAGTGGGCGCCGCCGAGTTCCAGCGCCAGGACCCCCAGGATGACCAGGCCGATGCCGCCGACCTGGATCAGGGTGAGCCGCTCGCCCAGGAACAGCACGCCGATCCCGGCGATGGCGGCCACCCCGACCGCCGACCAGATGCCGTAGGCCACGCCGATCGCCATACCCCGCTTCAGTGCCTGGCCCAGGAAGAAGAACGCCAGGGCGTAGCCGATCACCACCACGATCGAGGGCACCAGTTTGGTGAACCCCTCCGAGAGTTTCAGCGACACGGTCGCGGTCACCTCGGTGGCGATGGCCAGCGCCAGGAACAGCAGGGTCATCGGGTCAGCGCAGCCAGGCGCGGGCGTCGTCGGCGGACGCGCGCACCTCGTCGAGCTGTTCGGCCACCCGGACACCGGCGGTGCCGCCGCGGGCGTTGCGCGAGGCGATCGAGCCCGCGACGGTGAGCACTTCGCGCACCCCGGCGGTCAGGGCCGGGTCGACGGCGGCGAATTCCGCGTCGGTCAGCTCGTCCAGGCCGACGCCGCGGATCTCGGCGGCGCGCACACACGCACCGGCGGCCTCGTGGGCCACCCGGAACGGAACACCCTGGCGCACCATCCATTCCGCGATATCGGTGGCGAGGGTGAAACCGGCGGGGGCGAGTTCGGCCATCCGGTCGGTGTGGAAGGTGAGGGTGCCGACCAGGCCCGCGATGGCGGGCAGCAGCAGTTCCAGCTGGGCGACCGAGTCGAACAGGGGTTCCTTGTCCTCCTGCAGATCCCGGTTGTAGGCCAGCGGCTGCGCCTTGAGGGTGGCCAGCAGGCCGGTCAGGTTGCCGATCAGGCGACCGGCCTTGCCGCGGGTCAGTTCGGAGACGTCCGGGTTCTTCTTCTGCGGCATGATCGAGGAGCCGGTGGACCAGGCGTCGGCGAGGGTGAGGTAGCCGAATTCCGGTGTGCTCCAGAGGATGATCTCCTCGGCC
Organism: Nocardia sp. SSK8; assembly: GCF_037034205.1. Taxonomy (NCBI): domain Bacteria; kingdom Bacillati; phylum Actinomycetota; class Actinomycetes; order Mycobacteriales; family Nocardiaceae; genus Nocardia; species Nocardia sp. SSK8. The sequence goes on from NZ_JBAGKD010000013.1 coordinate 25,100, forward strand.
ATCCGGCTCAGGTCGACGCCGATCATGGCCAGCACGAAGGCGGCCTCGGCGGCGAAGTCGCGCGAGGAGGTGGCGTCGATGGAGTTGGCCGCGGCGGCGGTGAAGTCCAGTTCGGCGGCGATCTGCTCGGGGTCGAGGCCCAGCGAGGAACCGGCCAGCGCGCCCGACCCGTAGGGCGAGACCGCGGCGCGCTTGTCGAAGTCGCGCAGGCGTTCCAGGTCGCGCAGCAGCGGGTGCGCGTGGGCCAGCAGGTGGTGGGCCAGCAGGACCGGCTGGGCGGCCTGCAGGTGGGTCTTGCCCGGCATCACGGCGTCGGGGTGGGCGGCGGCCTGGGCGACGAGCGCGTCGACCACATCGAGCACCCCGGCGGCGATCCGGCGCACGCCGTCGCGCAGCCACATGCGGAACAGGGTGGCCACCTGGTCGTTGCGCGAGCGGCCCGCCCGCAACCGGCCACCGAGCTCGGTGCCGACCCGGTCGATCAGACCGCGCTCGAGCGCACCGTGCACGTCCTCGTCGGACTCGGCGGGCCCGAAGGCGCCGGAGGCCACGTCGGCGGCGAGCGCGTCGAGCCCGGCGAGCATGCCGGACAGGTCCGATGCGGAGAGCAGCCCCGCCTTGTGCAGCACCCGGGCGTGCGCCTTGGACGCGCGGATGTCGTAGGGCGCCAGCGCCCAGTCGAAGTGGGTCGACTTGCTCAGCGCCGCCATCGCCTCGGCCGGGCCGGACGCGAATCGCCCACCCCAGAGGGCACCTTCGTTGGTTCCGCTGTGGGTCATCGGGTTCTCCTCCGGTCGGGATGGCGGGTGGGCAGGGCCGGGCACGGCACCGGCCGGTCCGTGACGGGACCGGCCGGTGTCGAGACTACGACGTGCTGTTACTTACTTCTGGTTCAGGTCGCGACGGGCGGCGACCTTCGAGGACAGGCCGTGGATCTGCACGAAGCCCTTGGCCAGCGACTGGTCGAAGGTGTCGCCCTCGTCGTAGGTGGCCAGGTTGAAGTCGTAGAGCGACTGCTCGGAGCGACGGCCGTTGACCACGGCGGAACCACCGTGCAGCACCATCCGGATGTCACCGGAGACGTGCTGCTGGGTGTCCTGCACGAAGGCGTCCAGGGCGCGCTTGAGCGGGGAGAACCACAGGCCGTCGTAGGCCAGCTCGCCCCAGCGGGCCTCGACCTGACGCTTGTAGCGGCCCAGCTCGCGCTCGATGGTGACGTTCTCCAGGGCCTGGTGCGCGGTGATCAGCGCGATGGCGCCCGGCGCCTCGTAGATCTCGCGGCTCTTGATGCCGACGAGCCGGTCCTCGACCATGTCGAGGCGGCCGACGCCCTGGCGACCGGCGCGGGTGTTCATCTCCTCGATGGCCTGCAGCACGCTGACGGGACGGCCGTCGATGGCGACCGGCACACCCTTGTCGAAGGTGATGATGACCTCGTCGGGCGCCTCGAAGTTCACCGTCGGGTCGGCGGTGTAGTCGTAGACGTCCTTGGTCGGCGCGTTCCACAGGTCCTCGAGGAAGCCGGTCTCGACCGCGCGGCCCCACACGTTCTGGTCGATGGAGAACGGCGACTTCTTGGTGACGTTGATCGGCAGCTTGTTCTGCTCGGCGAAGGCGATGGCCTTCTCGCGGGTCCAGGCGTAGTCGCGGACCGGGGCGATCACGTTCAGGTCGGGGGCCAGCGCGCCGATGCCGACCTCGAAGCGGACCTGGTCGTTGCCCTTGCCGGTGCAGCCGTGCGAGACGGTGGTGGCGTTGTGGAACTTGGCGGCCTCGACGAGGTGCTTGACGATCAGCGGGCGGCTGATGGCCGAGACCAGCGGGTACTGGCCCATGTACATGGCGTTGGCCTGGATGGTGGGCAGGCAGTACTCGTCGGCGAACTCGTCGCGCGCGTCGACCACGATGGCCTCCACGGCGCCGCAGTCCAGCGCGCGCTGGCGCACCACGTTCATGTCCTCGCCGCCCTGGCCGAGGTCGATGGCCACAGCCACCACCTCGGAACCGGTCTCCTTCGCGATCCAGCTGATGGCGACGGAGGTGTCCAGCCCACCGGAGTAGGCGAGTACGACGCGATCGGACATGTCTGTTGTGCTCCTCGAAGTCTGGTAGTACATCTGCACGGGCTGCCCTGAGCAGTATGAATGCTCCGGCCGCCGGTCGGCTCGCGCCGTTGCTGCAAATGATTATGCATGATGATGCAATCTCATTCATAACCGGGGGTCACGGCCGGGTCGGCGACCCCCGAAATGGGCGGCCACCTGCGGCGACAGCGAGACGGACCTTGGCGACTCCTCGGCGATGTGAGACGCTGGTCACAGCAGCTACCAATCGGTCGGGGTCGAGGGAGTGGTCACCATGCATGAATTGCAGCAGTTCGCCCAGGACAACTACGACCTGATCGGCACGGTGGTGATCGGGCTCGGCAATCTCAGCCTGACCGTCGCCAAGGTCGTCATCGAGATGGGCGCGCCGATCCTGCGCGATCTCCTCTACTGACCTTCCGACACCGAGAGGCGGCACCATGAACGAAGACAAGATCCTGGGCGTCCTGTCCGACAACTACGAGGCCCTGGCCACCACCGGCCTCGCCCTCGGCCGCATGGGCTTCGATATCGCCGCACCACTGCTGCTGGCCATCCTGAATTTCCTCGGCACCGCCTGACCCGTCAGCGGGCCCGCCGGTCCCGCAGCCGCGCCCGTACGCGCGGCCAGTCCTCGGCGGTGATCGAGAACAGCACGCTGTCGCGCACGGTGCCGTCCCCGCGCCGGAAGTGGCGTCGCAGGGTGCCCTCGTAGACCGCGCCGAGCCGGGCGATGGCGCGCTGGGAGCGCTGGTTGCGCACATCGGTCTTCAGCTGCACCCGGCCCACACCCAGCGACTCGAACGCGTACCCGAGCACCAGCAGCTTCGCGTCGGGGTTGACCGCACTCCCCCAGACCGACGGCGCGTAGGCGGTGAAGCCGATCTCCAGGGAGGCGTCGCGGGGTCGCGCGTCCAGGTAGCAGGTGAGGCCGACCACCGAGCCCGCCGGTCAGGGACCGGTTCGAAGGTGGTGTTGTGTCGCACGGGGACGAATCTACGGCCGGTGTCAGGGGTGTATGGCACCCTGGGAGTGCACTATTCGGCTCCACGGACGTGAGGACGAACGAGATGCTCCATTACATCGCGCAGGAATTCTCCACGCTCGGCAACGGTGTGCTCGATGTCGGCCGGGCGCTGGTCGAGCTCGTGCAAGACATCATCGATGTCGCGACGCCGGACCAGCGGGGCGGCGGGGGCGGCGGGCAGTATCCGTTCACCTGAGCACCGGCGTGGGATGCGCCGGAGTGCGCCGCCGCGCCGCTAGTCTCCGGGCATGGCAGCCCAGGATGTGCGCCTCCAGGCCGACGACGCGGCGCTGATCATCGCCCCCGGCGACGGCGGCGCGCTGCACAGCCTCACCGTGGCGGGCACCGAACTGCTCCGGCAGGACCCGGGCACCGGGAGTTTCGTCATGGCGCCGTGGGCGGGGCGGCTCGGCTACGGCCGGTTCACCGTGGGAGCGCACACCTACACGATGCCGATCGACCATCCGCCGCACGCGATTCACGGCACGGCCCGCCACGGCACGTGGGTGGTGGTCGACGCCACCGAGCGCACGGCCACCCTGCTGCACCGGCTCAGCGATCCCTGGCCGTTCGCGGGCACAGTCACCCAGACCTTCGCGCTCACCGACACCGGCCTCACCCTGACCATGCGCATCGCCACCGACGGCGACCCGTTCCCGGCGCAGGGCGGCTGGCATCCGTGGTTCCTGCGCGAACTCGCGCCCGCCACCGGCCCGCTCGAACTCGACTTCCACCCCGACTGGCAGTATGAGCGCGGCACGAACTACCTCCCTACCGGTCGCCACATCCCGCCGATGCCGCCACCGTGGGACGACTGCTTCGCCATGCCCGACGGTGTCCGTGCCCGCCTCACCTGGCCGGGGTTCCTCGAGTTCACCATCACGAGCCAGGTTTCCGATGTCGTCGTGTGGACGCTGCCGGAGGAATCGCTGTCGGTGGAGGCACAGTCCGGCCCGCCGGATGGCCTCAACACCCAACCCCGAATGGTCACCGCCGACGCGCCGATCGACATCCGGGTCGACTGGAACTGGCGCCGGTTGCCACCGACCTGAATCCGACCGCGTGCGCGTCGCTCAACCGCGTACTCGGCGAATCCCCGCCGCGAAATCGTCAAGGGCGGTGAGTATTCCGTCGGCTTGCCAGACTCGATTGCGAGCGCGCTGTGTCACCTCGCGCAGCACTCCGGATTCCACCAGCCGATCGATGGCCCGCTGTGCCGCGACCCCACTGATGCCGAAAGCCTCGACGACATAACCGCTGTTGACCACCGGTTGTGCCATGAGCCGATCGATCAGCTTCCAGGCCGTGGAATCCGCGCGCGCGGTGGTCTGTTCCTGGTAAGCGGCACGGACAGATCTGAGCTCGTCGACAAGTCGGCGCCCGCTGCCGATGGCATAGAACGCCGCGTCGACGAACTGGCGCACGATCGGTTCGGGGTCGCCGGATCGGAAATGGGTCAGGGCATCGAAGTAACTTCCGGTATTCACCAACAGGCCAGCCGAGATCGGCACGGTGACGTGGCTGGTCAGCCGTCGACTGTTCAGCATCGCGTGGACGAGAGCGCGGCCGGTTCTGCCGTTACCGTCAGTGAAGGGATGGATCGTCTCGAATTGCGCGTGTGCGAGCGCGATATGCGCCAGGGCGGGCACGTCTGTCCGCTGCACGAAGTGGATGAGGTCAGCGATAGCTGCGGGGACCCGATCATGGTGTGGAGGCCGAGCTCGAGCGCCACTTCCATCGCGCGCACGTTGGCAGTGACGATGCGCGCGTTCCGGTTGGTGTGCTCACCGAGCTCGGCCATCGCGAGTTGCCGAGCGCCCACAGTGAGGTTCTCGATCTGCGACGACGCGGAGCTCTCGGTGCGTAGCAGCACGGAGCTCATCGGTCCGAGTTCGCAGTCGGTTCCGAGCTCGGCCGATAGATGCGCATCGAACCGCACCAGTTCCTGCGCGGCTTCGTCGGCTTCAGCCTGAGCCATTAGCGTTAAGTAAGTATCTTCTTTGCTTAACCTTATATGCCCATCATTGGATAATGGGCCCCGGCTCTGCAACCGTGGTCCCCTCAGGCCAATCCTTCGATTTTCGCGGCCAGTTCGGCGCCGGTGAGGGGTTCGCGGGCGATCACCGCGATGGTGTCGTCACCGGCGATGGTGCCGACGATGAAGGGCAGCGCGGCCCGGTCCAGCGCGCTGGCCAGGAAGTGGGCGGCGCCGGGTGGGGTGCGCAGGACGGCGAGATTGCCGCTGGCGTCGGTGGAGACCAGCAGGTCACCGAGCAGTTTGGACAACCGGCCGGTGCCGCCGGTGACTCCGCGCACGGGGCTGCCGTCCTCGGGGACCACGTAGACGCCCGCGCCGCCGTCGGCCGCGCGCAGCTTCACCGCGCCGAGTTCGTCGAGGTCCCGCGAGAGGGTGGCCTGGGTGGTCTCGATACCCTCGGCGGCGAGCAGCGCGGCCAGCTCGGTCTGGCTGCGCACCGAATGCGCCGACAGCAGCTCGACGATGCGCGACTGGCGGCCTGCGCGGGTGCGGGCGATCGCGGGCGAGCCCTTCTCGGGCGCGCTCATGGCCTGCCCTCCGCGCAGGCCCCGGTTCGCGGTCTCACGCGGCGGCTTTCGCGAGCAGCCAGACCAGCAGCGCCTTCTGGGCGTGCAGGCGGTTCTCGGCCTCGTCCCAGACCACGCTGTGCGCGCCGTCGAGCACCTCGTCAGTGATCTCCTCGCCGCGATGCGCCGGAAGACAGTGCAGCACAATGGCTTCCGGAGACGCGTGGCCGAGCAGTTCGGCATTGAGCTGGAACGGGCGGAACGGGCCGACCCGGTCCAGGCCGTCGTTCTCCTGCCCCATCGAGGTCCAGGTGTCGGTGACGAGCACATCGGCGCCACTCGCCCCGGCCACCGGATCACCGGTGACGTGCACGCTCGCGCCGGTCTCGGCGGCCCGCTTGGCTGCGGCCTCCAGGATCCACGGCAGCGGCTCGAACCCGGCCGGGGCCGCCACGGTGACGTTCATGCCCGCGGTCACCCCGCCCAGCAGCAGCGAGTGCGCCATATTGTTGGCGCCGTCGCCGAAGTAGGTGAGGTTCAGGCCCGCCAGGGTGCCCTTGCGCTCGGCGATGGTCTGCAGATCGGCGAGCACCTGGCACGGGTGGAACTCGTTGGACAGCGCGTTCACCACGGGAACCGTGGCGGTGACGGCCATCTCGTCCAGCCGCGACTGTTCGAAGGTGCGCCAGACGATGGCGTCGACGTAGCGCGAGAGCACGCTGCCGGTGTCGCCGAGGGTCTCCTCGCGGCCGAGCTGGGTGTCACGGCCGTCCACCACCACCGCGTGCCCGCCGAGCTGGGCGATGCCCAGTTCAAAGGAGAAGCGGGTGCGGGTGGAGTTCTTCTCGAAGATCACCCCGACCCCGCGCGGGCCGTCCAGCGGCCGGTGCGCGAACGGGTTCTGCTTCAATTCCGCGGCGATGGCGAGGATTTCGGCCTGTTCGGCCTGGGTCACGTCGTCGTCGCGCAGAAAGTGGCGCAGGGTCACTTACTCGCTCCCTTCGCATCGGCGGCGGCCAGGTCGAGAATGCCGGGCAGGTCGGCGATGAAGTTGTCGGCCTGGGTTTCGGTGAGCACCAGCGGCGGCGCCAGCCGGATCACGTTCGGCTTGGCGGGATTGATCAGGTAGCCCGCCTCCCGCGCCCGCTCGTCCACCTGCGCGGAGATGTCGTTGCGCAGCACGATACCGATGAGCAGGCCCGCGCCCCGGACGTGGTCGATCTCGGGATGCTCGAGCAGGGCGATGCCGTCGCTGAGCCGCTTGCCGACCCATTCCACATGCGAGAGCAGGTCTTCGGCGTCGATGGTGCGCAGCACCGCCAGCGCCGCGGCGGCGCAGACGGGGTTACCACCGAAGGTGGTGCCGTGCAGACCCGGCGTGAGCAGCTCGGCGGCGCGGCCCTGCGCCAGCACGGCGCCGATCGGCAGACCGCCGCCCAGGCCCTTGGCCAGGGTGATCGCGTCGGGCACGATGCCCGCCGCCTGGTGCGCGAAAAACGTTCCGGTGCGGCCGATTCCGGTCTGCACCTCGTCGAGGATGAGCAGCGCGCCCGCCCGGGAGGTGATCTCACGGGCCTTGGCCAGGTAGTCGAACGGCGGGACGACCACGCCGCTCTCCCCCATCATCGGCTCCAGGAACACCGCGGCGGTGTCGGTATCGACGACGGCCTCCAGCGCGGCGGCGTCACCGTAGGGCACGTGCACGACGCCGGGCGGCATCGGCTCGAAGGGCTCGCGCTTCGACGGCTGACCGGTGAGCGCGAGGGCGCCCATGGTGCGGCCGTGGAAGGCCTCCTCGGCGGCGACGATCTTGGTCCGGCCAGTGAGCCGGGCGATCTTGAACGCGGCCTCGTTGGCCTCGGTGCCGGAGTTGCAGAAGAACGCCCGGCCCTCGCCGTCACCGAAGTGCGCGAGCAGCTTCTCGGCCAGTTCGATCACCGGCTCGTTGGCGTAGATGTTCGACACGTGGCCGAGGGTGCCCAGCTGCTGGGTGACCGCTTCCAGAATGGCCGGATGGGCGTGGCCGAGGCTGTTGACCGCGATGCCGCCGAGGAAATCGACATAGCGCTTGCCGTCGGCGTCGTAGACCACCGCGCCCGCGCCGCGCACCAGCGCGACCTTCGGGGTGCCGTAGTTGTTCATCATCGCGGCCGACCACCGCTGCTGGATCTTCTCTACTTCACTCATGGGGTCACCATCGTTCCGATTCCTTCTCCGGTGAACAGCTCCAGCAGGACCGAGTGCGGCACGCGGCCGTCGATCACGTGGGCGCTGGGCACCCCGCCCTGCACAGCGCGCAGGCAGGCTTCCATCTTGGGCACCATGCCCGCATCCAGGCGTGGCAGCAACTCCGCCAGGGCCGCGGCGTCGATCTCGCTGGTCAGCGAGGACCGGTCGGGCCAGTCGGTGTAGAGGCCCTCGACATCGGTGAGGACGACGAGTTTCTCGGCGCCGATGCCCTCGGCCAGGGCGGCCGCGGCGGTGTCGGCGTTGATGTTGTGCACCACGCCGTCGGCGTCGGGGGCGATGGTGGAGACCACCGGGATCCGCCCCGCGTCGATCAGGTCCAGCACCGCACCGGGATTGACCTCGGTGACATCGCCGACCAGGCCGATATCGGTGGCCGCGCCGTCGACGGTGACGGTGCGCCGGGTCGCGGTGAACAGGTGCGCGTCCTCGCCGGAGATGCCGACCGCGTAGGGCCCGTGCGCGTTGATCAGGCCGACGAGCTCACGCCCGACCTGTCCGAACAGCACCATCCGCACCACGTCCATCACCTCGGGCGTGGTCACCCGGAAGCCGCCGCGGAACTCGCCTTCCATGCCGAGCCGTTTCAGCATGGCGTTGATCTGCGGGCCGCCGCCGTGCACCACCACCGGGTGCACGCCGACGGTGCGCAGGAAGGCCATGTCGGCGGCGAAGGCGGCCTTGAGTTCGGCGTCGATCATGGCGTTGCCGCCGTACTTCACCACGACGATCTTGTCGCGGAACTTCTGCAGCCACGGCAGCGCGTCGGCGAGCACGTGGGCTTTGTCCAGGGCCGAAAGGCTGTGCACCACACTGCTCATGAGCTGTACGCCGAGTTCTCTTCGACGTAGGCGTGCGAGAGGTCGGTGGTGCGCACCATGGCGGTGCCCTCGCCGACATTCAGCTCGATCAGCACGTCGATATCCGCGCCGGACAGGTCGACCTCGCGCGCGCCCGGCGCGCCGACGCTGTCGACGCAGACCGGATTGCCGTTGAACGACACCGCGATCCGGTTCGGGTCCAGGGTCACCGGGGCGATGCCGACCGCGGCCAGCACCCGGCCCCAGTTGGGGTCGGAGCCGAACAGCGCGGTCTTGACCAGGCTGTCGCGGGCCACCGCGCGGGCGGCGGTGAGGGCCTCGTCTTCACTGGCGGCACCGGCGACGGTGACCCGCACCCGCTTGGTGACGCCCTCGGCGTCGGCCATGAGCTGGGCGGCCAGGTCGTCGCAGACGGTGAACACCGCGGCGTCGAGTTCCTCCTGCGACGGGGCGACGCCGCTGGCGCCGTTGGCCAGCAGCAGCACGGTGTCGTTGGTGGAGCACGAACCGTCGACATCGAGCCGGTCGAAGGTGTACTTGGTGGCCTTGCGCAGGGCCTCGTCGAGCTGCTCGGGGGTAGCCACCGCGTCGGTGGTGAGCACGACGAGCATGGTGGCCAGCGACGGCGCGAGCATGCCCGCGCCCTTGGCCATGCCGCCGACATTCCACTTGTTCTCGTGGTGGAAGGCCGATTCCTTGGGCACGGTGTCGGTGGTCATGATGGCCTGAGCCGCGTCGGAACCGCCCGACATGCCCCCACCCATCTCGTGCACGATCTCGGTGATCGCGGGCAGGAGCTTGTCCATCGGCAGCCGGTCACCGATGAGGCCGGTGGAGCAGACCGCGATCTCGCCCGCGCCGGTCTCGGTACCCCAATTGCTCAGTGCGGCAGCGAGTTCCTCGGCGGTCTGGTGGGTGTCCTGGAAACCGCCGGGGCCGGTGCAGGCATTGGCACCGCCCGAGTTGAGGATGACCGCGCGCAGCCGACCGGTCTTCAGCACCTGCTGCGACCACAGCACCGGCGCGGCCTTGACCTGATTGCTGGTGAAGACACCGGCCGCCGCGTACTCGGGACCCTCGTTGAGGACCAGCGCGAGGTCGGGCTTGCCGCTGGCCTTGATCCCGGCCGCGATCCCCGCCGCCCGGAAACCGAGCGGCGCGGTGACGCCCTGGGTGTGGATCAGTTTGCTGGTCACGGTGCCACTCCTACGGTGGAAAGTCCTGCGGTCTCGTCGTAGCCGACGGCCAGATTCATCGATTGCACGGCGGCGCCCGCGGTGCCCTTGGCCAGGTTGTCGATCGCGCCGATCACCACGAGCAGGCCCGCGTCGGCGTCGACGGTGACCTGCAGGGTGATCGCGTTGGAGCCGAGCACCGCCCCGGTCTGCGGGAGCAGGCCCTCGGGCAGCAGGTGCACGAACGGCTCGTCGGCGTAGGCCTTCTCGTAGACGGCGCGCGCCTGGGCCGCGTCGACCTTCACCGGCGCGGTGCAGGTGGCCAGGATGCCCCGGGGCATCGGCGCGAGCACGGGGGTGAACGACACCGAGACGTCCACGCCGCCCGCGGCTTTCAGGTTCTGCGCGATCTCGGGGGTATGCCGGTGCGCGCCCGCGATGCTGTAGGCGCGCACACTACCCATCACCTCGGAGCCGAGCAGCCCGACATCGAGCTTGCGGCCCGCGCCCGAGGTGCCGCTCACGGCGACGACGTTCACGGTGGGCTCGATGATCCCGGCGGCGATGGCCGGGGCCAGCGCCACGCTGGCCACGGTCGGGTAGCAGCCGGGCACCGCGATGCGGGTGGCGCCGGTCAGCCGCTCCCGGCCGCCGGGCAGTTCGGGCAGGCCGTAGGGCCAGCTGCCCGCGTGGGCGCCGCCGTAGTACTTCTCCCAGGCCGCGGCGTCGGTGAGCCGGAAGTCGGCGCCGCAGTCGATGATGACGGTGGACTCGGGCAGGGCCTGGGCGATGGCCGCGGACTGGCCGTGCGGCAGGCCGAGGAAGACCACATCGTGGCCCGCCAGGGTGTCGGGGGTGGTCGCTTCCAGGATCCGATCGGCCAGCGGCAGCAGGTGCGGCTGCAGCTCACCCAGCGCGGTTCCCGCGTTGGATCCACCGGTCAGCGCCCCGATCTCGAGGCGCCCGGCTCGGTACTCCGGGTGGTTCAGCAGCAGACGCAACACTTCGCCACCGGCGTATCCACTCGCACCGGCAACCGCCACCCGCAACACGGGTCCTCCCGACGAATCAACCATGTGATGATTATGCACGACTATGCAAGCTCATTCATGGGCAGGTGTGACCGGCGCCGGTGCCCCGCGCCCGATCAGGCGCGCTACCAGCGGAAACAACAATACCGTCGTCGCGCCCGCGGCGATCAGGACCGAGGCGGTCTCGGCGGTCATCATGCCCGTCGACACCGCCACCTGGGTGACCGCGACGATGATCGGCAGGCCCGTCGCGGCGAACAGCGCGAGCTGGGCGCGTTCGTGCGGGGACTCGAGATTGCGGCCGTGCGGGACGAACCGCTCGCTGAGCCAGACCGGCAATCCGCGCGCGACCGCGATGGCGGCCACGAAGCCCAGCCACATCAGTGGTTTGTCGGCGACCGCGGCCAGATCGATGCCCATGCCCGAGACCACGAAGAACACCGGGATCAGCAGGCCGTAGCCGATGGTCTCCAGCTGCTCGTCGACCTGGGGATGCCCGGCGGCGATGAGGCGGCGCAGCACCATGCCCGCCGCGAAGGCGCCCAGCACCACGTCCAGCTCGAAGCGTTCCGCCACCACCATCAGCACGAGCAGCAGCAGGATCGAGCCGCGCACCGGCAGCTGGGAGGTGCCGCCGTCCATCCGGGCCAGCGCCGCGCCGAGATCGGGGATGCGCGCGAACAGTCGCAGCGGGACGACCCCGGCCAGCAGGGTGGCCACCACGAACAGCGCCAGCACCACCAGCGCCGCGCCGACGCTGTGGCTGCTCAGCAGCACCGACATGGCCACGATGGGGCCGAGCTCGCCGACCGCGCCGTGCGCGAGCACCGCCCGGCCGAGCGGGGTGTCGAGCAGGCCCGCCTGTTTGACGATCGGCAGCAGCGTGCCGAGCGCGGTGGAGGTCATCGCGATGGCCACGGCGATGTGATTGGTGGTCGACTCCCCGCTCGCCAGCGCGGTGACCAGGCCGAACCCGAAGACCAGCCCGGCCAGCCAGACCAGCCACGCGACCCGCCCCGACCGCCCACCGAGCAGTTTCGGATCCAGTTCGTATCCGGCCAGCAGGAACAGCATGCCGAGGCCGAGTTCCTCGATCAGGTCGACGCCGCCGTCCGCGGAAGCCCACCCCAGCGCGAACGGCCCGAGCACCGTGCCCGCGAGCAGCAGGATCACCACATCCGGCGCATACCCGCGCAGCACCCGCGACAGCAGCGGGGCGGCCACGGCGACCAGCGCGATCCAGAACAGCGACACGATCGGCGACGGGCCGTCCACGGCCGCGGACGCGAGCAGCTCCATGCCCGTCATCGTGGCACAGCGCACACCGCCGTCCCGGGTACCGCGCGGTCGTGGCGCGGTACCGGATCAGCGGCGACTCAGCGCTTCTGGACCACGGTCTCGCCCCGGCCGGGCTTCCAGACGGTGATGTCGAGGTGGTCGTCGTCGACCTCGACGGTGGAGGCGCCGGTGAGATCGGCGACGTAGAAGTGGTCGAACTTCTCCTCGCGGATGTCGAAGCCGCTCTTCTCGAACAGCATCTGGGTGAAGCGGCGGTGCACGGCCTCGTCGCTCACGTCGGTGACGGTGCCGAAGAGTTTGGCGTCGCCGTCGGTGACCTCGGTGTCGACGGTGGCGGTGTGCAGGCAGAAGCGGGGGTCGCGGGCGAGGTCGTCGAACTTGCGGGTGTGCGGCATACCGGCGAGGACGAGCATGTCCTCGAAGATCATCGGCTCGATCGGGCTGATCCGGGGTGATCCGTCGGCGCGAACGGTGCCGAGCATGCACAGGTTGCGGGTGGCCTGATGCCTGCGCAGGAACAGGGCGGCGATGCTCGGTGCTTCCTGGGTGAACTGGCTCCACGTGGTCATGCCTCGACGGTACGACGCAAACCGGACATCTCCTGTCAGGTTTCCCGGCTAGTCTCGGTGGTATGCGCGCGAGCAGATTGGTACGGCTGCTGCTGGTGCTCCAGGCCTCCGGCGGGACGACCGCGGGCGAGCTGGCGCGGGAGCTGGAGGTGTCGACGCGCACGGTGTACCGCGATGTGGAGGCGCTGTCGGAGGCCGGAGTGCCGGTGTACTGCGAACCGGGCCGCGGGGGTGGGGTGCGCCTGATCGACGGCTACCGCACCCGGCTGACCGGGCTCACCTCCGACGAGGCCGACGCCGTGCTGCTGGCCGGGCTGCCGGGCGCGGCCGCCGATCTCGGGCTCGGCACGGTGCTGGCCACCGCCCAGCTGAAGATGCTGGCCGCGCTGCCGCCGGAACTGCGCGGCCGCGCGACCCGGATCGCCGACCGCGTCCACATCGATATGCCCGGCTGGTTCCACCGTCCCGACGACACCCCCGCCCTGGCCACGGTGGCCGACGCGCTCTGGCACGACCGCAGGCTCGCCCTCGGTTACCGGCGCCCGGACCGTGTCGTGGAGCGGATCGTCGACCCGCTGGGCCTGGTGATGAAGGCGGGCACCTGGTATCTGGTGGCGCGGGAAGCCGCCGACATCCGGTCGTACCGGGCGAGCCGGATCGTCACCGCCGAGACCACCGGCGAAACCTTCACCCGCCCTGCCGATTTCGATCTGGCCGCACACTGGCGGACAGCGGCCGAGGAGTTCGCCCGGTCCATCCTGCGCGTGCGCGCGCACTGCCGTATCGATACCGCCCAGGTGCGGCTGCTGCGCCTGACGAACGATCCCGCGGCCGTGCGCGAGGCCCTCGCGTCGCTGGGCGCACCCGATGCCGACGGCTGGGCCGAGATCACGATTCCCGGGGAGTCCGTCGAGATCCTCGCCCACGCCCTGCTCCCTCTCGGCGAACATCTCGAGGTCCTGACACCCACGCCCCTGCGCGCCGCCCTGGCGGCCACCGCCACGGCCATGGCCGCCCGCTACGGGTGACAGCGCCACCGCGCGGTCGTCCGCCGTTCATCGTGGAGGCGTAGTGATACGGCCCGCGCGGTGGCGATCTTCGACGACGCCGGATAGGCCGGATCGACTGCGGCTCAACAGGTCCAGTCGAGGACCGGCGCCATCGAGCGGAGCTGGGCCGAGGCCGGGGTCAGCCGCAGGACGGTGTTTCGGAGCGCGACCAGCGGGGCGGCGGAGAGCTGGCCGAGGACGCCGACCTGGGCCGAGCGGCGGGTGATCATGCGGGTGCGCGGGCGGCGTTCGCGGTCGTAGCGGGCCAGGCCGCCGGGGTCGGCGGCGTAGCGGGCCAGCACCACGGCGTCCTCGAGGGCCTGGCAGCCGCCCTGGCCGAGATTGGGGGTCATGGCGTGGGCGGCGTCGCCGAGCAGGGCGATCCGGCCCGCGGTGAAGGTGGGCAGAGCGGGGAGCTCGTAGATGTCGTTGTGCAGCACCGTGTCCGGGTCGGCGGCGGCGAGCAGGGCCGGGATGGGCGCGGGCCAACCGGCGAAGCGGGCGCGGACCTCGTCGAGGCTGCCGGGCGCGTGCTCGGCGGCGTTGTAGACGGCGAAGCAGTACAGGCGGCCGTCCTTCAGCGGGGCGATACCGAAACGCGCACCGCGACCCCAGGTTTCGCCGAAGTTCGCGGGCGGATCGGCGAGGTCGACCACCGCCCGCCAGGCGGTGTACCCGGCATACCGCGGCTCGACCGCCCCGCAGACCGCGCGGCGCACGACACTGCGCAGGCCGTCCGCGCCGACGACCAGGTCGGCGGTCGAGGTCCCCGCCGAGTGCACGACGGTGCCGTCGGTTCGCGCCTCGCGCACCGAGATCCCGGTGCGCAGCGCACCGGCGGGCAGGGCGGAGCGCAGGATGTCGAGCAGCACCGCGCGGTGCAGGATCACCGGCGTGCCGAAGCGCTCGCGCAGAGCCGCGAGATCGGCGCGCGAGAGCCACCGGCCACGGGTGTCGCGGATACCCGCCGAGGTGCCGTCGATGGCCTGCCCGCGAACCCGGTCGCCCACCCCGATCGCGTCCAGCGCGCGCAACGCGTTGCTCCACAGCGAGATTCCCGCGCCGACCTCGGTGATCTCCGGCGCCTGTTCGAGCACCTCGACCGACCAGCCCCGGCCGTGCAGCGCCAGGGCCGCGGCCATTCCCCCGATACCGCCACCGACGACGATCGCTGTTGCCATCTGCCTCTCCTCACTCCCGGTTGCCGCCACCGTACTACGGCTGTAGTGCCATGCACGACGACTGTAGTGACGATCACTACGGGCGTAGTATCGCCGGGTGGTGTCGAAACGGGAGCAGGTCCTCGACGCGGCCATCGAGGTGCTGGGCACCCGGGGTTCGCGCGCGCTGACCCATCGCGCGGTGGACGAGGCGGCCGGACTCCCCACCGGCTCGGCGTCCAACTACTTCCGCACCCGGGCGGCCCTGCTCACCGGGATCGCCGAGCGGCTCGAGCAGCGCGATCACGGCGACTGGGCGGCGCTGGACCAGGTGCTGACCCTGTCCACCCTCGACGATCTCGTCGAAGGGCTGGCCCGTTTCGCCGAGCACGCGACCACCGACGGCCGGGTCCGCACCCAGGCCCGGCTGGCCCTGTTCGGCGAGGCGCAGACGATGCCAGCGCTGGACGAGGCGGTCCGGCGGGGACACCGGCGGCTCCGCGGGATGGCGGTCGAGCTCACCGCTCTGGCCGGGGTCGGGGCGGCCGAGGCGGGCATCCTGGTCGACTATCTCGACGGCGTCATCGTGCACCGGCTCACCGGCGCCGACACCGATCCGCGCCCGGCGCTGACCCGGCTGGTGCGCGCGCTAGCGTCGTGAACAAAGACCAGCTGGTCCCGGTCAGAAGTAGGTGTGCACCAGGTCGACCACGCGGGGCCGCTCGGCGTCGGCGTCGTCGATGACCGGGATGAGCCGCCACTTGTCGAAGGCCGTGCACGGATGCGACAGGCCCAGCCGCACCACGCTGCCGACCGGCAGGTCCGCCGCGCTGGCGCCCGGCAGGCGCAGGAAGGTGTGCTGATCGTTGAGCGCGGTCACCTCGGCGCCGGGCGGCAGTGTCGAACCGGCGACCAGCTGCGGGACCGGCAGTCCTTCGTCGATCGGGAAGTCGCGTTTACCGCCGTCGAGCAGCGCCAGTTCCGGCTCCGGCCGGGAGACCACCCGCGCCCAGCCGTGCATGGCGGATCGCAGGCCGGGGACCGCGGCGGACCCGCTGAGCGGGGAGATCCCGGCGTAGAAGCCGTCATCGTGGACGAGGTAGGCGCCGCTGCGCAGCACCACGGTGGTCGCGCCGTCGGCCAGGCCCGCCAGCGCGTCGACGACCAGCTCCGGATAGGCGCTGCCGCCCGCGGTGACGATCGCCGGGCCCGGATAGGCGCCCGCGGCGACGAGTTCGGTGTGCAGCGCGGCGAGTTCGGCCAGATAGCCGCGCACGGCCGCGATCCCGGCATCGCTGCGATCATGCGCCAGCGCGCCCTCGTACCCGCCGACCCCGGCCAGGGTGAGCCGCTCACTGGCCCGGATGGCCGAGGCCACCGCGTGCGCTTCGGCGCGGGTGCGCGCGCCGGTCCGGCCGTGCGGCCCGCCGAGCTCAACCAAGACCCGTACCGGCGGACCGGGCGGCGCGGTGCGCAGGACCGTCTCCATCGCCGCGACGGTGTCGATCCCGTCGGCCCAGCAGTAGAACTCGAAGGTGGCGTCCCGCGCGGATTCGGCGGCGGCCCAGGACAATCCGACCGGATCAAGGACCGCGTTGGCGAGCACGATCCGGCCGACACCGAACGCGCGCGCCAGCTGCGCCTGCCAGGCCGTGGCCAGGGTGATCGCCCACGAACCCGCCATGAGCTGCTCGCGCCACAGCTGCGGGGCCATGGTGGTCTTGCCGTGCGGGGCCAGCCCGACCCCGGCGGCGGCGGTCCACTCGGCCATCAGCGCGAGATTGGCGTCGAGCCTGCCCCGGTCGAGGGTGAGCAGCGGGGTCTGCCACTGGCGCAGCTCCGGGGCGGTCCCCAGGTACTCGCGCGCGCTGCGGCCCCAGGCGGCGGGCGGGACGCTCTTGTCCTGCGGGCCGAGCGCCCGGTCGGCGAGCACGTCCACCGCGTCGTTGTCGATGATCACAGCGTCCTCTCGGTCACCCGGCCGGAATCCGGCGCAATCAGGGCGTCCGGCGGCCGGGGATATGCTTCTATGGGCAATCCCCTTGCCCGGGGTACCGCACTATCTAGGAAGTACCTATGTTTGCCAAGACCGCTCGCCCGCTCGCCATCGCCGCACTCGCCCTGTCCGCCACCGCGCTCGGCGCCGGAACCGCCTCGGCCGCCACCGCGCAGCCCGTCGTCGGCTCGGTCGCCGTCTGCGCCAGCATCCCGGTGGGTCCGATCAGCATCAGCGTGTGCCTGTAGTGCGCTAGCCCGAGTTGCGCAGGGCGGTGGCCAGACCGTTCATGGTGAGCAGGATCCCGCGCTTCACCAGTTCGGAATCGTCACCGCCACGCAGCCTGCGCAGCAGATCCACCTGGAGCTGATTGAGCGGCTCCAGGTAGGGGAAGCGGTTGTGGATGGACTCGGCCAGTGACGGATTGTCGGTGAGCAGCTCGGCGTGGCCGGTGACCGCCCGGTACATCCGGATGGTGCGGGCGTGCTCGTCGCGGATCATCCCGAAGATCTCCGCGCGCAGCTCCGGGTCCTCGACCAGCTCGGCGTAGCGGGCGGCGATATCCAGATCACTCTTGGCCATCACCTGCGCCAGGTTCGACAGCACCGTGCCGAAGAACGGCCAGCGCCGGTAGAGCTCGGTGAGCCGGGCCAGCCGCGCGGGATCGCCGCCGACCCACTCCTCGAGCGCGGTGCCGGTGCCGTACCAGCCCGGCAGCATCACCCTGGCCTGACTCCAGGCCATCACCCACGGAATGGCCCGCAGGTCCGAGACCGAATTGGTCGGCTTGCGCGAGGCGGGGCGGCTGCCGATATTCAGGTCGCCGACCTCGGCGACCGGGGTGGACTGACGGAAGTACTCGACGAACCCCGGAGTGTCGTGCACCAGCCGCGCGTAGGCGGCGCGGGCGCGGGCGGCCAGGTCGTCGAGCAGCTCGTAGGCCGGTTCGGCGTCGGCGCCCAGCCCCTCCACGTCCAGCAGCGTCGATTCCAGGGTGCCCGCGATCAGTGATTCCAGATTGCGGTGTGCCGCACCCTGTTCGGAGTACTTGGCGGCGATCACCTCGCCCTGCTCGGTGAGCCGCAGCGCGCCGTGCACCGCGCCCGCGGGCTGGGCCAGGATGGCGTCGTAACTGCGCCCGCCGCCGCGACCGACCGTGCCGCCGCGACCGTGGAACAGCCGCAACCGGATACCGGTCGCGCGGGCGACCTCCACCAGATCCAGTTCCGCCCGGTACAGCGCCCAGTTCGCGGCCAGGTACCCGCCGTCCTTGTTGGAATCGGAGTAGCCGAGCATCACCTCCTGGCGCATCCCCGCCGCCGCGACGAGCTCGCGATAGACCGGCACCTCGAGCACCGCCGACAGCGTCGCGGCCCCGGCGCGCAGATCCTCGATCGTCTCGAAGAGCGGAACGATGCCGACCGGGCAGCTCGGCGTGCCCTCGGCCGTGCCCGGATCGAGGATGCCCGCCTCTTTGAGCAGCAGCGCCGCCTCGAGCATGTCGCTGACCGAGGTGCACATGCTGATGATGTAGTTCGGCACGGCCGCGGCGCCGAAGGTGTCGATCACGTCCTTGGCCGCGCGCAGCACACCGAGTTCCTTCGTGGCGAGCTCGCCGATCTGCGCGTGCGGGCCGAGTAGCGGCCTGCGCGTGCGCAGTTCCCCGGCCAGCAGGGCGACCCGCTCGGCCTCCGGCAGGCTCGCGTAGTCCGGATGCGCGCCGGACCAGGCCAGCAGTTCGGCGACCACCTGCTCGTGCACCTCGGAGTTCTGCCGCAGGTCCAGGCCCTGCAGATGGAATCCGAAGGTCTCGATGGCGTGGCGCAGGGCGGCGAGCCGGTCGTCGGCGAGCAGGCCGTCCCCGCTGGCGCGCATCGACACGTCGATGGCGTCGAGGTCGTCGAGCACCGCCTGCGGTGTGGGGTACGGCGTGGCGGGGGTGTCCAGCCCGCTCTCCGGCAGGGTGCCGAGCGCGCGGCGCGCGGTGGCGCTGAGCCGGGCCCGGATCGCGTGCAGCGCACGGCGATACGGCTCGTCGGCGAAGAAGGCCGGATCCTCGTACCCGGCCCGCGCGAGGTCGGCGACCGCCGCGGTGACCGGCACCAGCCTGCCCGACTGCGACAGCGATTTCTCCAGCTCCACCAGCTCGTCGAGGTAGCGGCCGAAGGCGAAACCGGCCGCCTGCTCGGCCGCGGTGTGCACGACCTCGGCGGTCACATAGGGGTTGCCGTCGCGATCGCCGCCGATCCAGGAGCCGGGGCGCAGGATCGGCCGGGCCAGCAGGTCGGCCTCGGGCCAGCGGTAGCGCAGGGCGGCGCGCACCTGGGCGTTGATCGCGGGGATCACGTCGTAGAGGGTGAGGTCGTAATAGCGCAGGCCGACGGCGATCTCGTCCTGGATCCGCAAGCGCGCCAAGCGGATCAGCGCGGTGCGCCACAGCGTGAGTACGGCACGCCGGATCGCCAGTTCGGACTCGTCGTAGCCGGGTTCGCCCGGGTCGAGCCTGCGGCGCAGGCGCATCAGGCCGGTGATCTCGGACTGCACGTCGAAGACCGTGCGTCGGCGCGTCTCGGTGGGATGCGCGGTGATCACCGGCGAGACCAGCGCGTCGGCCAGCAGTTCGGCCACCGTGTCGCCGTCGAGGGCGGCGGCGTCGAGCTTGGCGTAGGTGGCCGCCAGCGAGGAGTCCTGCGGGGGTTCCCCGGCGGCGACGTGGGCGGCGCGGCGGCGGTCGCGCTGGATGTCCTCGGCCAGATTGGCCAGCAGCACGAAATAGCTGAACGCCCGGATCAGCGGGATGGCGACCTCGGTGGGGGTGCCGTCGAGCATGTCGGCCACCGCGCTGCGCTCGACCTCCTCGCGGCGCACCCGGAAAGCCTCGATCCGCACCCGCTCGACCAGGTCGAACACCTCGGGGCCCTCGTGATCGCGAATGGTGTCGCCCAGGATGCCGCCGAGAAACCGGATGTCCTCGCGCAGCGGCCGGGTCGCGTCCTGCTCCGTCTCGATCCGCGCTTCGCCCATGGACAGACAGTATGGCCGCGCGGGCGCCCGCGCGACCCGGCGACGCGCTACAGGGCGCGGATCACCCGGGCGGGGTTGCCCGCGGCGAAGACGCGGTCGGGCAGGTCGCGGGTCACCACGCTGCCCGCGCCGACCACCACGTCGTCGCCGATGGTCACCCCCGGACACACGATCACCCCGCCACCGAACCAGACATTGTTCCCGATCCGGATGGGTGCCGCGGATTCCCAGCGCTGCCTGCGCTTTTCGTGATCGTCCATGGGGTGCAGGGCGGTGAGCAGCTGGCAGCGCGGGCCGATCGAGCAGTCGTCGCCGATGACGATGGGCGCGCAGTCGAGCAGGATGGCGTCGTAGTTGAGGAAGCTGTTGGCGCCGATCTCGATCAGGGAGCCGTAGTCGCACTGGAAGCGCGGCATGATCCACGAGCCCGCGCCGAGCTTGCCGAGCAGGTCGGTGAGCAGGGCGGTGCGCTGTTCGGTCTCGTCGGGGCCGGTGCGGTTGAACTCGTCGCAGAGCCGTTGTGCGCGTTGCCGTTCGGCCACCAGTTCGGGATCACTGTCCCGGTACAGCTCCCCCGCCAGCATCCGCTGTTTCTGCTCACCCATGCGGCCGAGTGTAGGGCGCGCGGGTGTCTGAGCCAGTTCGGCCGAGGTTGTGGTCAGTAGGGTCGACGGTGTGAAACCGGCGCGGACTCGACACAACTACACCGGCACCTCGGTCGCCGAACGGCAGGTCGAGCGGCGGGCGCTGTTCCTCGAGGCCGGGCTCAGCGTGTTCGCGGAGAAGTCCTACGCGAACAGTTCGCTGACCGATGTGTGCGCGGCGGCGGGGCTGTCGCGGCGGCAGTTCTACGAGCTGTTCACCGATCGCGAGGAACTGCTGGTCGCGGTGTACGACAGCGTGCAGGGCCGGGCGCGCTCGGCGGTCGCCGAGGCGCTGGCGGCGAGCGGGTCGACGGATCTGCGGGAACTGGTCGATGTGGCCGTGCGCGCCTACACCCGGGCCATCACCGCCGATATCCGGTGCGCCACCGTCGCTTTCGTGGAGATCGTCGGTGTGAGCCCGGCCGTGGAGGCCCATCGGGCGCGGATCCGGGACCAGTGGGGCGAGGTGGTCCAGGCGATCGCGGCGGGCGTGCCGGACGCGCGCACACCCCCCGGCGGCTGGCGGGTCGCCATGGCGGCCTTCATCGGCGCGGTCAACGGCGCGGTGCACCAGTGGAGCCTCGACGACCCGCGCCCACCCGTCGACGAGCTGGTCGAGGTCTTCTCCACCCTGCTCAACGCCCTCACGGCCGCGGACGCCCCGCCGCGCTGATTGCGATCTACGCCACACCCGTGCCATAGTAACCCTCGTTGAGACGAAGGCGTCTCAAATCACGTGAGGACTGAGCACGCATGACATCTCCTACCGTTGCCCGGTGGCTCGCCCTGGTCACCGGCCTGATCGCGGTGAGTTCGGCCGTGGTGGCAGGCCCGGCCGCGGCCGAACCGGCGGGCATCGCCCCCGCGCCGGTGATCCCGCTGCCGCCGGAACTGGACCCCGGCTTCTATCTCCCGCCCGCCGACGTGGTCGCCGCGACCGCGCCGGGCGGGATCATCGCCGCCCGTCAGGTGACCGTCGCCGACTTCGGCCTGCTGCCGATCGACGTGGACGCCTGGCAGGTGTCCTACCGCTCCAACAACAGCCGCGACGAGGCCATCCCCGCGGTGGCGACCCTGATCAAGCCGCGCGGGACCGCCGTGGAGCCGCGCAAGCTGCTCTCGGTGCAGCTGGCCGAGGACTCGACCGCGGGCTACTGCGCGCCGTCGTACGCGCTGCAACACCTGTCGGTGGCGCCGGTGGCCGGGCAGATCGTGGTCCCGGCCGAGTTCCTGTTCGCCCAGGCCGCGCTGGCCCAGGGCTGGGCCGTGGTCGTGCCGGACCATCAGGGCCCGAACTCGGCCTATGCCGCCGGTCCGCTGGCTGGCCGGATCACCCTCGACGGCATCCGCGCAGCGACCCACTTCGCGCCCCTGGAAGCCGGACCGGACGCGCGCGTGGGCCTCTACGGCTACTCCGGCGGTTCGATCGCGACCGGGCACGCCGCCGAACTGCACGCCTCCTACGCCCCCGAGCTGAATATCGTCGGAGCGGCCGAAGGCGGCGTCGGCGCGGATCTGGGTGCGGCCCTGCGCATGTCGAACAACCAGGCCACCTCGGGGCTGGTCTTCGCGGCGGTCCTCGGCCTCGCCCGCGAATACCCTGATTTCGCCGCCTATCTCGACGAACGGCTCGACCCGCTCGGCAAGGGCCTCTCGGCGATCAAGTCGCCGCTGTGCGTGCAGTACCAGTCGGCGCTGCTGCCGTTCCTGAACATGATCGGCATGATCGGCTCCGACGGCGATCCCCTCGACGACGCGCCCGTCGCGGCCATGCTGGCCGACACCAAGATGGGCAAGACGGTGCCGGACATGCCGATGTTCGTCTGGCATTCGGCCTGGGACGAGATCCTGCCGCTGGCCGCCACCGACACTCTCGTCGACACCTACTGCCGCGACCCCGGCACCTCACTGACCTACACCCGCGACCACGCCAGCGAACACATCATCGCCGAGGTCGTCGGCGGCCCGGCCGCCCTGCTCTGGCTGCGCGACCGCCTCGACGGTCTCCCCGCCACCCCTGGCTGCACCATCAGCGACGCGGGCACCATGGCCGCCACCCCCGGCGCCCTGAACTTCCTCGGCGACACTCTCGCCGCCAAGTTCGCCACCCTCTTCGGCACCCCCCTCGGCTCCCACTGAGCCCTTCACCCACGAACCCCCTGGCCGCTCCCTCGTCGCCGCCAGGGGGTTCGCGCGTGTGCTGCCGCGCTGGTCGATCCGGGGTTGTGATCAGGCCGGGGTGAGGATGGACAGGACCTGGTCGGAGAGGAAGAAGGGCTCGAGGCGTTCGCGGATCAGCCCGGCCAGGACGCCGTTGCGCTTGGCGGCTTCGATGACGGCCGGGCCGTAGCGCAGGATCTCGGTGCTGATGTCCTCGGCGGTGAGGCCGAGTTCGGGGAGCATGGCCGAGAGGGTGCGGTCGCTGTACTTCTGATAGAAGACCTCGACGCATTCGCGCACCAGCAGGCCGAAGTATTCCTTCTCACGCGTGGTCACGGCGATCTCGTAGCAGATCTGGACCAGCTCGTTGAGATCCTTCTGGGTGAGGTATTCGCGCAGGCCCGCGACGGGCTCGTCGGCGTGCAGGTCCCAGAATTCCATGGCCGCGGAGTGCACGGGGGCGTCGCGCAGCATGTCGCGGATGGCGTTGTTGGTGCGCTTGAGCGCGAACAGCGCGCCCTTGCCCGCGAGATCGCCGACGAAGGTGCTGTCGGCGACCTTCTTGGCCCTGTTCGCCGCCGACTGGCCCAGCGACATCAGCGAGGAGACACCCGGGATCTTCTCGGCGCGTTCCCGATTGGCCTGCAGGAAGTCGCCGATCAGCTTGTCGACGAAACGGGAGGCCACGGTGGCGACCAGCGGGCTCTCGGTGAGCCGGTCCAGGATGCGCTCCTGGGCCTGGTGCATGCCGAAGATCTTCTCCAGCAACGCTTCCACCGGTTCGCGGTCGACCACGTCACCGAGGGTGTACTCGGTGTTGGCGGCGATGTGGTCGTAGATGGCGTCGGAGAAGATGCCGACGGTGTCGGCGATGACGGGGCTGCCGCCGATGCGGTCGAAGACCGTCGCGACCGTCTCCTCGCCCTGTTCGAGGGAGACCACGTCACCGAAGACGATGGTGTCGCCGACGGCCAGCACCGCGGCCACGTCGCGGGCGATCACCTCGGCGAACCGGTCGCCGGTCACCTCGCCGAGCAGGAAATCCACCTGCGCGTCGAGCAGTTGTTCGGCGATCTGGCGCGCCTGTGTCATCGTCGGGTCCACCCATCACGGTCGTTGGGACGGGAGACCGCTTCGGCTACTCGGGGCCGGAATCGTCGCGATGCATCGATTTCCGGATCTGCGCCAGCCGCTCACGCGCGGCCTTCTCCCGCGTCTCCCACTGTTCGTCGGCGCTGCGACCCGCCGGGGTCTGCCGATCGAGCTCACCCATCCCCTGCGCGGTGCCGTAGCGCTGCTCGACCTTATCCCGAACCGCGTCGAATGTCGGCACACCGGAAGCGGAATATCCGCCGGTGGGGGTGGGTGCGGCGGTTCCCGGCCCGCCATGCGGTACCGGCGGTACCGGCAAGGCGCCCCCGACCTGCTCCGATGCGACGGGCGCCACATCCGCCTCGGCTATGACGGTGTCGAGGTTCACAGGCGATCCGGTCTCGGCATGACCGGTGTCCACCTGGGCCAGGGCGGCGGCGACCGCGACCAGCCCCGGCCTGCCCGCGACGGCGGCGCGCAGCACCGTCACCAGGTCGGCGTCGGGCAGCGCCGCCAGGCGGCCGAGGATCTCGCTGGTTTCGCTCATATCGCCAGGCTACGCAGCCCGGCTCAGCTGTCGAGGAATTCCGACCATTCGGTAATGAGCTTCGGCCAGCGCGCGCCGAGCGCGTCGATGACATCGTTGTGCCCGGCCCCGGGGACCACGATGAGCCGCTTGGGCTCGGTGGCGGCCGCGTAGAGGCGTTCGGCGTGCCGGAGCGGGAGGAGTTCGTCGCGGTCGCCGTGCATCATCAGGATCGGCACCCGCAGCGTCGCGATCCGGCGCAGGCTCGGGTAGGCGTCCGGGATGAGCGGCGCGGGCAGGAACGGGTAGACCGACCGCGCCGCGTCGCGCATGCCGCTGAAGGTGGACATGAGGATCATGCCCGCGGGCGGGAACTCGGTGGCCAGTTCCAGCAGCACCCCGCCGCCCAGGGATTTGCCCAGGTAGAGGATGCGGTCGGGGTCGACGCCGGGCTGGTCGAGCAGGGCGGTGCGGGCGGCGCGCGCGTCGAGATAGGTGCCCTGTTCCTCCGGCGCGCCGGTGCTGTGGCCGAAGCCGCGGTAGTCGAAGGCGAGCACGTCGAAACCGGCGGCGACCAGCAGCGCGATGATCGCCACCCGGTCGCCGATGGTGCCCGCGTTGCCGTGCGCGTAGAGGATGTGCCCGCGCGGGCGTTCGGCGCGCACGAACCAGCCGTGCACGTCGATGCCGTCGGTGGTGCGCATGGTCAGGTCGCGATAGTCCAGGCCCAGCGCGGCGGGGGTTTCGGCGACGTGCTTGTCCGGGTGGTAGACCAGCGCGTTGAGCACCCGGGTCGCGGGATGACGGATCATTTGCCGCGTCCCGCCTGGAAACCGAAGTCCCAGTGGTAGAGCCGGGCGATCTCCATGACACCGCCGCCGGGCTGACCGGCGGGCGGGCGGACGAACGCGCCCTCGCGGCGCACCACGAGTTCGCCGTCGACATTCTCGATGACGGCCAGCACGGCGTCGCGGGAATTGTCGGTGCAGCCGTCGAGGGTCATCTCGATCGGCGCCGAACCCACCGGATGCAGGGTGACGGTGGCGTGCACGCCGCGGAAATCGCTGGCGCCGTCGTAGATCGAGGCGAAAACCAGGATGCGCCGGAAGAACTGGGTGTAGTCGAGATTGATCGACAGGTTCTCGCCGGTGATGCTGGCGCCGGTGCGGTCGTCCTGGTCGAGGTGGATGAACGGCGGTTCGTAGAGGGCGCCGAAGCGGCGGTCCAGCGCGCGCACCGAGCCGATCGCGCCGTTGACCAGTTCGAAGAAGCAGCACAGGTCGAGGTCGATGTTCTTGCCGCGCAGTTTGCCGAACAGGCGGCCGGTAGCGGCCATCGAAGTCCAGTTGAGATTCACCCGCATGACGCCACCGGTGGCGCCGTGTTTGGTCAGCGAGACCGAAGGGGCTTCCTTGGTGAGTGAGACCTTGCTGAGGTTGACCGGGGCGCCCTGTTGTTGGCCAGGAGCGGGGAGCTGCGGGGCGTGGGGCTGAGGCTGACCGGGAGCGGGTGGCTGGCCCGGGTGCGCGGCCGGGCCGCCGGGGTGACCCTGGTGCGGCGCGGGTGGCTGGCCGGGCGGGAAGGGCGCCGGAGCGTAGGGCTGTCCGGGGTGCGGTTGGCCGGGGCCGGGGAACGGCGGGACGGGCGCGGCCGGGACGTGCGGTGGCGTCGGTGCGGGGAACGGGGCCTGCGGCTGACCCACCGGCGGAGGCGGGGGCGCGTACGGCTGGGCGGTGGGAGCGGGCGGGGCGGGTTCGTCGTCGACGGAGATGCCGAAATCGGTGGCGAGACCGGCCAATCCGGAGTCGTACCCCTGGCCGACCGCCCGGAACTTCCACGCCCCCTGCCTGCGATACAGCTCACCGAGCACGAACGCCGTCTCGCTGGTGGCCCCGGTGCTGTCGAACCGCGCGAGCTCGGCCCCGGCCGCCGCGTCGAGTACCCGGATGTAGAGCCCGTGGAACTGCCCGAAGGTGCCACCATCGGCGGAGGCGGCCAGCACGATCCTCTCGATCTGCGCCTCCACCTGCGCCAGATTCACCGACAGCGCGTCGACAACCGTGGCCCCCTGCCGCTTACCCTCGTGCCGCACCGCCCCCGACGGATGCACAGCCTGGTTGTAGAACACGAAGTCGTCGTCGGACCGCACCTTGGCCCCCGCGAGCAACAGCGCCGACGCGTCCGCATCCGGCACCCCCGCCCCCGCCTGCCAACCCAACTCGACCCGGACCGCGGCAGCAGGCACCGCGACATTGGCGCCTTTCATCATCGACACGCCGTCCAACCTATCCCGCCCGCGCGGCACACCCAACCCGCCCATGGCCTGGACACGGAGACAACGAAGGCCGCCCGGCGGCGCGGGCGGCCTTCGAGGGGGCGGGATCAGCCGCGCAGTTCGGCGCCGACCGCGGTGGTGGCCGAGGCGACGGCGGCGTCGCGGGCGGCGCTGGCTTCGTCCTCGGTGAGGGTGCGGTCGGGGGCGCGGAAGCGCAGGGCGTAGGTGAGGGATTTGCGGCCCTCGCCTGCCTGGGCGCCTTCGTAGATGTCGAACAGCGAGATGTCCTCGAGGAGGTCGCCGCCGCCGGTGCGCAGGGCGGATTCGACCTCGGCGGCGGGGACGGTCCGGTCCACGCTGACCGAAACGTCCTGCAGCACAGCCGGGAACGCCGACACCGTGGGTGCCGGGCGTGAGGCCGTCAGCGGCAGGGCGTCGAGGTCGAGTTCGAAGGCGCAGGTGCGCGGGGGCAGACCGGCGCGCTCGAGCACGGCCGGGTGCAGTTCGCCCGCGTGGCCGACGACGATCCCGTCCACGACCAGTTCGGCGCAGCGGCCGGGATGCCACGGCAGGTAGGCGGTGGCGCGGCGCTCGATGGTGACACCGGCCGCGTCGGCGACGGCGTCGACCAGAGCGAACGCGTCGGCGGCCTCGGCCTGGCGGCCCGGCCCCCACGGACCGCGCGGTTCCCGCTTGCCGCTGAGCACCGCGGCCACGTGCACCGGCTGGGCGGGCAGCGAGCCGATGAGCTCGGCGATCTGCTCGTCGGTGGGGCGGCGATCCACCGGCAGCGCCTCGACCGCGTGGGTCTGCGCACCGGGCAGCACCACCTGCGCGATGCCGTAGATGGTGAGGTCACGGGCGCCGCGCGAGATATTGCGGGCCGCGACCTCGAGCAGGCCCGGCAGCAGGGTGGTGGCCAGCTCGGGGCGATCGGTGTCCAGGGGGTTCAGCACGCTGGTGGTGTGGCGGCGCGGGTCCTCGGCGTCCAGGCCCCAGATGTCGAAGACACCGGCGGGCAGGAACACCGGCGCGGGCACCTCCACGGCACCGTCGAACGCCAGCGCCCGGCTCACGGCCCGGCGGCGCTGCTGCTTCGGGGTCAGGCCGCGCCCGGCCGGGGCGGCGGGCAGCACCGACGGGATCTGTTCGAGCCCCTCCAGCCGCAGCACCTCCTCGACCAGGTCGGCGGGCTGGGACAGGTCCGGCCGCCAGCTCGGCGGGGTCACCAGCAGCTGGGTGCGGCCCGCGTCGGTGACCTCGATCTCGACGCCCGCGCCGATCTGGGCCAGCCTGCGCACGGCGGTGCCCGCCGGGTAGGTGACACCGGCGACGCGGTCGGGCAGGTCGATGTCCATCGCGATCGGTGCCGTAGCGGGCAGCGGGACGCGGATGTCGGTGAGCGTGGATTCGATGGTGCCGCCGGTGATCTCGGCCAGCAGCGTGGCCGCGCGGTCGAGCGCGATCACATTGATCTCCGGGTCGACGACGCGCTCGTAACGCTTGCCCGCCTCGGAGACCAGCTTGTGCCTGCGCGCGGTGCGGTAGACCCGCAGCGGGTTCCAGGTGGCCGCCTCGAGCACCACATCGGTGGTCTCGGCACCGACCTCGGTGCTGGCCCCGCCCATCACACCGGCCAGCGAGATCACGCCGGTGTCGTCGGCGATCACCACGTCCTCGGCGTCGAGGGTGCGCTCGGTGTCGTCGAGGGTGCGCAGCGTCTCGCCCCGGTTGGCCGAGCGCACGACCAGCCCGCCGTGCAGCTTGGCGGCGTCGAAGGCGTGCAGCGGCTGGCCCAGCTCGAGCATCACGTAGTTGGTGACGTCCACGGCCGGGGAGATCGGGCGCATCCCCGACAGCATCAGCCTGCGCTGCAGCCACAGCGGACTGACCGCGCCGGGGTTCATCCCGGTGATGCGGCGCACGCCGAAGCGGGTGCACTCCGCATCGGCCTCCAGCCGCACCGGCCATGCCTCGGCCTCGCCGTCGGGCAGGGTCCGCACGGCCGGGTCGGCGTATTCGAGGTCGAAGCCGCAGGCCAGCTCGCGGGCCAGGCCGCGCACCGAGAAGCAGTAGCCGCGGTCGGGGGTGATGTTGAGTTCGATGATGGTGTCGTCGGTGCCCAGCAGCACGTTCGCGTCGTCACCGGGCTGCGCGGAACCGGGCTCGAGCACCAGGATGCCGTCGTGGTCCTTGCCGATGCCCAGCTCGGCGACCGAGCAGATCATGCCGTTGGAGGTGTGCCCGTAGGTCTTGCGCGAGGAGATCTTGAACCCGCCCGGCAGCTCGCCGCCCGGCAGCACCACCACGACCAGGTCGCCGACCGCGAAATTGCGCGCGCCGCAGACGATCTCCTGCAACTCCGGGTTGCCGACATCGACCTTACAGAAGCGGATCGGCTTCTTGAACTCGGTGAGTTCGGTGATCTCGGCGACGCGGCCGACCACCAGCGGCTTGTCGATGTCGCCGCCGATCGGGGTCAGCGTGTCGACCTCTTCGACCTCGAGGCCGACCCGGACGAAGCCCGCGTCGAGCTCGTCGGCCGACACGGACCACTCGGGGGTGGTGCGCTGCAGGATCTCGGTCAGCCAGGACTGCGCTACTCGCACTTGACGTTTCGCTCTCTGTGTCGAAAGGGGGTGTCGCTCAGGACCGGATACCGAAGGGCAGGGTGAACCGCACGTCGCCCTCGACGATGTCGCGCATGTCGGGGATGCCGTTGCGGAACTGCAGCGTGCGCTCCATGCCCATGCCGAAGGCGAAGCCGGAGTACACCTCCGGGTCGATGCCGCTGGCGATCAGCACCTTCGGGTTGACCATCCCGCAGCCACCCCATTCGACCCAGCCCGCGCCGCCCTTCTTGTCCGGGAACCACACGTCGACCTCGGCCGAGGGTTCGGTGAACGGGAAGTAGTTGGGGCGCATGCGGGTTCGGGTGTCCGGGCCGAACAGGGCGCGGGCGAACGCGTCCAGGGTGCCGCGCAGATGCGCCATGGTCAGGCCCTTGTCGATCGCCAGACCCTCCACCTGGGAGAACACCGGGGTGTGAGTGGCGTCGAGCTCGTCGGTGCGGAAGGTGCGCCCGGGGCACACCACGTAGATCGGCACGTCGCGTTCCAGCATGGAGCGCACCTGCACCGGGGAGGTGTGCGTGCGCAGCACCTGGCGCGAACCCTCCGGCGCGATGTGGAAGGTGTCCTGCATGGTGCGCGCCGGATGGTCGGGCAGGAAGTTGAGCGCGTCGAAGTTGAAGTGCTCGGTCTCCACCTCGGGACCCTCGGCGACCTCCCAGCCCATCGCGACGAACACGTCGGCGATCTCCTCGGAGATGACGGTGATCGGGTGCCGGGCACCGGCCGGACGACGCCGGGCGGGCGCGGTGACGTCGATCTTCTCGGCCACCAGCACGGCCTGATCGCGCTCTTCCAGCAGCGCGGCGCGGCGGGCCTCGAAGGCGTCGGAGACCCGCTTGCGGGCGATATTGACCCGCTTGCCCGCCTCGGCCTTCTCCTCCTTGGGCAGGCTGCCCAGTCCACGCTGCGCCAGCGCGATCGGCGACTTGCCGCCGATGAAATCGGTCTTGGCGACCGCCAGCGCATCCAGATCGGCCGCTGCCGCGAACGCCTTCTCGGCCTCCGCCGCCGCTGCCGCGAGTGCCTCCTCGGTCAAAGAGGCGTTCTGCTCGACTCCACTGTTGTCGTCGGCCACGATCTTCTCGACTCTCCCCTGGGGATCGGTTCACGGGCGCGTCATTGCCAACCCGCATCGGTGCTGGATAAATCCTATGGGATCGGGTTCGCGCGATTCATCCGGATTACTCCCCGCGCGATCAACCCTGGTCAAGAGAGTCTTCACCAGGACTGACCAGTCCAGTTCCAGGTGCTGGACCTGGGTTTTCCGCCAGGCCACCCGCCACCGATCTCGACGCGGACGCAGACCGAAATCCGGGCCCCGACGTCCTGAGCACCGACGCCCGAGCACGGCGCACCGCCGCGAGGTCCACGCCGACGACGAACTCCCCCACATGTTCCACCGTCGGCACGGCACGTGTGTGACCAGGATCGAAGCAACGGGGCCAACTGGTCGAGCGACCTTTGTCGTGATGCGGAAACTGTTCGAAATCAAGGGAACCGAACGGGGGCGATGTGCGTCCAACCGATCAAACACATCAGCGGTTCGACTCGAGAACAGGATGTTTCGATGCCTGAACAGACTTGTGATTCGACCCCGCCCCGAGGTCGGCGTACGCGCCTGACCGTTCCCGGCAGCGGGCTGGCGCTGTGCGGATTGGGTATCCATCCTCGGGGACGGCGTCCGTTTCCGCGAGCAGTGGGCCGGTGTGAACAGCCGGAGACGTCGTCCGGGTCTGGAACGACTCAGCAGGAGGAGGCCGAGTGAGCAGGCGGGTGGGAGCGAATCGTCGGTCGGAGCCGTCGGTGCCGCGGTTGTATGTGCGGTTCCAGGCGGTCGAACCGAATCGCCACGGGTTGTTCCCCGGTGTGTTCGCCCTGGTCAACGGTCTGTCGTCGGAGGGTCGGCTGAGCGTGGAGCAGGAGCGGTTCCGCCGCAGCGGTAACGACTGGTTCACCGATCATCTGGTGAATCCGTACGAGGCGGACAGGCGGGTCTACGACCGGGAGCGGCATCCGGGTGCGGCGGCCTGGTTCCGGTCGACGGCGCTGCCGATGATCGACCGGGTCAGCGGCTACCTCGATATTCTCGACCGGCACGGGATCGGCTGGGAGCGGCTGGATTCCAACGATCCCGGGATCATCCTGTACGAGGATCCGCAGCAGATCGTCGCCTTGCCCGCGCCCGGGACCACCGTCGGCCCGGCGCAGCCGCACACCGCCTCGACCGGCCACGTGTCGGCGGGCCCCGGCACCTGATCGGCACCCGGGCCCGCCGACACCGGGTCAGGCAGCCTGCCGGGTGTGGCGTGGCAGGAAGGCGGCGACCACCGCCGCGACGGAGACCAGCCCCGCGCCCACCCACACGGCGGGGACCAGCCCGTCCACGTAGGCCTGCGGGTCGGTGTAGGAGCCGTGCGAGGCGAAAACCGAGGCCAGGACCGCGATACCCATGGCCACGCCGACCTCGCGCACGGTGCTGTTGATCCCCGAGGCCATCCCCTGATCCGCCGGGGAGGCGCTGGCCATGACGATGGTGGAGGACGGGGCGAAGGTCAGGCCCATGCCGATACCGCCGAGCACGAAGGGGGCGATGAACGCGGGATAGGCGACATCGACGGTGGTGATCAGCGCCATCCAGCCCAGCGAGACGGCCAGGCACAGCTGCCCGGTGGCGATGAGCACCCGCGGGCCCACCCGGTCGACGACCAGGCCCGCCAGCGGCGCCACGACCATCGGCACCATGGTCCACGGCATCGTGCGGATGCCCGATTCCAGCGGCGAGTAGCCCTGCACGACCTGGAAGAACTGCGCGAGCAGGAAGATCGCGCCGAACACCCCGGCGGAGAACCCGAAGGACACGATGTAGCTCAGGCTCAGGCCGCGCGAGGCGAACATCCGCAGCGGCAGCATCGGGTCGGTGACCATGCGCTCCCAGGCGACGAACGCCACCAGCAGCACCCCACCACCGATGAGCGCGCCGAGCACCGGGCCCGCGGTCCAGCCGTCGTCGGCGCCGTGGATGACACCCCAAACCAGCGCGAGCACACCACCGGCGGAGAGCACCAGCCCGAGCAGATCCAATCGCCGTGCGGTACCACGGGATTCGGCGAGCACCCGCGCGGCGAACGGCAACGCCGCCAGCCCGATCGGCACATTGAGCCAGAAGATCCACTGCCAGTTCAGCCCGTCGACGACCGCGCCGCCGACCACCGGACCGACCGCGACCCCGAGCCCGGCCAGGCCGCCCCAGATACCGATGGCGGCACTGCGCAAACGGTCGGGAACCGCCGCGGCCAGCAACGTCAGCGACAGCGGCATCACCGCCGCGCCCCCGGCGCCCTGGATCGCGCGGGCCAGGATGAGCATCCACGGTTCGGTCGCCAGCGCGCACGCCGCCGAGGCGGCCACGAACACCGCGATCCCGGCCAGGAACACCCGGCGGCGCCCGATCCGGTCACCCAGCGCCGAGGCGGTGAGCAGCAGCGAGGCGAACGACAGCGTGTACGCGTTGATGAACCACTGCAGGTCCGACAGCGACGCGCCCAGCTCGGCCTTGATCACCGGCAGCGCGTTGGTCACCACCAGGTTGTCCAGCGTGACCATGAACATCGGGATACCGACGGCGGCGATCACCGCGCCGAGCGGGACGGATTTCGTCGTGCCGGGCTCCGGCGGATCGGCGAGAACGGCATCGCCGGGATCGAGTGTCTGAGTCATGTCCAGCCCTTGTTGTTATTCACTGATAACTAGTACGGACCATGGTTATGCATCGGCTGATAACATGTCAAGAGGCAACGGAGCGCGAACCGCGAGGAGGACCACGTCCATGG
The DNA here is from genome assembly GCF_037034205.1 of Nocardia sp. SSK8. Classification (NCBI taxonomy): domain Bacteria; kingdom Bacillati; phylum Actinomycetota; class Actinomycetes; order Mycobacteriales; family Nocardiaceae; genus Nocardia; species Nocardia sp. SSK8. The sequence goes on from NZ_JBAGKD010000013.1 coordinate 58,286, forward strand.
GCGGCACGAGAACCCGGATGACCGCCGCCGAGCGCAGTTCACAGGTGCTCGAGGCCGCGGTGCGCGCGTTCGCCGACAGTGGTTACGCCGCGACGAAGACCGATGAGATCGCCCGGCTGGCCGGGGTGTCGCAGCCGTATGTCATCCGGTTGTTCGGCACCAAGCAGCAGCTGTTCCTGGCGGCGCTGCACGAGGTGTGCGACCGGATCGAGCGGGTGTTCCGGGGTGCCGAGATCGCGCCGGACGCCGACACTTCCGATGCGTTGCGCACGATGGGCCGGGCCTTCGACGTCTTCCTGGCCGAACGCGAGCTGCCGCTGATGCTGCTGCACGGCGCCGCCGCCAGCGGCGATCCCGCGGTGGGCGAGCACATGCGCGAGCGCTTCGGCCGCATCTACCGTCTCGTCGGCGAACTGACCGGCGCCGACACCCTCGAATCACGCCGGTTCGTGGCCACCGGGATGCTGCTGACGATCATGACGGCCATGCAGGTCGCCGGGAGCGACGCCATTCCACTGCCCTGGGCCACCGAGATCCTTGACGACCTCCGCTCCGGCATCACGCCGAGCTGCTGAGCGCCCGCTAGCGCGCGTGCTGCACGCGCGCGTTGGCGTAGAGGCAGATCGCCGCCGCCGCGGCCAGATTCAGGCTTTCGGCACGCCCGTGGATGGGGATGCGGATGCGGTGGTCGGCGCGGGCGGCTACGGCGGGGTCCAGGCCGTGCGCCTCATTGCCGAACAGCCAGGCGACCGGGCCGGTGAGGATCTCGTCGGCGTCGTCCAGGTCGACCTCGCCGGTAGCGGCGGTGGCCAGGAGGGTCACGCCCGCCGCGGAGATGGCGTCGAGGGTGGCGGCGATGTCGCGGCCGCGCGCGATGGGCACGTGGAACACGCTGCCCGCGCTGGCCCGGACGCACTTGCCGTTGTGCGGATCGACGGTCTCCCCCGCCAGGATCACCCCGTCGGCGCCGACCGCGTCGGCGACCCGGATCAGGGTGCCCGCATTGCCGGGCTCGGCGATCTCGACCGGCACGGCGAGCATGCGCGGCGCGTGGTCGAGCACGTCGGCGAGCGGCACATCGACCAGCTCGCACACCGCGACCAGGCCCGGCGCGGTGACGGTCTCGCCGAGCTGCTCGGCGGCACGATCGCTGACCAGGGTGGTGCGCACGCCGTCGGCGGCGGCACCGGCGATCAGCGCGGTCTCGCGTTCGGCCGCGGCGAGCGAATAGAACAGCTCCCGCACGCGGCCGGTCGCCAGCGCGGCGGTGACGGCATTGGCGCCCTCGGCGAGGAACAGTCCCGCCTTGCGGCGCTGCGCGGCGCGCTGGAGCTTGACAGCGGAAACGACCCGCGGATTGCGCTCGGAGAGCGCGTCCACGGGTCGTTCCGGCGAATCGCTGTGCGTCGTCAAGCTCAGGCGGCGGTGGCCGGCGCGTTGACGTCGGCGGGCAGCGCGGCCTTGGCGACGGCCACCAGACCGGCGAAGGCCTCGGCGTCGGAGACGGCGAGCTCGGCCAGGATCTTGCGGTCCACCTCGACACCCGCGGCCTTGAGGCCCTGGATGAAGCGGTTGTAGGTGATGTCGTTCAGACGCGCGGCGGCGTTGATACGAGCGATCCACAGCTTGCGGAAGTCACCCTTGCGCGCCTTGCGGTCGCGGTAGGCGTAGGTCAGCGAGTGGAGCTGCTGTTCCTTGGCCTTGCGGTACAGGCGCGAGCGCTGGCCCCGGTAGCCCTTGGAGGCCTCGAGGATGGAACGGCGCTTCTTCTGAGCGTTGACGGCCCTTTTGACGCGTGCCACTGTGTCAGTCCTTGATCATCTGGGGGCGCGAGGGCGCCCGAGTTCGGTAGTTGTCGGCGTCCGGTGTATCCCGGCCGCGGAATCGTCGGGGTGCGACGGTCTGCTTTACCTGAGAATCAGGCGAGACCGAGCAGCCGCTTCACGCGGGGGGCATCGACGTCGGCGACGGACTCCGTGCCTTCCAGACGACGAGTCCGGCGGGTGGACTTGTGCTCCAGGAGGTGGCGACGGTTCGCCTGCTCGCGAAGCAGCTTGCCCCGGCCGGACACCTTGAATCGCTTCTTGGCGCCGCTGTGGGTCTTGTTCTTCGGCATGGAGATTCCTCTATCTAGTCGGTGAAATCGGTGTTACTGCGGGTCGGCCGGCGCTGCCTGCTCGGCGGGCGCCGGGGTGTCGACCAGCGCAGCCGGTTCGGCACTGGCGGGACCGGTCGGCAGCGGACGTGCCGGGGCGGATTCCTGCTGTGCCTTCACCCGCGTCTTCGCACCCTTGTGGGGCGCGAGGACCATGGTCATGTTGCGGCCGTCCTGCTTGGCCGAGGTCTCGACGAAACCGAGTTCGGCGACGTCGGAGGCCAACCGCTGCAGCAGCCGGAAGCCGAGTTCGGGGCGCGACTGCTCGCGACCACGGAACATGATCGTGACCTTGACCTTGGACCCGGCCTCGAGGAAGCGAACGACGTTGCGCTTCTTGGTCTCGTAGTCGTGGTCGTCGATCTTCGGGCGGAGCTTCTGCTCCTTGATCACGGTCTGGACCTGATTCTTCCGGGACTCGCGCGCCTTCTGCGCGGTCTCGTACTTGAACTTGCCGTAGTCCATGATCTTGCAGACCGGCGGACGGGCATCGGGTGCCACCTCGACCAGGTCGAGATCGGCTTCGAGCGCGACGCGAAGTGCATCTTCAACACGCACGATCCCAACCTGTTCGCCGCCGGGTCCGATGAGACGGACCTCGGGAACACGGATGCGATCGTTGATGCGGGTCTCAGTGCTGATGGGGCCTCCTAGGTCAAGCGGTGTCGTCATAACGACCGCATGCAATAACTGCAACCCCTGTTTCAACACGAAAGCCCCGGTGCGGTATTTCACCGCCACGGGGCCCGATGTCGACCGATCGCCCACAGCCGATACCCTCGCGGGATCGGTGTCGACCTCCGCGCGCGAGGCACACGGAGAACCCATCACGGAGGACGGGTGACCGGGACCGTTTGCCGTGGACGATTGCTCGCCGGAAACGGTGGGAGTCGGGCTCCACTTATCTGCCCCAGAGCCGCATGACGCAACCAGGGGCGGTCGTCAGCGGAAAGTCTAGCATCGCATTCCGCTATCGCCGAATCGCCCCGTCGCACACGGCCCGGATCGGCCGCGCTATAGCCTGATCAGCATGACTGACGAGCTCGATCCCCCCGTGCGCGACCTGGCCGACATCCCCGCCGTCGAGGTGATCAGCCGGGCCGCGGTGATGCTGATGAGCTCGGCCGCGGAGAAGCTGGGCCTGGCCGGGGACGACCCGTCCTCCGGCGCCGGTGTCGACCTCGACGAGGCGCGCCGGGTGATCACCGCGCTGGCCGGGCTGGTCACCGCGTCGGTGGAGTACCTGGGCCCGCACGCCGGTCCCATCCGCGAGGGCCTGCAGGCGCTGCAGCGCGCCTTCCGAGAGGCGTCCTCGACGCCGGACGCGCCGGGCGCCGGACCGGGTGAGAAGTACACCGGCCCGGTGTACTGACCGGACCCGCGCAAAGAAAAGATCCGCCGACGCGAACGTCGGCGGATCTTTCGTCTTCGCTGTGAGCCGCTACCGCGGGACTCAGGCCGTGCCGGTCGGCGGCTGCCCCGGGGTGACCGAGACGGCCGAGCCGGTGGCGAGCATGTTGGCGATCGCTTCGAACAGCGTGGCGCTTCCGGTATCCATCAGTGGTTCCTCTCGATTCTGCCGTCAGGCCGTCGGCTGAGTGGGTTCGTAGGCCAACGAGGACCCACCACTGAGGAAAGACAGGATCTGGGCGATGAGCGCCGTGGTGGCTTCATCCATGGGGACGTTCCTTTCGTACTGCACGACATCCACGATCGCGCGGCCAGAATGTTACCCACGGGTGTTTCACTTCGCAGCTTTTTCGGAAAGTCCCCGGCGGGAGGATAACCGTGCTCAGCGCAGGGCGGCCGCCTTTCGGGCCAGACGCTTGGCCGCGGCCGTCTCCGCAGGCGCTTTCTTCGCCGCCGGAGCCTTCTTCGCGGCCTTCTTGGCCGGGGCCTTCCCCGGTGCGGCAGCCGCCAGAACTTCCTTCAGGAACTGGCCGGTGTAGCTGTCCGAGACCGCCGCCACGTCCTCCGGAGTGCCGGTCGCCACCACCGTGCCACCGCCGGAACCGCCCTCGGGGCCCATGTCGATGACCCAGTCCGAGGTCTTGATGACATCGAGGTTGTGCTCGATGACGATCACGGTATTGCCCTTGTCGACCAGGCCGTTGATCACCTTGAGCAGCTTGCGGATGTCCTCGAAGTGCAGGCCGGTGGTCGGCTCGTCGAGGATGTAGACGGTGCGCCCGGTGGACCGCTTCTGCAGTTCGGCGGCCAGCTTCACGCGCTGGGCCTCACCACCGGACAGCGTCGGCGCGCTCTGACCCAGCCGCACGTACCCGAGCCCGACCTCGACCAGCGTCTTCAGGTACCGGTGGATCGAGGTGACCGGCTCGAAGAACTCGGCGGCCTCGTCGATCGGCATGTCCAGCACCTCGGCGATGGTCTTGCCCTTGTAGTGCACCTCGAGGGTCTCGCGGTTGTAGCGGGCGCCGTGGCACACCTCGCACGGCACGTAGACGTCGGGCAGGAAGTTCATCTCGATCTTCAGCGTGCCGTCACCCGAGCACGCCTCGCAGCGGCCGCCCTTCACATTGAACGAGAACCGGCCGGGCTGGTAGCCGCGGACCTTGGCCTCGGTGGTGGAGGCGAACAGCGTGCGGATCTTGTCGAAGACGCCGGTGTAGGTGGCCGGATTCGAGCGCGGGGTGCGCCCGATCGGCGACTGGTCGACCTGCACCAGCTTGTCGAGCTGATCGACCCCGTTGATCCGGGTGTGCCTGCCCGGCACCTGGCGAGCGCCGTTGAGCTTGTTGGCCAGCACCGTCGCCAGAATGTCGTTGACCAGCGTCGACTTGCCCGAACCGGAGACACCGGTGACCGAGGTGAGCACACCCAGCGGGAACATCACGTCGATGCCCTGGAGGTTGTGCTCGGTCGCGCCGACCACGGTGAGCTTGCGCTTCTTGTCCACCGGCCGCCGGACGAACGGCACGTCGATCTGCTCGCGGCCGGACAGGTACGCGCCGGTCAGCGACTCGGGCTCGGCCAGCAGCTCGGTGTACGGGCCACTGTGCACCACGCGGCCGCCGTGTTCCCCGGCCAGCGGGCCGATATCGACCACCCAGTCCGAGGCGCGGATGGTGTCCTCGTCGTGTTCGACCACGATCAGGGTGTTGCCCAGCTTCTTCAACCGCAGCAGCGTCTCGATCAGCCTGCGGTTGTCGCGCTGGTGCAGGCCGATCGACGGCTCGTCGAGCACGTAGAGCACGCCGACCAGGCCGGACCCGATCTGGGTTGCCAGGCGGATGCGCTGGGCCTCCCCACCGGACAGCGTCGCCGCGGCCCGCGAGAGCGTCAGGTACTCCAGGCCGACATCGAGCAGGAAGCCGAGCCGGGCCTGGATCTCCTTGAGCACCTGACCGGCGATCGCGGCCTCGCGCTCCCCCAGCGTCAGCGAGTTCAGGAACTGCGCGCACGCGCCGATCGACAGATCGGCCACCTCGGCGATCGACTTGTCGGTGCCGTCGGCGGCCAGGGTGACCGCCAGGATCTCCGGGCGCAACCGCGAGCCGTGGCAGACCGGGCACGGCACATCGCGCATGTACCCGTCGTAGTGCTCCTTCATCTGCTCGGACTCGGTGTTGTCCATGCGCCGGTGCAGGAACGGCATCACGCCCTCGAAATCGGCGTAATAGGAGCGCTTGCGGCCGTAGCGGTTGGTGTAGGACACGTGCACCTGATCGGAGCTGCCCTCGAGCACCGCCTTGCGGGCCTTGGCGGGCAGGTTCTGCCACGGGGTCTCCATCGAGAACCCGATCGCCTCGGCCAGGCCGGACAGCAGCCGGTTGAAGTACTCGGCGGTCTGGCCGCGCGCCCACGGCGCGATGGCGCCCTCGGCCAGGCTCAGCGCCGGATCGGGCACCACCAGCTCCGGGTCGACCTCCTTGCGGATGCCGAGGCCGGTGCAGTCGGGGCAGGCGCCATAGGGCGAGTTGAACGAGAACGAGCGCGGCTCGAGATCCTCGATATCGAGCGGATGGCCGTTCGGGCAGGCCAGCCGCTCGGAGAAGCGGCGCTCCCGCTCGTGCGCGTGCTCGTCGCGATCGACGAAATCGAGCACCACGATGCCGTCGGCCAAGCGCAACGCCGTCTCGATGGAATCGGTGAGCCGCTGCTTGGAACCGGACTTGACCGCCAGCCGGTCCACCACGACCTCGACGTCGTGCTTCTCCTGCTTCTTCAGCTTGGGCGGATCGGTGAGCGGATACACCACCCCGTCCACCCGCACCCGCGAATAGCCCTGGGTCTTGAGCTGGTCGAACAGGTCGACGAACTCGCCCTTGCGGGTCCGCACCACCGGCGCCAGCACCTGGAACTTCAGGCCCTCGTCCATGGCCAGCACCTGGTCGACGATCTGCTGCGGGCTCTGCTTGGCGATCAATTCCCCACACACCGGGCAGTGCGGCGTGCCCGCGCGCGCGTACAGCAGACGCAGGTAGTCGTAGACCTCGGTGATGGTGCCGACCGTGGACCGCGGATTGCGGTTGGTCGACTTCTGGTCGATCGACACCGCGGGCGACAGACCCTCGATGAAATCGACATCCGGCTTGTCCATCTGCCCGAGGAACTGCCGCGCGTACGCCGAGAGCGACTCGACATAGCGCCGCTGCCCCTCGGCGAAGATCGTGTCGAACGCCAAGCTCGACTTGCCGGACCCGGACAGACCGGTGAACACGATCAGGCTGTCGCGTGGCAGATCCAGGTCCACACCCTTCAGGTTGTGTTCCCTCGCTCCGCGCACAGTGAGGCGTTCCGCCACCTGGTGAATCCCTTCTCCATCGTCATCCGCCACCCGGACATGAACCCCCGCCAGCCATGCTAGGCGCGACCACCGACAGGAATATTGGAGCGCTGGCGCGCTCGAGTTCGCGCCCCCTTGGGTCCCGTCGATCAGGCACCGTGGCTTGCTCCTTCGTCGCCTACGCCACGGCGCCTGATCGACGGGACGGGCGCGAACCGCCGACTTCGTCGGCGATCCCTCCTCGAGGTCGGGATGTGCGGGGTTGAGTGAGGTGGTCATCGTGCGGGGCGTATGCCCAGTTCCTCGTCTGCGCCCGGGATTTCGGCGGGCGGGCTAAGTTTGAGCACAGGGGTTGGGTGGCAGGGTGGGGGCGATCGACATGATGAAGGAGCCGCAGTGCTCGAGGTATTTCTGGTCGATGATCACGAGATCGTGCGGCGCGGGCTGATCGATCTGCTCGAGGGTGATCCAGAACTCACTGTGATCGGGCAGGCAGGGGGTGTCGCGGAGGCGATGGTGCGCATTCGCGAGGCGCGGCCCGATGTCGCGGTGCTGGATGTGCGGCTGCCCGACGGCAACGGCATCGAGTTGTGCCGCAATCTGCTGGCCGAGTTCGAGGACCTGCACTGCCTGATCCTGACCTCGTTCTCCGACGAGCACGCGATGCTCGACGCGATCCTGGCCGGGGCCAGCGGTTATGTGGTCAAGAACATCGACGGCATGAAGCTGGCCGACGCGATCAAACAGGTCGGCGCGGGCCACTCCCTACTCGATACCCGGGCCGCCGACGCCCTGCGCGCCCGGCTGCGCCGCAGCACCGAACCCTCGGGTGCGCTGGCGGGCCTCACCGAGCAGGAGCGCCGCCTACTCGAACTCCTCGGCGAAGGCCTGACCAACCGCCAGATCGCGGCCCGCATGTTCCTGGCCGAGAAGACGGTGAAGAACTACGTCTCCCGCCTGCTGGCGAAACTGGGTGTGGAACGCCGCACCCAGGCGGCGGTCCTGGCCACCAAACTCCGCGATGAGCCGTGACGGCTCAGGCGGGTACGACGATGGTCAAGTTGCCGTCGTAGCGGCGGTAGAGCAGGTTGCCGCGGCCGGTGTGGCTGTCGGTGAAGAACAGGTAGGGCAGCCCGCCGGTGCACAGCACGTCGGAGGCCTCGTCCTCGGCGTAGACGGGGGCGGCGTCCTGGACCACCCGCACCGGCATGGCGCTGGCGGTCAGCGGCAGCCCGGCCTGCTCGTCGACGGCGCGGGTGTGCCGCTGCCGGGCCAGGCTGACGCCGTGCGGGTCGGCCCAGGTGACGATGGCGTCCTCGCCGGTGAGGGCGTCGGTGAACAGGTACGCGTCGTAGTCCATCGCGTCGAGCACGGTGCTGGCTTCCAGCGGGGTGCCGGTCATCAGCGCGCAGTCCTTACGCCGGATGATCGGGCGGGTCTCGGTGATCTGCGCGAGCGGCCTGCGGGCCGGGTCCGGCCAGGCGCCGCGCGCTTCCTTGCCCGCGCGGCGCGCGAGCTGACGGTCGAGCCGCTCGGCGGCGAAGGTGACCGCGAACCCGCCGGGGCCGGTCACCTGCACGCGGGTGAGGGTCTCGTTGGTGCGGATGTTGGCCTGCACCAGGGTCGGCTCGTCGGAGCCCTGCGGCGCGGTGACGCGCACGCGGGCCGGACTGTCGAGGTGATGCCTGCGCATCACGCGGGTGATGGCGCGGACCGCCCGGGTGACGTCCTGGGCCGGTACCTCGCCACGGGTGGTCACCGCGAGCTCCGGGTCCGCGGCGGTCGTCCAGTGCTGGGTGCTCGACAACGAATTCATCTCTTGCCCCACTTCTCGATCCCATTTCCCGGTGCCCTATGCCACCATCGGGGGCCGGTGCGGGTGAAGGGCCGAAAGTCCCCACATTGCGGACTAGACTTTGCGTCGAATCGGTAGGGGTGGCGCGGCGCGGAGGACACGGCGATGACGAATGACGGTCGGAGTGACCGATATTCGCCGGGCCGGACCGTCGCCCAGCAGCGCCTGCGCGATCTGCTGGGTGAGGTGGCCGACCGCGTCGAGGTGATGATCGGCTCGCGGGACCGGATGGACGGCCTGGTCGAGGCCATGCTCACCGTCACCGCGGGCCTGGATCTGGACGAAACCCTGCGCACCATCGTGCGCACCGCGATGAACCTGGTCGACGCCCGCTACGGCGCGCTCGCGGTGCGCGGGCACGACCAGCAGGTCGCGCAGTTCATCGACGAGGGCATCCCGGACAAGATCCGCGAACGCATCGAGCGATTACCCGCCGGGCACGGCGTGCTGGGCGCGGTGTTCGCGGAGAAGGCCCCGCTGCGCCTGGACGATCTCACGACCCATTCCTCCTCGGTGGGGTTCCCGGCGGGTCATCCGCCGATGCACACGTTTCTCGGTGTGCCGGTACGCCTGCGGGACAAGGTCTTCGGCAGCCTGTATCTCACCGAGAAGTCGAACGGGCACCCGTTCACCGAGGAGGACGAGGTCCTGGTGCTCGCGCTGGCCGCCGCGGCGGGCATCGCGGTCGACAACGCGCGGCTCTACGAGCAGGCCCGCACCCGGCAGGCCTGGATCGAGGCCACCCGCGATATCGCCACCGAGTTCCTGGCGGGCACCGAATCCGACCGGGTGCTGGCACATGTGGTCGATGCCGCGCGCGGGCTGACCGGCTCGCACCAGGCCTTCCTCGCCTCGGTGCCGGTGCCCGACGAATCCCCCGGCGAGATCTCGGAACTGGTGATCACCCAGTGGACCGGGCCCGACGCCGGGCAGGACTGGCAGACCATCCCGATCGCGGGCACCGCCCTGGGTGACGCGTTCACCCGGCGCACCCCGCTGCGCTACGACAACTCCGCCGAGGTGACCCTCGGCATCGAATTCCCCTCCGGAACCCCCTGCGCCGGACCGGCTCTGGTGCTGCCGCTGTGCACCCCCGACGCCACCCTCGGCGTGTTGGTGACCATCCGCCCGCCCGGCTTCGCCCCGTACTCCGACGAGATGATGGAACTCACCGCGGCCTTCTGTGATCAGGCCGCGCTGGCGGTGCGGCTGGCCGACGCGCAGCGCCGGATGCGCGAGCTCGACATCGTCGCCGACCGCGACCGCATCGCCCGCGACCTGCACGACCATGTCATCCAGCGGCTGTTCGCGATTGGCCTGACCGTGCAGGCGACCCTGCCCAAGGCCGTGGTTCCCGAAGTGCGGCAACGTCTTTCGACGGTGATCATGGATCTGCAGGAGGTGGTGCAGGAGATCCGCACCTCCATCTTCGACCTGCACGCCAGCGGTCCCGAGCACAGCGCGAGCCTGCAGCAGCGGCTGGAGATGGCGATCCGGCGCCAGACCGCCGATATCGCGCTGCGCGCCACCATCCAGGTCTCGGGGCCGCTGTCGGTGCTCGATCCGCAGCTGGCCGATCACGCCGAGGCGGTGGTGCGCGAGGCGGTGAGCAACGCCGTGCGCCATTCCGGCGCCGACACCGTCGCCATCGTCATCGAGGTGGCCGACGATCTGACCATCACGGTCAGCGACAACGGCTGGGGCATCCCGAACCACGTCATCCGCAGCGGGCTGCGCAATCTCGAGCAGCGGGCCCAGGAGGCCGGGGGGCGCTTCGCGGTGGGTCCGGCGCAGCCCGGCGCCACCGACGAGGACCATCCGGAACTGCCCGGCACCCGGCTGCGCTGGGCGGTACCGCTGCCCCAGGACCACCCGACCGGCGGGTACGCGCTGGCCGCGGGCCCCGACGGCGGCGACGCCGAGTGACCCTCAGACCGCGGCGATGACCACGGCGGCGTTGTTGCCGCCCATCCCCATCGACAGTTTCATGGTCGGCCCGCCGGTGAGCGGGGCGGTGCCGTCGAGCAGGCGCGGGTGCGCCGGGCCGGTCACCGGCGCCGAGACGGCGATCCCACGATCGTAGGACAGCGCCAGCGCGGCCACCTCCACCGCCGCCGAGGCGCCCTGGCAGTGCCCGACCAGCGGCTTGAGCACGGTGACGGCGGGCCGGTCGTCGAAGACGGTGGCCAGCACATCGCGCTCGGCGGCGTCGCACTGCCGGGTGCCGGTGCCGTGCGCGTTGAGGTAGTCGATATCGGCGGCCGCGAGCCCGGCGGCGGTCAGCGCCTGGCGCGCGCAGGCGAGCAGCTGGGTGTGGGTGGGCTCGACCGAGACGACGTGGAACGCGTCGTTGTTCATGGCCCCGCCGAGTACCCGGGCGTAGGGCGCGTCGACCGCGTCGCTGAGCAGCAGCGCGGCCGAGGCCTCGGCCATCACGAAGCCCAGCGACCCCTCCTGGAAGGGACGGCAGGCGGTGGACGGGTCGATGTCGGCGACGGCGGCGCCCATCCGGACGAAGTGGTCGAGCATGTCGGGGGTGGCCGAGATGTCGGTGCTCACGCACAGCACGTCGTCGACCAGGCCCGCGTCCCGCCACAGCTGGGCGGTGAGCAGGGCGACCGTACCGGAACTGCAGGCCGCGGACACGTTCATCGCGGGCCCGTGGAAACCGAATTCCTGCATCACCACCGAGATGGGGGTCGACGGCAGCAGCGGCAGATAGTCGCGGGCGCGGCGGTGACCGTGGTCGACGAGGTAGAAATCACGCCAGTCGGCCACATCGCCGAGAGTGAACGCGTGCACCAGCCCGACCGTGCGGCCCGCGCGGCGCCAGCCCCTGGCCTCGGCGTCGGCGACCGCTTCGGCGGCCGCGGCGGTCACGGCGCGCCCGAACACCCCGTGACCGTGGGCGGGATCACCGAGGGCCGGAATCCGGCCGACCCAGGCGTGCTGATCGCGTCCCGGCCCGTAACCGGGGTACAGGCGGGCCGCGGGCTTGCCGCCCAGCAGGCCCTGCCACAGCGTTTCCCGTCCCCAGCCGTAGCCGGAGACGGCACCGACTCCGGCGATGGACATAGAATCGACACGGTGGGCCCTACCGCCGGGACGCACGTCCGGTTTCACGTCGCTCCTCGCGGATCTCATCGAGGGTCACCACAATAGTCCTGTGCACCGTCGCCAGACCAGGCCGAGATCGGGGGTATCGCAGTGGGAGACGCATCATCCGACGCCGCGAGCGCCGAACAGCTCGCGCAGCGGTACCGCTCGCTGGTCGAACACACGCCCGATGCGCTGTGTGTGCACGAATCCGGCACCATCGTCTACGTCAATCCGGCCATGGTGCGCCTGCTCGGCGCCCGGTCGGCCGACGACCTGCTCGGCCTGTCCATCACCACCTTCGTGCACCCCGATTCGGTGTCGGCCATGCTGGCCCGGATCGAGCAGCTGCACGGCGAGGGCGCCGCGTCCCCGCCCGCCGAGATGGACCTGGTCCGCGTCGACGGCCGCAGCGTTCCGGTGCAGACGGTCTCGGTGCTCACGGTCTGGCAGGACCGGCTCGCCTACCAGGTGGTGGTGCACGATCTGACCGCGCAGCGCGCCGCCGAGGCCTCGGCCCGGCGCGCCGAGGCGCACTTCACCACGGTGGTGTCCCAGCTCGAGGAGGGCGTGCTGGTCGTGGATCAGCGCGGCAGGCTGGAATCGATCAACCCGGCGGGCAAACGCATTCTCGGCATCGACGACGCGGCCCCGGTGATCGGTAGGCATCTGGACGAACTGGCGGTGACGATGGTCGACCGCAACGGCAAGACGCTGCCCGTCGGGCGCCATCCCATGGCGCACACGCTCGCGACCGGCGAGGCGGTCACCGGGTTCATCTTCGGGGTGGAACGCGCCGACGGGCGCCAGGTGTGGCTGTCGTGCAACTGCCGGCTGCTCAATCCGGAGAGCCCGGACTCCTCCGGGGTGTCCTCCTTCGCCGATATCACCGAGTACCGCGCCAGCAGGCGCCAGCTCGAGTACCAGGCCACCCACGACGCGCTGACCGGGCTGGCCAACCGGTCGCTGATCCTGTCCCAGCTGGCCACGGCGCTGGCCGACGAGGGCGGCACCCTGGTCACCACCGTGCTGTTCATCGATCTCGACGGGTTCAAGGCGATCAACGACACCCTCGGCCACGCCATCGGCGACATCGTGTTGCAGATCGTGGCCCAGCGCCTGCAGCGCTCGCTGCGCGCGGAGGACGTGGTCGGCAGGCTCGGCGGGGACGAGTTCCTGGTGCTGCTGGCCGGGCATCCGCAGCGCGCCGATCTGCCCGCGCTGGTCGACCGGCTGCGCACCACGATGGCCGAGCCGATCATCGCGCGCGGGCACCGCCTCGAGGTCACCGCCTCGATCGGCATCACCGAGCTCGGCCCGCACGAGCACCGCACCCCCGAGGCCGTGCTGCACGACGCCGACCTGGCCATGTACCGCGACAAGCCCTCGGGCCATCGTGATGTCGGTCTCGGTCCGGGCCGCCGCTCCGACAGCACCCACGCCTCCTGATCCGGCGGTCCATCCGGAATACCCGCACCGACGGACGCTGTTGTACCCGGGTCCATGTGTCGTTCGCCCGGCCGAACTTCGGCTGTCGATCCGCTCGACGCGATCCCCGGCCCCGCGCGGACAAGTAGACTCGACAACTCTGTTCTCAACGCGGTGACAAGGAGTCCTGTTTTGCCCGACCGCCTCACCGAGGAACGCACCGCAGAGCCGACCGCAGGCAGCGGCGAGCTCGAACAGGAACAGCAGTACCTCTCGGTCCTCTACACCAAGCTCGACGGCATGCGCGCCTACGCGCAGAACCGCCTGAAGACGGTGCTGCTGGAGACCGGCGGCACGCCGCAGGCGCGCAGCGAGCGGGAGTCGTTCACCCAGCTCTACCACGAGGACCTGGCCAAATACGACGCCGCCGAGCACGGCCTGTGCTTCGGCCGGATCGACCTCGACGGCGATTCCGCCGAGCCGCCGCGCTATATCGGCCGCCTGGGCATCCTCGACGAGGACAACGACTACGAGCCGCTGCTGCTGGACTGGCGCGCGCCCCTGGCCCGCCCGTTCTACCTGGCCACCACCGCCAACCCGGAGGACGTCGTCCGCCGCCGCCACATCCGCTCGCGCAACCGCGCGGTCACCACCATCACCGACGAGTACCTGGACCTGGCCGCCGCCGAACGCGACGGCGCGATCGGCACCGACGACGGCGTCGGCGGCGAGAGCGCGCTGCTCTCGGCGCTCAACGCGGCCCGCACCGGGCACATGAACGACATCGTCGAGACCATCCAGAGCGAGCAGGACGCGATCATCCGCTCCGAGCACAAGAGCGTGCTCGTGGTGCAGGGCGGCCCCGGCACCGGCAAGACCGCGGTCGCGCTGCACCGCGCCGCCTACCTGCTCTACACCTACCGCCAGCAGCTGGCCAAGAGCGGCGTGCTGATCATCGGCCCCAACGCCACCTTCCTCGACTACATCGGCCAGGTGCTGCCGTCCCTCGGTGAGACCGGCGTGCTGCTGTCCACCATCGGCGACCTGTATCCCGGGGTGAAGGCGGTGCGCGAGGATTCGCTGCGGGCGGGCGAGATCAAGGGGTCGCTGAGCATGCTCGAGGTGCTCAAGCAGGCGGTGCGCGACCGGCAGGAGGTGCCCGCCGAACCGGTGCGGCTGGCCTTCGACGGCTATCCGGTGACCCTGGACCGCAAGATCGCCACCAAGGCGCGCGGCCGGGCCCGCTCCTCGCGGCGCCCGCACAACCTGGCCCGCCCGATCTTCGCGTCCTCGGTGATCGACGCCCTCACCGATCAGCTCGCCGCCACCATGGGCGCTGATCTGTCCGGCGGCGCGAGCCTGCTCAGTTCCGCCGACCTGAGCGAGATCGGCGACGAGATGCGCGCCGACCCGCAGGTCCAGGCCGCCATCACGGCGCTGTGGCCGATCCTGTCGCCGCAGGAGGTCCTGGCCGACCTGCTCGCCGACCCGGCCCGGCTCGACCGCGCGGCCAAGTCGCTGAGCCCGGCCGACCGCGCCGAGCTGGTGCGCTCCGACGACGGCACCTTCGCCGCCGCCGATGCCCCGCTGCTCGACGAGCTGGCCGAACTACTCGGCGTCGACGACACCGAGGAGCGCGAGCGCTCGCGGCGCCGCTGGCGCGCCCAGCTGGCCGAGGCCCAGGACGCGCTCGACATCCTCACCGGTTCGGCGCCGCAGGACATCGAGGACGAACTCGACCCCGAGATCCTGATGGCCTACGACCTGATCGACGCCTCCCAGCTGGCCCAGCGCCAGGAGTTCGGCAACCGGCAGACCACCGCCGAGCGCGCCGCGGGCGACCGCACCTGGACCTACGGCCACGTGATCGTCGACGAGGCACAGGAACTCTCGGAGATGGCCTGGCGGATGGTCATGCGGCGCATCCCGAACCGCTGGATCACCGTGGTCGGCGATGTCGCCCAGACCGGCGACCCGGCCGGCGCCTCCTCCTGGCAGCGCGTGCTGGAACCGTATGTGGCACAGCGCTGGAAGCTCACCGAGCTGACGGTGAACTACCGCACCCCCGCCGAGATCATGGCGGTGGCCGGGGACGTGCTGGCCGCGATCGATCCCGGCGGCCGGGTGCCGCGCTCGGTGCGCGAGACCGGTCATCCGCCGCTGGCCCACCGGGTGCGTCCCGAGCAGGTGCGCGCCGAGGTGGCCCGGCTGCTCGAGCGCGAACACGGGCCGGGCACGAGCGCGGTGCTCGCGCCCGCGGCGCTGGTGCCGGAGCTGTCGGCGCTGGCCGGGGAATCGGTCCAGGTGCTGACCGTGCACGACGCCAAGGGCCTCGAGTTCGACCGGGTGTATCTGGTGGAGCCGCAGCGGATCCTGACCGAGTCCCCGCGCGGGCTCAACGACCTCTACGTCGCGCTCACCCGCGCCACCCAGCGGCTGTCGGTGGTGCACACCGAGGCGCTGCCCGAGGTGCTCTCGGCCCTGACACCGGCCTGATCACACGCGAAGGCCCCGGACCGCGACGCGATCCGGGGCCTTCATGCCTCTGTCAGCGGACGGTGTGCACGATCAGCACGTCCGAGCGCGACTTGCGCGCCACATCCGAGGGCACCGAGCCCAGCAGACGGCCGGTCAGGGTGTTCAGGCCCCGGTTACCGACGACCAGCAGATCGGCCTTGGTCTCGCGGACCAGGTCCAGCAGCGAGTCGACCGGCTCGCCGACGATCGCGCGCTCGACGATGTTCTTGGCACCGGCGGCGGTGGCCTTCTCCCGCGCGACGTGCAGGATCTCGTTGGTCGGCGCGGAACCGCGGACCTGGTAGGCCTCGTCCTTGAGCACATCGGCCGCGGCGGCGACATCGCGGTCGTCGGTCGGGAAGTACGCGCAGGCGAGCACGAGAGTCGCCTCCGCGGCGCCCGCGAGGGCGGCGGCCTTCTCCACTGCGACGTACGACGAGTCCGAGCCATCTGTACCGACGACAATGGTCCGGTAGGCGGTCATCTCTCCTCCAACTTGGTCGGCGCCGGCACCGAACCACCCGGGAATCGAGCATCGGCGCGGCAATTGGGTCGACCCTAACGCCAAAACAGGGCGATTTATCAGAAATCGCAACAGATCACACCGGGAGTGTTGACCGGCGTCCGCCCTGGTGCGGTGGCCTTCGCGACACTCGCGAACAGCCACCTGCGGCGATCACAGACCGGGCGCGCGAAACTGTGGTCCATCACAACGGATTCAATGCCGCTGCGCGGCTGGGACTTTCCTCACATCACCCGGAGAAACTCGGCAATCCGCACGCGGCACTGCCGCTGCCGGTGCTCGGTTCGACGGTCACCGTGGCGGGGGTGATCCAGCGCGTGGTGATGCTGTCAACCTTCGCGGTGAGCAGATGCTCGCCCGCCGAGGCCGGGTGCCAGGTCGTGGTGGTCGAGCCGATCGTGGGCACCCGCACGGCCGCGATCACCTGACCGTCGTCGAAGAAGGTGACGGTGGCGCCGGAATCGCCGCTGCTGTAGCCGACCACGTTGACGGCGGTGAGCTGATAGGAACACCCGGCCCGATGCTCGGTGCCCTCGGCGGCGACCCGCTGTTCGTCGTCGGCGCCCGCGTGCGGGGCGAGCAAGACCGCGGCCGTCATCGCGGTCGCGCAGGCCGCACCGAGCAGGGCCGGGCGGGGAATTCGGCGGAAAGTCGATGTCACCGTTGCTGTCCTCACTTCTCCACGCGACAGCGAACGCTGCGCGTGCGCAGACACTAACGTGAAATAAGAATATTTCAGACCCGTCGGAAATAGGGGCTGGACGGCGCGATCAGCGTGCCACAGACTGGCCCGGCGACGCCGCGCGCGCGTATTCCGACGGCGCCATCCCGATCTCCGCGGTGAACTCGCGCGTGAAATGCGCCTGATCGAAATAGCCGAGATCGGTAGCCAGTTCGGCCAGGTCCACCCGGTCGCCGCGCGCGAGCCGGTCGGCGGCGTCCTGCAACCGGAAACGGCACAGCACCCATTTCGGTCCGGCGCCCACATAGCGCCGGAACAACCGCTGCAGGGTCCGGACCGGAACCCCGAACCGCGCGGTCACCTGATCGACCCGGGTGAGATCCGGATCCTCGGCCATCGCCGTGACGATGCGCGAGACCAGCGCGAAATGCGGATCGCCCGCACGGCCCCGGCCCGCGAAGAACTCCTCGATCAGCCCGCACCTGCGCTCGTCGGAGGGCTCGGCCAGCACCCGCTCGGCCAGCCCCGCCGCGGCCGGGAGTACCTCGGCGAGCGGGGCCGAATCATCGCGCAGCACACCGACATCCATGCCCGTGAAGGCACCGAAACCACCCGGAGTGAAACGGATACCGAAGGTCTCACCCTCGCCGCTGAGCTCCCGCACGTACTTGGTGGTGCACACCCCGTTGACGAAACCGCCCGTGCGCAGGTCGCTGCGTTCGAAGGTGACATTCACGCACGGAAACGACAGCACCTCGGCCCGATAGGCCGGGCGACCACGCAGATCCCAGCGCACCACCCAGTACCGATCGGCGAACGCGGACAGCGCGGGCCCGACCGTCAGCCGGGTCAGGCGGCGATGCCGGGCCTGCTCCCCCGGATGCAGAATGCCGCGCACATCACCGGATTCCCGCCGCTCACCGGACACAGCGACCTCGCGGGCCGGGCTGTCGCGTTCTTACAAGACCCCCGCGCGCGGGCCGACCAAGATCGAGGACATGACCGACACCGTTGCGCCCATTCCCGAGGGCTACCACTCCATCACCTGTTTCCTGGCCGTACCCGACGGCAACGCGGCCATCGACTTCTACACCGCCGTGTTCGGCGCGAAACTGCTCAGCCGCGCCGACCGCCCCGACGGCCAGCCCGCCCACGCCGAACTGCTCATCGGCGACTCCACCCTGCAACTGGGCATGCCGATCCCGGAGAACAATGTCCAGGCACCCCAGGACTGGGTGCACACCTCGATCGTGCACTACTGCCCCGACGTCGACACGGTCGTGGCCCGCGCGATCGAACACGGAGCCCGCACCGCCGAGGAACCGCAGACCTTCGTCAACGGCGAACGCTTCGGCGTGGTCATCGACCCCTTCGGCCACCGCTGGGCGGTGATCACCCGGGTGGAGGAGGTCTCCCGCGAGGAAGCCGACCGCCGCATCGCCGAATGGATGAAGCAGTGACATAGGCGGCTGGCGCCGCGGGGTTCTCGGCCCTGGGGGCCTCGCCTCCGAGTGGCGATACTCCGCCTTCGGCGTTACGTCTCGCCACTCGGAGGCGAGGCGGCCGAGAACCCGTGGTCGTCGCTCGCGCGGCGGAAGGGCAGCCACCGCTGGCGCCTAGCTGATCCCCGCGGCGTCCATGCCGCGTAGCTCCTTCTTCAGATCGGCGATCTCATCGCGTAAGCGCCCCGCCAGCTCGAACTGGAGTTCGCGGGCGGCGTTCATCATCTGCGCGGTGAGCTCGGTGACCAGATCGGCCAGTTCGGCGCGCGGCATGGACTTCACGTCGCGTTCGGCGTAGACCCCGGCGCTCACCGCGCGGCCGGGCTCGCCCTGGGCGCGGCGGCCGCGGCTGGCATTGCGGCCCGAGCCGCCGACGGCGACCTCGTCCTCGGCCTCCTGATACACCTGGTCGAGGATGTCGGCGATCTTCTTGCGCAGCGGTTGCGGGTCGATGCCGTTGGCCTCGTTGTAGGCGACCTGCTTGGCGCGGCGGCGATCGGTCTCGTCGATGGCGTGGCGCATCGAGTCGGTGATCTTGTCGGCGTACATGTGCACTTCGCCGGAGACATTGCGCGCCGCGCGGCCGATGGTCTGGATGAGGCTGGTGCTCGACCGCAGGAAGCCCTCCTTGTCGGCGTCGAGAATGGCGACCAGCGACACCTCGGGCAGGTCGAGACCCTCGCGCAGCAGGTTGATGCCGACGAGCACGTCGTATTCGCCCAGCCGTAACTGGCGCAGCAGCTCGACGCGGCGCAGGGTGTCGATCTCGGAGTGCAGGTAGCGCACCCGTACGCCCAGGCCGAGCAGATAGTCGGTGAGGTCCTCGGCCATCTTCTTGGTCAAAGTGGTGACCAGCACCCGCTCATCGCGCTCGGTGCGGCCGCGGATCTCGTGCACCAGATCGTCGATCTGGCCCTTGGTGGGCTTCACCACCACCCGCGGGTCGACCAGGCCGGTCGGGCGGATCACCTGCTCGACCACCTCACCGCCGACCTGCCCGAGCTCGTAGGGGCCCGGCGTCGCCGACAGGTAGACCGCCTGCCCGATCCGGTCGGCGAACTCCTCCCAGGTCAGCGGCCGGTTGTCGACCGCGGAGGGCAGCCGGAAACCGAACTCGACGAGATTGCGCTTGCGCGACATATCGCCTTCGAACATGCCGCCGATCTGCGGCACGGTGACGTGCGATTCGTCGATCACCAGCAGGAAATCGTCGGGGAAGTAGTCGAGCAGGGTGGCAGGCGCCGAGCCCGCCGGACGGCCGTCGATATGACGCGAGTAGTTCTCGATGCCGGAGCAGAAGCCCACCTGACGGATCATCTCCAGGTCGTATTCGGTGCGCATGCGCAACCGCTGCGCCTCGAGCAGCTTGCCCTGCTTCTCCAGCTCGGCCAGCCGCTCGGCCAGCTCGGCCTCGATATCGGCGACCGCGCGGTTCATCCGCTCCGGACCCGCCACGTAGTGGGTGGCCGGGAAGATCCGCAGCGAGTCGACCTGGCGGACCACATCGCCGGTGAGCGGGTGCAGATAGTAGAGCGCCTCGATCTCGTCGCCGAAGAACTCGATGCGTACCGCGAGCTCCTCGTAGGAGGGGATGATCTCGACGGTGTCGCCGCGCACCCGGAAGGTGCCGCGGGTGAAGGCCATGTCGTTGCGGGTGTACTGCACGTCGACCAGCAGCCGCAGCAGCGCGTCGCGATCGACCTCGCCACCCACCTCGAGCTGCACCGACCGGTCCAGATAGGACTGTGGCGTACCCAGGCCGTAGATGCACGACACCGAGGCAACCACCACCACGTCGCGGCGCGAGAGCAGGCTCGAGGTGGCCGAGTGCCGCAGCCGCTCGACGTCGTCGTTGATCGAGCTGTCCTTCTCGATGTAGGTATCGGTCTGCGCGATATAGGCCTCGGGCTGGTAGTAGTCGTAGTACGAGACGAAGTACTCCACCGCGTTGTGCGGGAGCATCTCGCGCAGCTCGTTGGCCAGCTGGGCGGCGAGGGTCTTGTTCGGCGCCATCACCAGGGTGGGCCGCTGCAGCTTCTCGATCAGCCAGGCCGTGGTGGCCGACTTGCCGGTGCCGGTGGCGCCGAGCAGCACCACGTCTTTCTCGCCCGCGGTGACGCGCCGCTCCAGCTCGGCGATGGCCGCGGGCTGGTCACCTGCGGGTTTGTGCTCGCTGACCACCTCGAAGCGCCCCCCGGCGCGCTCGATCGTGCCGACTGGCCGGTGCTCGGAATGCGCGAGCGGGTGCCCCCGTTCCTCGTACCCTTCCGCCGGAATCTCGGTTGCGAATGCCATGCACACCAGGTTAGGCCCGACCACCGACAACTTTCACGACCGGCGGCGAGGGCGCCTCACCGCCCGCGCGCACCGGCAAATCCCGAGCATCCCCGATCTGCCCGAAAAGTCCCATGTACCAAGGGCATTCGATCGCGCGGCTCGGCGACACGCCCGGCACGGGCCCCGATCCAGGCGTACGCTGAATTGATCATCGGCACGTGGTGAAGGACAAGGCCATGAGCGCTCTGCTTCCCCTGCTCGTCGCGGCTCCGGCGGTCACCGGATTCGCGGGTTACTTCGCGCGCGAAATCCGCGGCCCGCAACCCCCGCCCCCGCAGCGAGCCGCGCCGCCCGCCGAACGCCCGCGGGTCGAGTTCTTCGACCTGGCCGAGCTCACCGCCACCGACACCAAGGGCTATATCCGCCCGGTCGACCGGTACGAGACCCAGCCCTGGGGCATCTACCTGGCCCGCACGCCCGACCGGGCCCGCGGCCGCTACGAGGAGTCCTGGCTGCTGCCGGAGCCCTCGATCCGGATCACCATCGAGCACGATCGCCCGGGTCACCACCGCAGCCACGACTATGTCCTCGACATCGTCGAGATCACCCAGGTCGGGCCCAAGCGCTGGAAGGCCACCGACTATCTGCTCGATGTCGCGGTGCGCCGCGGCCGCTCGTCGAGCCTGCGCGGGGCCGGTGCCCTGCTCGCCGCGCACGCCGCGGGCCATGTCGGCACGGCCGAGGCCGACCGCGCCTTCGAGCACGCGGCCGCGGTGCTCGACGGTCTCGCCGCCCAGGACCACGATGTCGAACAGTGGCTGGGCACCCGCGGGATCACGCTGACCTGGATGTGAGTCCGCGCGCGCCCGCCCCGGCGCGACGGTAGATTCTGCGATCATGACGCAGGCTTCCACCGTGCATGTGCACCCACCCAAGGTCGAGTACTTCGACATCGCGGCGCGGACGAACACCGATCCCAAGGGGTTCGTCCGGCCGGTGGAGGTCTACCGGGAGGAGCCGTGGGGCCTCTACATGGCCCGCCACTCCGACCATCCCAACTTCCACTACCTCGAGTCCTGGATCGTGCCCGAGCTGTCGCTGCGCGCGACCGTGTTCGGCTACAACCCCGGCGTCGAGCAGTGGCAGGACATCTACGTCGATATCGGCGAGTTCACCCGGGAGTCGCCCACCCTGTGGCGCTCGATCGATCACTACCTCGACGTTCTGGTCCGCACCGGCCGTGACGTGCGCCTGGTCGACATCGACGAGCTACTCGCCGCCAACACCGGCGGTCAGCTCACCCCGGCCCAGTGCCAGGCCGCCATCGAGCACGCCACCGCCGCCATCGACGGGATCGCCGCCCACGGCTACAACCTGGAGAACTGGCTGGCCGAGCGCGGGATGACCATCACCTGGCGCTGAAACGACGGCACCGCCGGCGACCCTCGGTAGCGAGGTCGCCGGCGGTGCCGGGAGAACAGCGGTGGATCAGCCCGCCGACAGGCTGGGCAACAGATCCGCCAGACCGCCGCCGCAGCCCGCGGAGCCGGTCGCGGCCGCCTCGCCCACGGTGACCGTGATCGAGTCGCTGATCAGCAGCTGGCGCGCCTCGAGCTTGTGCTGACCGGCCGTGGTCGGCTTCCAGGTGATGCTCACGGTGCCCGAGAGCAGCGACGGCGAGACCGGGCTGCCCGGGATGTCCACGCCGTTGTCGGTGAACTTCACCGAGGTCAGCCGATCGACCTCGACCGAGGCGGTCAGCTTGTAACTGCAGCCGACCTTGTGGTTCTCGCCCGCCACATTGAGGTTGCCGACCCAGGCCGAAGCCTGCGGGGCAGCCAGCACGATGCTGGCCGCGACGGCGCCGAGTGCGGTGATACCGAAGCCCGCCCGGCCGAACTGACGATGCTGTGTTGTCATACGCGCTACAACTTCCCTGTGAATCGAGTCACCCTGTAGTGACCCGGCACAATTTACACAGGGCGCACACCCGTCCGGCCGGTTTCCGAAACATTGATGTTTAACAGATTGGCATCGGGGTCACGCGCGGACGCGGGCCCACTCGGTGACCACCGGATAGACCTGGTCGAACCACGGTTCCTTCACCGCGTAGTAGGCCTCCCCCGCCGCCTCGCCCGCCTTGTCGGCGGCGGCCTGCTCGGCCTCGCGCTTGACCGCCAGGTAGGCCGCCTGTGCGTCCGGCTCGGCCCGCAGCCAGTCGCGCAGGTCGAGCGCGAACCGCTGACCCGGCGAATCCTGTACGCGCAGATGGATATTCGCCGGACGCGCCGGATCAGCACTGCCGTGCAGCCGCTTGCCCCACCGGTCCAGGTCGGTGCCCGACGAGTCGCCCGGCGTCGGCTTCGGATTGTCGTGGGTCACGGCGTCGGCGAGCGGGAACCCGGCCGCGTTCAGCGCACCGGCCAGCGATTCGGCGGTGGTCATGTCGGCCACGGTCACCTGGATGTCGATGATGTCCTTGGCGGGCAGCCCCGGCACAGCGGTGGACCCCACGTGGTCGACGCGGACCGCCGACGCGCCGCAGATCAGGTGCAGGCGGGCGATGATCCGGCGGGCCTGGGCGGCCCATTCCGGGTCGGCGGGCAGCAGCCGGTAGTCGGCTCGCGCCCGGATGCCCTCGCGCTGATTACGCTCGAACGGCACCAGCCGCTGTTCCCACAGCGCGCGCACCTGCGCCGCGACCACCTCGGGCGCGCCGTTGTTGTCCAGCCAGACATCGGCGACGGCGTGGCGCTGGTCGTCGGTGGCCTGGGCGGCGATCCGGGTCCGCGCGTCGGCCTCGGCGACCCCGCGGTGCTCCACCAGCCTGCGCAGCCGGGTCTCGATCTCGGCGCCGACCACCAGCACCAGCTGCATCAGCGGCGCGAGCCCGTTCTCGACGAGCAGCGGAATATCCTGCACGACAACGGCATCGGCGGGCGCGGCGCCGATCAGCTCGGCGGTGCGCGCGCCGACCAGCGGGTGGGTGATGGCGTTGAGGGTGTTGCGTGACTCGTCGTCGGCGAAGGCGACCGCCGCCAGCGCCGGGCGATCCAGGCTGCCGTCGGCCGCCAGGATCCCCGCGCCGAACGCCTCGACCAGCGCCGCCAGCCCCGGCGTGCCGGGGGCGACGACCTCGCGGGCGATCGCGTCGGAGTCGACGAGTACCGCCCCCAGCTCGACCAGCGTGCGCGCCACTGTGGACTTTCCTGCTCCCATGCCTCCGGTGAGGCCGATCCGCAACATGGGCCCAGTCTCGCATCTCGACACGCCCGAGCGCCACGACACGAAATCCGCGGCCGGGCGCGTCGGGTCGACTACTGTTCGCGCAGGCGGAAGGCCGTATCAGCGAGACGAAGGATGATCATGAGCAGCAAAGACCAGCGGGGGGCTCGCCACCGTCTGGGTATGCCGGGGGGCGTGCACTGCGTCGAATTCCCCGCCGTCGCCGCGAGTCTGGCCGAATACCGGCGCTCGTGGTTGTCCGCGCTGCTCTCCCCCGCCAGACACAGTTTCGCCGCGATGCGCAAGCGGCCCAGCATGGCCACCGTCTACTGGGTTCCCGCCGCCGCGAGCTGAGGTCACATCGCCACCGGACCGCTCGGCGCGCGCCGCGTCCCCGGCCGCTGACCGGGCATGGCATTGGGCGGCACCGGATACGGCGCACCGTGCCCGAGCGTCCCCGCCGCGATATTCGGCCCGCACTGCGCCGCCGCGGCGT
Organism: Nocardia sp. SSK8; assembly: GCF_037034205.1. Taxonomy (NCBI): domain Bacteria; kingdom Bacillati; phylum Actinomycetota; class Actinomycetes; order Mycobacteriales; family Nocardiaceae; genus Nocardia; species Nocardia sp. SSK8. The sequence goes on from NZ_JBAGKD010000013.1 coordinate 82,789, forward strand.
CGGCCTTGGGCTGGGGGTCCGGCAGCACCGGGCGTGCGGCGTCGGGCGCGGCGGCGAAGTCGAAGGTCGAGGTCATGTCCCCGGTGACCCGGCGCCGCCAGGCCGTGAGATTCGGGACGTCGACACCGAAACGGGTCTCCAGCAGCCGCAATTGCGAGGTGTGGTCGAAGGTCTCCGTCGCGACCAGCCCGCCCCGGCTGTAGGGCGAGATCACCAGGCACGGCACCCGGTAGCCGAGCCCGATCGGTCCGGCGATGCCGCCCGCGGCGGGCACCCGGTCCAGCGGCACGGTCAGGAACTCACCCGGCGTCCCCGGCGGCGGGGTCGGCGGGGTGACGTGGTCGAAGAAGCCGCCGTTCTCGTCGTAGCTGATGATCAGCGCGGTCTTCTCCCACACCGCCGGATTCGAGGTGAGGATGTCGAGCAGCTGCACGATCCCGACCGCGCCGAAGGCGGCGGGCAGCGCGGGATGTTCGCAGTGCAGGACCGAGGGCACCACCCAGGACACGGCGGGCAGGGTACCCGCGGCGACATCGGCCTGGAAGTCGTTGGGGTACACCGGCACGATGCCCCGGCGCGCGAGGTCGGAGCCGGGATCGGCGGCCTGGGTGAAGCAGCCCAGCATCCCGTCCAGGATCATCGACGAGGCCGGGCCGACATCGCGATTGCTGTAGATCTTCCAGCTCACCCCGGCCTCGGACAGGTTCTCCGGGTAGGTGCGCCAGCTGTAGACGTTCTTGGGGATCAGCAGCGGCGTCTCCACCAGCGGACCGCCCGCCAGCCCGTCCGGATCGAGGGTCGCGCTGATCCAGTACAGCCGGTTGGGGTCGGTCGGGCCGAGGACCGAGCAGTGGTAGTTGTCGCAGAGGGTGAACGCGTCGGCGAGCCCGGTGTGGATCGGAATGTCCTCGGGCAGGTAGTAACCCATGGCCGCGGGCGCGTTGGCCGGGCCCACCGAGGCCACCGACATCGGCATCCAGCCGTCGTTGCGGCCGTCGGCGAAGGCCTGGTGCATACCGGGCCAGGAGTGGTCGGGATCGTTGACGCACTCGCCGTCGAGAGTGGCGCCCGCGGTGGTGTCGAGCCGGAACGGTTCCACGAAACCGTCTGCGGTGGGCCCGATTCCGGGCGACCAGCCGTACTGGCGCCAGGTCGTGGACGCCTCACCGAAGCCGCGCACCCCGGACAGGGTGCCGAAATAGTGGTCGAAGGAACGGTTCTCCTGCATGAGCAGCACGACATGCTCGATGTCGCCGAGCCCGCCCATTCCGACCGGATCGGCGGCGAAGGCCCGGTCGATGATCGGATTCGCCCAGGTGGCAAGGGTTCCCACCGCGCCGGCGGCCATCGCCTTGGCGAGGAACTGCCGCCGGTTCAGACCAGCGAAGGGACCGGAACTCATCGTCAACGCCAACACCTTTGTCCGGAGGGATGCTGCGATCGGCGCGAACGATACTCCCCGGGAAAAGGCCGAAGGCCCCGGTCCGGATGGACCAGGGCCTTCGGTGTGTAGCTTCTACCCGAATCAGGCGTTGCCGGAGAGCTTCTCCCGCAGAGCCGCGAGCTGGGCATCGCTGGCGAGCGAACCGCCGGCGGACTCGGTCTGGCCGGAGGAGGCCTGCGAGCCGCTCTCGGAGGAGTAGTTGCCCGAGGTGGCACCGCCGTTGGCGGCCTCGGCGGCGGCGTCGGCCGCCATCTTCTCCATCTGCGCGGTGTGCATCTTGTGGCGACGCTCGGCCTCGGCGTAGCGGCCTTCCCACTCTTCGCGCTGCTTGTCGAAGCCCTCGAGCCACTCGTTGGTGTCGGGGTCGAAGCCTTCGGGGAAGATGTAGTTGCCCGCGTCGTCGTAGCTGTCGGCCATGCCGTACTTCGACGGGTCGAACTCGGCGTGGTAGTCCTCGTTCGCCTGCTTCAGCGACAGCGAGATCCGGCGACGCTCCAGGTCGATGTCGATGACCTTCACCATCGCGTCGTCGCCGACGGCAACGACCTGGTCCGGGACCTCGACGTGGCGCTCGGCCAGCTCGGAGATGTGCACCAGGCCCTCGATGCCCTCTTCGACGCGCACGAACGCACCGAACGGAACCAGCTTGGTGACCTTGCCCGGCACGATCTGACCGATCGCGTGGGTGCGGGCGAACTGACGCCACGGGTCTTCCTGGGTGGCCTTGAGCGAGAGGGAGACGCGCTCGCGGTCCAGGTCGACGTCGAGAACCTCGACGGTGACCTCGTTGCCGACCTCGACGACCTCGGACGGGTGGTCGATGTGCTTCCAGGACAGCTCGGAGACGTGCACCAGGCCGTCGACGCCACCCAGGTCCACGAAGGCACCGAAGTTGACGATCGAGGAGACCACACCCTTGCGGACCTGGCCCTTCTGCAGCTGGTGCAGGAACTCGCTGCGGACCTCGGACTGGGTCTGCTCCAGCCAGGCGCGACGCGAGAGAACCACGTTGTTGCGGTTCTTGTCGAGCTCGATGATCTTGGCCTCGATCTCCTTGCCGACGTACGGCTGGAGGTCGCGGACGCGACGCATCTCGACGAGCGAGGCGGGCAGGAAGCCACGGAGGCCGATGTCGAGGATCAGGCCGCCCTTGACGACCTCGATGACGGTGCCCTTGACGGCCTCGTCCTTCTCCTTGAGCTCCTCGATCGTGCCCCACGCGCGCTCGTACTGCGCCCGCTTCTTCGACAGGATCAGGCGGCCTTCCTTGTCCTCCTTGGTGAGAACCAGGGCCTCGACCTCATCACCCACGGAAACGACCTCGTTCGGGTCGACATCGTGCTTGATGGAGAGTTCGCGGGAGGGGATGACGCCTTCGGTCTTGTAACCGATGTCGAGCAGGACCTCGTCGCGATCGACCTTGACGATGGTGCCCTCGACGATGTCACCATCGTTGAAGTACTTGATCGTGGCGTCGATGGCGGCGAGGAAGTCCTCGGCGGAGCCGATGTCGTTGACGGCTACCTGCGGCGAGGTGACGGTGGTGGGCATATGTGGATTTGCTCCGGACGGATTGTGGTCGGTTGCGGACATTGGAACTTTCGGTACGCTGCGAGATCACCGCGACGAGGCGACGAAGGATACTGAAGAAGTATCGCACGGACCGCCACAGTTGCCGATGATCGAACTCAGCACGGGTGGCTCCGTCATCGGATACTGTACCCACGCGACTCGCGCGCCTACAGGCCCCTCGAAAGACACTCGCGTGCCTCAGCGTACGCGACCCCCGCCGAGCCGGGCAAACCACCCCCCGCACCACGCCGATACCCTGTTCGGCGTGTCCGACGACGAACGCCACGCGCAGGCCAACGCGCTGCTGGGAACCACCGCGACCACCCGAACCAAGATCGGTTCGGCCGCCAGCGAACGCGCGAGCAGGCGCTGGTGGGACGCCGACGCCGACCAGTATCACCAGACGCACGCGGAGTTCCTCGGCGTGGACTCGCCCGGCGGCGAGTTCGTGTGGTGTCCCGAGGGCCTGCACGAGGGCGATATGCGGTTCCTCGGCGACGTGGCGGGCAAGTCGGTGCTCGAGATCGGCTGCGGGTCGGCGCCGTGTTCGCGCTGGCTGGCGGGCCAGGGCGCGCATCCGGTCGGGCTGGATCTGTCGATGGGCATGCTCGAGCGCGGGCTGGCGGCGATGGCCGCGGGCGGTCCGCGGGTGCCGCTGGTGCAGGCGGGCGCCGAGGCGCTGCCCTTCGCCGACGCGTCCTTCGACCTGGCCTGCTCGGCGTTCGGCGGGGTGCCGTTCGTGGCCGATTCGGCGCTGGTGATGCGCGAGGTCGCCCGGGTGCTGCGGCCCGGCGGGCGCTGGGTGTTCTCGGTGAACCACCCGATGCGCTGGATCTTCCCCGACGATCCGGGCGTGGAGGGCCTCATCGCCCGGATCCCCTATTTCGACCGGACGCCCTATGTGGAGGTCGACGGCGACGGCGTGCCCACCTATGTGGAGCACCACCGCACCATCGGGGACCGCGTGCGCGAGATCGTCGGCGCCGGGCTGACCCTGCTCGACATCGTCGAACCGGACTGGCCGGAATGGCTCGACCGCGAGTGGGGCCAGTGGTCGCCGCTGCGCGGGGAGATCTTCCCCGGCACCGCGATCTTCGTCGCCGAGAAGCCCGCCTAGAACTCCGGCAGCGCCGCGAACGAGGGATCGACCCGGACCTGCGGCACGGTCTCGGCGATCCAGCGGCGGGCCCGGGTCAGCGCGTGGTCCGGGAAGACCGGGTCGAAGCGGACGTCGTCGGAGAGCAGGAACGGCAGCGCGCCGCGCAGTCCCGGCGCGTACGGGTGCGGCGGGCACATCTCGGAACGAGGCACCTGCGCGCCGATCGCGGTCTCGCGCGCCCCGGGCACCCCGGTCTCCGGGCAGATGATCTGGAACACCGCCGAGCACCGGTCCTTGGGCACCACGATCGAGGCGGCGAACACGAGCGCGCCGCGCGGTCCCGGGGTCCGGGTCTTCTCCACCCGCAGCAGCGCGGGCAGATCGTCGACCCACACCACGAACGCCTCGATCAGGCAGCCGGTGCGGGCATGGTGTTCGGCCAGCCGCTTGCGCAGCCGCCGCAGATCGTGCAGGCGCGCAGGCAGATCGGGCCTGCCGTTGACATAGGTCAACGCGACGACATCACGAGTGGCCGGATTCCCCCAGGTCGTGTTGTCCAACTGCTGCATTCCAGGAATGTCGAACGAGATGGGCACCGGGACAATTTACCGGCGAGTCCCGAATCCGGTGGGCGCCCTGCGTTCGTGGGGGTGCGTGTCAGTCGCGCTTGGGTTTGCGGCCCGCCTGTTCCAGGGCAAGGCGCAGGGCGTATTCGATCTGGGAGTTGACGCTGCGCAGATCGTCGGCCGCCCACTTGGCGAGTGCCTCGTGGACGGCCGGATCGAGCCGCAGCAGGACCTTCTTGGGTTCCTTCTTCTGCGCCGTCATGGGGGACCTCAGGCGTAGAGGGACCCGGTGTTGACGACCGGCTGGGTCGCGCGGTCACCGCAGAGGACGACCAGCAGGTTGGAGACCATGGCGGCCTTGCGTTCCTCGTCGAGTTCGACGGTGCCCGCCTCGGCGAGCCGGTCCAGGGCCAGGCCGACCATGCCCACCGCGCCCTCGACGATGTGCGTGCGGGCGGCGACGACCTGGGCGGCCTGCTGCCGGACCAGCATCGCCTGGGCGATCTCGGGGGCGTAGGCGAGGTGGGTGATGCGGGCCTCGATCACCTCGATACCGGCGGTGAGCGTGCGTTCCCGCAGCTCCACGGTCAGTTCCTCGGCCACCTCGGCGCCGTCGCGCAGGCTGGTGCGGTCGTCGTCGTGCGCGTCGTAGGGGTGGGTGGTGGCCAGGTGCCGCACCGCCGCCTCGGACTGGGTCTCGACGTATTCCTCGTAGTCGTCCACCGCGAAGGCCGCCTTGAAGCTGTCGACCACCTTGTAGACGACCACCGCGGCGATCTCGACCGGGTTGCCGTCGGCGTCGTTGACCTTCAGCTTCTGGGTCTCGAAGTTGCGCACACGCAGCGAGATCGACTTGCGGTCCGCCAGCGGAACCACCGAGAAGAAGCCGGGCTCACTGACCGAGCCGATGTAGCGGCCGAAGAAGGTGACGACCTTGGCCTCGTTGGGGTTCACGATGGTCAGCCCCGTGCCGAGCAGCAGCACGACGAGCGTCGCCAGGGTGGCCAGTCCCGCGCCGACCCAGGCCACCGCCCCGCCGTCGTGCTGGGTGGCGGCGATGAACGCGACCACCGCGGCCGCGGCGAAGGCGAGGGTGAGTACCAGCCACCCCAGCAAAACGACGAATCCGTTGACGCGGAATGCGGTCCGCAGCTCCATGACATCCTCCCGATATCTGAGTGATATCACCAAGATAGTAGATATCCCCGCCATCGGCAAGATCGGACATTCCAGACGTCAGGCCGGGGCGATATTGCGGTTGAAGCGGAACATGTTGCGCGGGTCGTGGATCCGCTTGAGTTCGGCCAGCCCGCGCAGGGTCGGCGGCGTGTATCCGGCGGCGGTCTGCGCGGCGGTCGCGGCGGCGCCCGCGCCGTAGAGGAAATTCGGGCTGTGCCCGATCGTCCACGGCGCCAGCGCTTCCCGCACGGCCGTGAGCGCGGCCGGTTCGGCGTCGCCGTCGGCGCCGGTGATCACGCGCACGAGGTAGGCGGCCGCGCGATGGTCGATCGCGCCGCCGCCGTGACGCAGGGCGCCGCCGAGGTGGCGGATGTCGACGACCGCGTCCACCGGGCCGCCGGGCGCGGTGAGCGCGCGCAGGGCGGCCAGGCCCGCCGGGGACAGCTCGGCCAGCAGCGCGTTGGTCGCCGCGTACGCGTGCGGGAAGTCGGGGTCGCTGTGGATGGTGTGCGATTCGGTGTAGGGCATGTCGCGCAGGTCGTCGCGCAGCCGGTCACCGATCGCGCGCAGCGGCGCCACCAGGCGCTCCCCGTCCTCGGCGGTGCCGTGGAAGGCGATGCGGATCGAGGCGAGGTGCTTGCCGCGCACCGGCTCGGGCAGCGCCGGGATATCGGGGTAGGTCAGCACAGCCACGGTGGAGGTGAGCGTGTCCGGCAGCGTGGCGGTCCACCGCCGCCAGGTCTCGAGGGCGGTGTCGACCAGGTCGGTGGCGAAGATCAGCTGCCCGCCGTAGATCTCGGTGACCGGCACCAGATCGAGCTCCACACCGGTCACCACGCCGAAATTGCCGCCGGTGCCGAGGACGGCGCCGAACAGTGCGTCGCCGGGCACCAGCGTGCGCATCCGGCCGTCGGCGGTCACCAGCTCGATCGCGCGCACATGATCTGCGGCATAACCGAATTCGCGTGCCAGCAGACCGAGCCCGCCACCGAGCAGGTACCCGACGACCCCGACCGACAGCGACGACCCGTTCAGCGGGGCCAGCCCGTGCGCGGCGGCGGCCTCGACGAGCGCGCCCGCCCGCACCCCCGCTCCGATCCGCGCGGTGCGGGCGACCGGATCCACGGTGACGGTGTCCATCCGCCTGGTCGTGATGAGCACTCCGGTGTCGGCGGCCACCGACAGGCCGTGCCCGGTGGCCTGCACCGCGACCGGAAGCCGGTGCCGCGCCGCGTATTCCACCGCGGCCCGGACGTCCTCGGCGGTGACCGCGCCGACCACGAGGGCGGGGCGATGGGTGTAGGCGGTCTGGAAGCCCGCGATCTCCTCGGCGTATCCGGTGTCGCCGGGACGGAACACCGGTCCGGTGGTGCGGGGTGTGTCGACAGTCTGCGCTGCGTTCTCGGTCATGACTCCACCCTGCGCGCGAACGATCGAGAAGTACAACAGATAGTTCTTCTCGTTCCTATAATCGACTGTTATGGAATTGCGCCAGCTGCGGTACTTCGTGACCGTCGTCGACGAGGGCGGCTTCACCCGGGCTGCCGAGCGCCTGCACCTCACCCAGCCCGGGCTCAGCGCGCAGATCCGGCAGCTCGAACGCGAGCTCGGCCAGCGCCTGCTGGATCGGGGCGCCCGCACTGTCACCCCGACCGAGGTCGGCCTCGCCGTCCTCGACCACGCCCGGGCCGCGCTGGCCGCCACGGACCGGATCACCGCCACGGTGCAGGAGTTCACCGGGCTGTTGCGCGGCCACGTCCGGCTGGGCGTCATCTCGGGGGCCGCCACCGAGGAATTCGACATCGCCCGCGTGCTCGCGGAATTCCACCACGATCACCCGCGGGTCGGGATCAGCCTCACCGAGGACACCGCCGAGAACATGCTCGACGCCCTCGACCGCGACGACCTCGATATCGCCCTGGTCGGTCTCACCGGCGCGCCACCGCGCCCTGGCATCGAGGTCGACGTCATCCTGGAGACCCCGCTGGTGGCCGCCGTCGCCCGGGACGCGCCGGGCCCCGCCGACACCATCACCCTCGCCGCACTCGCCGATCGGCGACTCAGCTGCCTCCCCCGCGGCACCGGTCTGCGCGGCATCTTCGAACGCACCTGCGCCGCAGCGGGTTTCACCCCGAATGTGACGTTCGAGGCCGCCGCTCCCGCCCTGCTGCTACGCCTGGCCGCCAGCGGCCTCGGCACCGCCGTGGTCCCCGCCCTCGGCGACGCCGTCCCCGCCGACATCCGCGTCCTCACCATCGTCGAACCCCGGATCACCGGCCGCCTCGCCCTCGCCTGGCGCGCCGACCGATCGGGCCGCCCGGCCGCGAATGTCCTTCTCGGGCAACTACGTATCGCACTCGGCGGCCACACGGGCCTGTCCGCGATGCCATGACGTCGACGCGCGATCCGATCCACAGCCTCGGCGGCTCCGACGCCGTACTCGGGCCATGGTGTCCGGCGGCGACGGCAGCCAGGCGGGCGACCCGGCCAAGGCCGCCGCGGCGATCCGCGCGGCCCCGGCCGCGGCGAAGCCGCCGCTGCGCCAGCCGCTGGGCGCCGACGCGGTGGACGCGGTCCTCGGGCATCTCGACGCGGTGCGCGGCGACGTCACCACCTGGGAGACGGTCTCGCGCGCCACCGCGGTCGACGAGCACTGACCGCCCGGGTGCCGCGACCCCGCGACGCGGCACCCGCTCACGCCACCGTCGCGACTTCCCGGTCCCTGGACCCGCGCCCGGCGACCTCCCGCAGCACCAGGTAAACCGGAAACACCAAGGGCGACAACAGAATCGTCCCCACCAGTACCGGACCCATCAGCCACGGCGAGATCTCCCGCTCCCGGCTGTCGAGATAGACCCACCGCCCGAGGAACAGGTCCCACGCCAGGATCTGCGCCCACAGCGCCGTCAGGATCGCCGGGTCGGCGGCCGCGTCGGTGATCGCCGCCAGCGACGGCGCGGTCACCAGCGCCCACAGCGTGCCGAGCACCGGCACGGTCACGATCGCCCAGATCGTCAAGGGCGCCAGCACGATCCACGGCGACCCGGCGATCACCCGGGTCCACCGCCAGGTCGGCGCGAAGATCATCAACGCCCAGAACGGGACAGTCACGGAGAACGACAGATCGAACAGGGTGCTCATGCCACCGCCACCTTCCGCACACCGGCCGCGCTCGCGACCGAGATTCCCACGCCGACAACGATTCCCACGCCGATCGCGGCCGCCGCGGTGAGCGTGGCCTGATCGGGATGCACGAGCGGCTGACCCCGCAGCGCCTGCCAGGTGACCAGTGCCAGTACCGCGGCATAGGCCGCCGAGGCCGTGAGCACCAGACCCAGCCGCACCCGCAGCGCACCCAGGATCGGCAGCCGCGGCGCCAGCACCACCAGCAGCGCGGCGAACAACGGCAACAGCTGCAGCGCGTGCATCCCGAAGAAGTGCGGGATGCGCAGGTCACCGTCGGTGGTACTCCAGCCGGTCACCGGCATCCCCGGCGTGCCGTCGGGCGCGCCGACGGTGTGCGCGCCCGCGATCCCCTCGACCCCGGATTCGCGCCCCGGCATCAACTGCCCCAGACCCAGCCCGACCAGCGTGATCGCGATACCGAGCCGGATCGACCAGGTGACGGCGACATCACCGATACGGGTTATCGCCAGCTGGATCCCGACCACCAGCGTCGCCAGGAACAGCACGACGATGGTCGCGCCCATGATCACCCAGAGTGTGGCATCGAACGCGGTGGTGGTGTTGAAGTGGCTGCGCGTGCCGCGCACCACCTGGCCGACGATGATCGCCTGCTCGACCACCCCGGCGACCACGATGACGGTCGACATCCACCAGGTCAGCCGGGATGCCTTGGGCCGCAAGGAGATCAGCCAGGCCAGCGCCACGCTGTAGAGCAGGAACGAGAGCGCGAACTTGGTGGGCTTGAACCAGGCGGCCGACCCGGCGACGACGCGATCGTCGACGAGCATCCCGACCACGGCTACCACGGTCAGCACGGCATTGGCCGCGGCGAAATACAGCAGGGGGCGATGGAGGCGAGCGCGCGGGCGAGGCAGCGCGGCGGTGGACAGGACCGACATGACGAGTCTCCCAGTGATAGATAGTTCTACTATCCGTTATGGATAGTTAGACTATCCACTAAGTCGGCGGCGGGCAAGGGTGCCCGCCGAAAACGGAGGTCAGCGTGCGGATTTCGGAGTTGAGCGAGCGCAGCGGCATCGCCCTGGCGACGATCAAGTACTACCTGCGCGAGGGCCTGCTGCCCCCGGGCGAACGCACCGGCCCCAATCAGGCCAGCTACGGCGGGGAGCACCTGCGCAGGCTGCGGCTGGTGCGCGCGCTCATCGAGGTCGGCGGCCTACCGGTGGCCACCGTCGGCGAGGTGCTGGCCGCCGTCGACTCCCCCGACCTGCCGCTGTTCAGCCTGCTCGGCGTGGTCCAGGGCAGCATCGCAGGCCCGCCGCCCCCGGCGCCGGACGCCGAGTGGGATCGCGCCGCCGCCGTCGTGCACGCGGAGATGACCCGGCGCGGTTGGGACAGCAAACCCAGCCCCGAGGCCATCGACACCCTCACCTCGGTCCTGGTCCGGATGGCCCAGCTCGGCTACCCCGACTGGGGCACCACCGTCCTGCCCACCTATTTCGACAGCGCGCGGGTGATCGCCGAGCGCGATGTGGCCGATGCCTTCGCGGCGGGCGGCCGCGAGGACATCGTCGACGCCGTCGTCGTCCTGACCGTCCTGGGCGACACCGCGCTGGCCGCGATCCGCCGCATCGCGCACGCCCAGGTCTCGCTCGAACTCCTCGGTGACCAGCCCGCCTGAACCGCTCAGAGCAGCCGCGACAGGAACGTCTTGGTCCGCTCCTCCCGCGGATTCGCGAGCACCTCGCGCGGCGGACCGGCCTCCACGACCACCCCGCCGTCCATGAACACCAGCTCGTCGGCGACCTCGCGGGCGAAGCCCATCTCGTGGGTCACCACCACCATGGTCATGCCGGAATCGGCCAGCTCACGCATGACGGTGAGCACCTCGCCGACCAGCTCCGGGTCCAGCGCCGAGGTCGGCTCGTCGAACAGCATCAGTTTCGGGTCCATCGCCAGCGCCCGCGCGATCGCCACCCGCTGCTGCTGGCCGCCGGAGAGCTGCGCCGGATAGGCATTGCGCTTGGCGGCCAGACCCACCCGGTCCAGCAGCTCCTCGGCCCGGGCGACGGCCTCCGCCTTGCGGATACCGCGCACCTGGGTGGGCGCCTCGATCACGTTCTCCAGCGCCGTGCGGTGCGGGAAGAGATTGAAATGCTGGAACACCATGCCGATATCGCGACGCTGCAAGGCCGCGTCGCGCGGATGCATCTCGTAGAGCTTGCCGTTCTTCTCCCGGTAGCCGACGAGCTCGCCGTCGACGTAGAGCCTGCCCGCGTTCACCTGCTCGAGGTGATTGATGCAGCGCAGGAAGGTCGACTTGCCCGAGCCCGACGGCCCCACCAGGCACAGCACCTTGCCGCGCGGCACCTCGAGCGAGACACCCTGGAGCACTTTCAGCGCGCCGAAGTTCTTGCACACCCGGTCGGCCCGCACCATCGGCGGTGTGATCCCTGCTGATTCGGTCATTTCGCCTTCACCGCCGCCTGCGCGGTGGCCAGTTCGGCGAGCTGCTTGGCGGTCAGCTGCCGGGTGGCCCCGCGCGAGAAATAGCGTTCCAAGTAGTACTGCCCGACCATGAGCACGCTGGTGATCGCCAGATACCAGGTGGCACAGACGAGCAGCAGCGGGATCGGCTGGAAGTTGACGCCGTAGATGTCGCGGGCCCGGCCGAACAGGTCGGTGCTCAGCGGAATGGCCGTCACCAGCGAGGTGGTCTTGAGCATGCCGATCAGCTCGTTGCCGGTGGGCGGGATGATCACCCGCATGGCCTGCGGCAGCACCGTGCGCCGCATGGTCTGCGTCCACGACATGCCCAGCGCCACCGAGGCCTCACGCTGCCCCTCGCCGACGGAATTGATCCCGGCGCGCACGATCTCGGCCATATAGGCGGCCTCGTTGAGTCCCAGGCCGATCACCGCGAACAGGAACGCCGCCTGCAACTGCTGCACGTCCAGATGGAAGAACTGCGGCCCGAACGGCACCCCGAGATCGATCTGCCGGTACAGCGAGGGCACCAGCCCCCAGAACACCAGCTGCACGAACACCGGCGTGCCACGGAAGATCCACAGATAGACCCACGCCGTGGTCCGCAGCACCGGATTCGGGGACAGCCGCATCACCGCGAGCACCGTGCCCAGCACCACCGCGATGGCCATCGCGAGCACGGTCAGCTCCAGGGTGACGATGGCGCCCTGGGTGATCCGGTAGTCGAACAGGTACTTGCCGTAGGTGTCCCAGCGGTAGGCGGGATTGGTGGCCGCGCCGTAGACGAACAGGCCGAGCAGGATCAGGATGACGGCCGCGGCGATCCAGCGTCCCGGCCTGCGCAGCGGGACCGCCTTGATGACTTCGGGGGCGTCGTCGGGTTCGCTCATGTCAGCTCACAGCCCCGTTGATCACCGAGGTGGTGATCCGTCCGTCCTGCACACCCCAATTGGCGGTGATCTCGGCGTATGCGCCGGTGTCGATCAGGTGCTGCAACGCTTTCTGCAGCGAGACCGCCAGCGGCGAGGACTTCCGCACCGCCCAGCCGTAGGGCGCGGATTCGAAGATCGGGCCCGCCGCCTCGAGCTGGCCGTCGGTCTGCCGGATCGCGTACGCGGTCACCGGCGAGTCCGCGGACATGGCGTCGACCTGGCCGAGGACCAGCGCGTTGGTGGCCGCGCTCTGCTCGTCGAAGGCTTTCATATCGATCGGATCCTTACCCTCGGCGACACATTTCGCGCTCTTGGCGGGTACTTCCTCGGTGTGCTCGACGGTGGTCGCCTGCACGGCGACCTTCTTGCCGCAGGCATTGTCGGGGTCGATGTCTTTGCCGGTGCGCTGCGCCCACTGGACCCCGGCGGAGAAATAGGTCGTGAAATCGACCTGTTTCTCGCGTTCGCGCGAATCGGTGATCGAGGACATGCCGACGTCATAGGTGCCTGCCTGAATCGCGGGAATGATCTTCTCGAACGCGGATTCGACATAATCGGCGCGCAGGCCGAGCGTGGTGGCCACCGCGTCGAAAAGATCGACATCGAACCCGACGATCTCACCGCTCGCGTCACGATATTCGTTCGGCTGGTACGGCACATTCACCCCGACCACCAGCTTCCCGGCCTGCCGGATCGGCTCCGGCACGGTCGCGGCGAGCGCGTCGACCCGCTCTACCTGCACCTTGGCCACGTCGGCGGTGTCACCCTCGGTGTTGTGCACGCAGCCGGACGACACCAGGACGACGCCGACGACGACCGCGCCCATGCGCGCGGCGCGGCGAGCGAGAATCATGCGACCTGACACAGGGCCTCCACCATTCGCCTCGGCGCTGTCGGACGTTTCAGCGCCTGATTGGCAATGTAGGCGAACCGGACACAGCGTGGTGCGACAGTAACCGAAGATTCATCAGCGAATGTGAAAGAAAGCCCTTCACCTCCGGTGCACGCGCGCGGTGACCTGCTCGGTGAATTCGCTCGTCGAGGCGAGCCCGCCGAGATCGGCGGTGGCCACGCCCGCGGCCAGGGTGGCCGCGATCGCGCGGTCGATCCGGTCGGCCGCGTCGTGCAGGAGCGCATTGTTCTCGCGAACGGCCAACCAGCGCAACAACATCGCCGCCGACAATTGCAGCGCGGCCGGATTCGCGCGATTGTGGCCCGCCAGTCCCGGCGCCGCGCCGTGCACGGCCTGCGCCATCGCCTTGGTGTCGGAGCAATTGAGCGAGGGGGCCATCCCGAGCGAGCCGCTGAGCTCCCCGGCGAGGTCGGAGAGGATATCGCCGAAGAGGTTCTCGGTGACGATCACGTCGTAGTCGCCCGCCGCGCGGACCAGGTGCGCGGCCATCGCGTCGACATGCGCGTCGTCCACCCGCACCTCCGGATACTGCGCGGCCACCTGGTAGCAGACGTCGCGGAACAGCCCGGTCGTCATCGGCAGCACATTGGCCTTGTGCACCACGGTCACCCGCTTGCGCCTGCCCTGGGCCAGCCGCAGCGCCTGGTGCGCGATCCGTTCGCAAGCCTGCCGGGTGACCACCGCGACCGCCATCGCCACGTCCTCGGTCGGGCGGAACTCCCCCGACCCGGCGAACATATTGCGGTCGGCGTAGAAGCCCTCGCTGTTCTCCCGCACGATCACCAGGTCGATATCGGGCGCGCTCGCCCGCACCCCCGCGAACGCGACCGCTGGCCGGATATTGGCGTAGAGCCCGAGCCGCTTGCGGATCGCCCCGCCGGGCGCGACCCGCATCTCGGCCGGATAGGAGGCATTGTCGTGCGGGCCAAGGATCCACGCGTCGAGCTCGGCCAGCGCGCCGAGCGTCTGCTCGGGCAGCGGATCGCCGTAGGCGTCGATCGCCGCGTGCCCGATGAGCAGGGGCACCCAGGTCACCGGGTCGAGCCCCGCCGCGCCGACGGCCTCGTCGACCACCGCCCGCGTCGCGGCCACCACTTCGGGGCCGATGCCGTCACCGTCGATCACGCCGAGCCGCAGGCTCCCCTTCGCACCGTTCACCCCTCCATCCTCGCGCCTGCGCACCCTGTTCGGTGCCAGCGCCCCACCCGGACACGCCGCGGGGACTAGGTTGGCGGGCATGGTGCAGTCGGTGGAGTTGCTCCTGGACGAGCGCGGCGAGACGGAGATCCGCAGGCAGTGGGCGGTGCTGGCCGAGGCGGGCCTGAGCAGTCCCGGCGCCACCCATCGCCCGCACATCACCGTCGCGGTGGCCCGCGAGATCTGGCCGCGGATCGACCACGCGCTCGAGCGGATGGCCTTCACGCCCCTGCCGATCCGGCTGGGCGGGGTGCTCGTGTTCGGCGCGCGCAGGCCCATCCTGGTCCGGGCGGTGGTCGTCACCGAGGAGTTGCTGAGCGTGCAGCGCCGGGTCGCCGATCTGGTCGCACCTTGCCCCGGCATCCCCGCCGATGTGGCCCCGGACGCCTGGACCCCGCATGTCACCCTGGCCCGCCGGGTCCCGCCCGATCGGCTCGGCGAGGCCGTCCGCGCGGTCGCCACCGACCACGATTTTTCCGCCGTTGTAGTGGGGATTCGCCGCTGGGACGGGGACGCGCGGCAGGAGCGCCTCGTCGCCGGGGGAAGATAGAAACACGCCCCGGCGTTACAGCCGGGGACACCGACAAGGAGAGGACGTCATGGCCACCCAGACGCTGACCCAGCAGAACTTCGACGAAGTGATCACCGGAAACGACGTGGTACTCGTCGATTTCTGGGCTTCCTGGTGCGGTCCGTGCCGCAGCTTCGCCCCCACCTTCGAGTCCTCCTCGGAGCAGCACCCCGATGTGGTGCACGGCAAGGTCGACACCGAGGCCGAGCAGGGGCTCGCCGCGGCCGCCAACATCAAGTCGATCCCGACCATCATGGCCTTCCGCGAGGGCGTGCTGGTCTTCGCCCAGCCCGGCGCGCTGCCGCCCGCCGCGCTCGAGGATCTGGTGACCCAGGTCAAGGGCCTGGACATGGACGAGGTGCGCAAGCAGATCGCCGAGCAGTCCTCCCCCGCCGAATAGGCGCGAAACGTCAAGGGTCCGTTCACCTTCGATGAGGTGAACGGACCCTTTCGGCGTGCTGCGGGATCAGCCCGCGAGCTTGCCGACGCAGGCGATCATGGCGCGTGCGGTCGACTCGGCACCACCGGGAGCCATCGCCGCGGCCCAGCCGCGCCTGCCGTCGAGTTCACACTGGACGTAGGTGGCGATGCCGTCGGCCGTGGGCCGCTGGTGGAACTGCAGGATCTCGAGGGGGTAACCCTCGTCGTAGAGCGCGGAGGTCATGGCCGCGACCGGGCTACCGGTGGCGATGACCGTCCGCAGGTGGTCGGCGAATTCCAGGGTGGCGGTGAAATCCGTTCCGGAACAAGTCCATTCGCCGAAGTTGATCGGACCCTCGAACCGGGTGTACCGGTCGAGGAACTCGGCGGGGGTGAGGTCGGTGAGTTCGGCACGCAGCCCGCGCGGGGCGGCGTCGAACAGGGCATGGTCCAGGATAAGCAGTGTCATTGCAGGTGAGGTCTTCCCGAAGATGGTCTTCGTTGGCAGGTGGGGACCAGCAGAACAATGAAAATCAGCCCGCAGCGAGGGGGCTGGTCCGAATCAGACCCCGCTACGGCGGGTTACTACGAGAAGAATCTGCCGGGTGGCTGCCTGCGCGGTCTGCGCGGCAGCGGCCGCGCGGTCGCGGTCAGCGACAAGCAGCGCGGCGAAGCGGTCGGCGGGATTCGGCACGATGTCGAGAATAGGGCGATCGTCGCGAAACCGCAACCTACTTACGACCCCGCCGTGTCTACCGGTGAGTACCGTCACCGCAGCTCAACGTCGGTGTCTCAGGTCACCGTCCCCGACGGCCCGGCACGAGAACCGTCATACCGCGGCGCCCGGTTTCGGAGGTCGCATCGCGGCGGTTCTCCACGACGGCGTCGGCGATATCGGGTCAGCGGGCCGGTCCACCGGCCAGCGGCGTCACCGAGGCCAGCGCCCGTGCGGACCCGTCGACATCGAGCTGGACCCGCAGCGTGCCGGGCCCCGCGCTGGTCCGCAGCACCACCTTGTCCCCGATCATCACCGGCCCGACGTGCTCGACGATCGCCCGGTAGGGCAGCCGGTGCCGGTCGGGGTGCACGGCGAGCGCCTCCTCGACGGCCTCCCAGTACACCGCGTTGTTGACGTGCCCGAGCCGGTCCACATCGGTGACTCGCAGTGGGAATGGCACCGCCTCCACCTCGGGCTCGTCGAGCTCGGTGAGCGCGGCCCGCCACCGCAACCGGTGCTCGGTGGTACTGGCCAGCATGGGCGCCATGAACGCGTCACTCATCCGCGCGGGCCTGCCCGCCACCGGATCGATATGGATCAGGAACGCCGCGGCCTCGATGTGCCCACCGCGCTCCCCGCGCAGCTGGATCCGCATATCGCACCACCGGTTGGACAGCGCGTCGGCCCACCGCCGCAGCCGCACCCGGTCGCCGAACACGATCGGCTCGTAGACATCGATGACGGTCCGCCGCACGATCCACGCCTGATGGGTATCCCCGTCCTCGACCGCGTCGAGATGATCGAACCCGACATCCTGCAGATACCGCGCCACCGCGTCGAGCCGCAACCGATCGTCGCCGTCGGTATCCCCCAACCGCACCGGCCACGACGCCGCGAAGGCCTGCTCGATATCCGGGCAGGCGGGCAGCGGGGTCGCGATGACATCGGCGGGCACCCTCCGATGCTGCCACACCCGGGCGACTCGGCGCGCCCGGTCAGCCGCGTTCGGCGGCGGCCTTGATCCCGGCCACGTGCGCCTCCCACATCCCCCGCGCGTGCGCGGCCTCTTCCTCGGACGCGTTGTTGTCCTGGCTCAGCGTCAGGTGTGTCGAGGTGTCGTCCCCGCTGAGCAGGTAGCCGAGCGTGTGATAGTTCTCCGGCTCGTCCGGCTGCCCGCCGAGCGGGCTGTAGTGGGTCATCCTGAGTACTCGCCCCGGCTCCACCGCGAGGATCTCCCCGCGATCCGTATACGCCGTCCCCTCGTACTCACCCGTCCAGACGATCGGGCTCCCCGGTCGCCAGTCGGTCTCCACCTCGGCCCCGAACATGAACTCCCGAATCGCCGCCGGATCGGTCAGCACCTCCCACACCCGCTCCGGACCGGCATCGATATCGACCTCCGCGGTCGCCACGAACCCGACCATCACCGTCTCCTTCCACCAGCCCCTCGCCCTCCACGCTACGACCGTGGTCAGCGCGGCGTCTTGGACAAAGGCGCCAGGCCGCTCACAGCAACGACGCGACGAGCTCGAAGAGGGGATCCTTCACCGCGACACCGAGCACGATCGTGCCGACCACCGCCCAGAACCGGCGCTTCGGATCCATCGACCGCACAACCTCCGGGATCCGCGCGGCAGCCTCGGGATCACCGGCCGTGGCCTCGCGCAGCAATCGTTCCCCGTCGGCGGTACGCCCGTGCCGGATCTCACTGTGCGCCAGCTCGACCCGCGCGCCACGATGGTCCGGGTCCAGCCGCAGCGCTTCCCGCACGGCGCGGTCAGCCGCCACGAACGCGGCGGTCCCCGGCGTCGACCCGACCCGCAGGATCTCGCTACGCACCAGATGCAGATCGGCCTCCGCGGGCGCCAGCCGCACCGCGTGATCGATCGCCGCCACCGCCCCCGCCCGATCGATACGCACCGAGGCGACAGCCAGCAACCGATAGTTCTCGGCATCTCCGGGCCCCAGCTCGACACACCGCCGCGCAGCCCGCACCGCCGCCCGCGCGTACCCCTCCGCCCGAATCGGATTGTCCGCCCGCACCTTCTCCCCCCGCGCACACGCCACTCTCACCTTCACCTGCCACGCACCCACCAGCTCAGGCGCCACCCGCACCGCCTCGTCAGCGGCCTCGGCGGCCCGCACCAGATCCCCGGACCACAAGAGATCCTCGGCCAGCCGCACCCGCGCTACACCCTCACTCACAAATTCCCCATATCTTTCCACTATTTCGAAAGAAACGATATTTCCCGTGCTGCACCCTCGAAAGTAGGCGCGCGCCGCCCAGTCGAGCCAGCATTCATTTGGATATCAGATCACAAGATTCATCCTCATCAACAACGGAAGCGGACCCAATCCGTGACATTTAGTTCACCGGAGCGGTCGGGGCGGGGATGTTTCCGTGGAACAGGTATGAGTAGGCTCGAGCCGAGATCTGGCGGTCAACGGGATACCGTGGCGGTCCGACAGAAAGTGAGTTTTCGAGCCCGATTTACCCCGATCGACTGGATTCGTCGCGGTCAACGTGCCCCCTTCGCCCGCACCGACGCACCGTCAATCACGACGCGCGACCAGTCGAGCATCCCGCTGCCGAGCTCGTCGAGCACGGCGCGCTGTAGTCGCCGCCATAGACCAGCTTCGGTCCACGCGGTGAACCGGCGATGAGCCGTCGGCACCGTGACACCGGACGAACGCGGCAGCGTTCGCCACGCACAACTGCTGGTCAGGACGTACACCACGGCCGTGACACGGCTCGCTGATCCACCAGAGCGGACCCGCTGCCCTGCCGACGGACAGCGAACTCGGGAAGGAGAAGCTCCACCTGCGCCCACAACTGTACGATGCTTCTTTTACGGCGCGACGGGCATCGCATCGAAATCCTCGAACAGGTAGGCGTAGACCTGTGCCACGTAGAGTGCGAGTTGATCGGGGCTTGCGAACCGGACGTAGGTGAGTTCGTACCACGTCTGCGGATCGATGGGCCGGTGGTGGACGAGGTGCGTCAGGCCGATACGGATCGTATCCAGGTAGTCGGGCCAGGCCAGATGGAGGGTGGGGCGGAGTTCGTGGAGGTCGTCAGCAGCCTCCACGCCTAGCCCGGCTGCGCAGAAGTGTACGAACCTCCGGTCGATGCCTTCGGCGTCCAGACCCAGCGAGGAGAGCGACACCGTTGTCGGGTCCAGCCGACTGCCGGGATACGGCCACAGGGTGGTGTTGGCCAGGTCGTGCGGTTCAATGGGGCCGGCATCTGCGGTGAAGTGCGGAGCCGGGCGGTAGACCGCGTACACCAGGCCTGACCCGAAGTCTCCCTGCACGTAGTTGTAGCTGCCGTCCGGGGCGACCGGGTGGTATGGGTCGAAGCCGATTGCCGTGGCTTTATCGGCGAACGGACCGCTGCCATAGACCTTTTCGAAGCGCAGCACCGGTGTCAGGTCTCGGTTGTGCAGGGCCTGGGTGCGTGCAGCATCGTCGGCGGTGATGAGGGCGCGCTCCGATTCGAATCGTGTCGCCCATGGCCCGACGCGTCGGTTCTGTTCGGTCATTCGTCCTGTCCTGGATGGGTTTCGGTGTCTGCTTCGGGAAGGACACGTTCACTGTCGGGAGGGTAGATCAGCTCCGGACGATCGGCGAACAGGTAGTCGCGGAACGCCATCAGGTATTCGTCCAGCTCCTGCTGGTCGAAGAACCAGGTTGAGGTGCGCGCGAGCCATTCGTCCGGGGTTGTGCCCCGGGCGAGGACGTAGTCGAGAGCTTCGCGCACTATGCCCCGATAGGCCGGATCCTTGTCGAGATCCGCGCGCAGGATGGGCGCGAAACGCCACATCTCCTCACTGAACTCGGGGGTGTGCATGAGCAGGATCGGCCACTGCACCCGGTCGAGATGCGGAATTTTCCGCCACCATTCGGTCATCGGTTGAACGCCTTCTGTGGTTCGGGGTACATGGTGGTCAGGTTCCACTCACCGTTGCGGCCACGATCATATACCGCCAGGATTTCGGCATCGGTAAAGTCGACAGGCTTAAAGTTCACACGGGTCCCTGTCATGGGGTTGGCAGGATCGATATAGTAGCCGCGCAGATTCGCAATACCCGCGTCACCGATCGCGGCCCGCACTTGTGCCGGATCCAGCCGCACGACTTCGCGGGTCGCGGTACTTCCCACAGGAATCTCGTTACGCGCGGCGGATTCAGCGGCCACCAAGCTGCGCGCATCGCCGAACGCCGTCGAAAACGAGCCGACCTTGTGCTTTGTCGGATTTCCGTGTGCATCGGTCGCGTACTTGTCCATGTACCGGTCGCGAGTGAGCAGCTCGACTGGTCCCTTCGCCGGATCAATCTTGTTCCTGGCGATGACATATCCGTCCGGTTGGAAGTTCGCATGGGGTGGATTGCCCGTCATATGCGGCGTTCCCAGGCGCGACTGCAGCTGCCCGTCGGTGGGGTGCAGATGCCGCTGGGGCGAGTGCCCCTGCGTTTCGAGTTCGGCGACACGAAGCCCGTCGGCCGCGTTGGTCGTACGTCCTGTCGCGCCGATGCCTCCTACAAAGTTCTCCGCGTTCCCCATCCGGGAGGGGGAAAGCCGCAGATTGCCGAACTGCGATATCAGCTCGGTGTCGATGGGGCCCCGTAGTGGTGCCTGCGCACCGAAGCCGGATAGTGGGGGGCTGTCGAGTGTGATCGGGGTGCGGAGGGCGCCGATGTTGCCGGGAAGGTTCGGAAAAGCTCGGGCTGCGTCGTCGGTGGATCCTGCGAGTGCCGCCGCCGCTCGTTCCAAGCCGACGGTGTCGGCCGCGAGACCTGCGGCGAGACGGGTCGCGGAGAATTCGGCTGCCAGGGCGCGTCCGGCCGCGACACCGGCTTCGGGTGCGACTATCGAGGCGAGGTCGATGCCCACCTGGAGCACGCTCGGCGCGTTCTCCATTTCGGTGAGGGCGGCTTCACCTTGTGCTCGGCCGTAAGGAGTGAGCGGCCCCCCGCCGGCTGCGCCGGCAAGACCGGTGGTACTCGCGTCCGCATAACTGGTGAGGAAGTCCAGGGGGCGGAGTACGGGGTCAACGACGACGTGAGAGAAGTCGCCGAGCGCGTCGGCCATTCTCTCGGTGTTCTCGGCGGCAGCTCGACCGTGTGCCTGTCCCTGCGGAGTGAGCGGCCCCCCGGCTGCGGCCGCGGAGACGCCTTCGGAGTAGTCGAAGCCCGCAGCGAGGTCGGACGCCCAGTCCACGAGGCTGCTACCCATATCTCCGACGAAGTCGCCGATCCTCTCGGTGGTGGATCGGGTGTCGGGCGCTGCTTGTTGGTCGACGATCTGACCGGCGGCGTTGAGATCGATTGTCGCGCCGTTGTCGAGTGTCGCTCGGGTGCCGCCTCCGGGTAGGGGCTCGAAGGTGCCCTTGATACCCAAGTCGCTGTTCTCGAAGGGGCCGCGCAGCTGGCCGTTCTCGTCGACCGTCGCGACCGTGCCGTTGGTCATCCGCATCGAGGACGGCTTGCCGTCGAGATCGAAGGTGATGCTCGCGGTATTCGATGTCGGATTCGTAATGTCGATGCGGGAAAACTGGTTGTTCGGTCCGATCTCGCCGGTCCAGCCCGTCCCACCCCACTGAGGGTGGGCGGTGTCGTAGCTGACGGTCGCGCTGGCGACTTCCAAAGACTGGCCGTTGTCGAGATCCCAGCGTTCCTCGTGGACTACGGTGTTCGGGTCTCGACGCTCATCGGTTTGGGTGACTGTGCCAGCGCCACTGGGAAGCTCGTAGGACTCTCCGTCTGCGAGGTTGCCTCGGGAGCCGCGGTCGACGAGGTCGACTACCGTCGGCTGTTGTTCGCCGGTCGGCCCTGTGCTCTCCAGTACCTGATCGACCGCGGGCACCATCTCCAGAGTCGAGTCCCGCGGTGGCGGTGCAGCAGGCGTCACGGTGCCGGGGAGTTCGTTGATGACCTCGCGGGTGTAGTTCTCGCTTTCGACCTGTTCGTTGGATTTCAGGGACCCGTCGGGGTTGTAGGCCGATTTCAGCATCGGTACCGATTCGAGGAGTTCCGGATCGATGGAGGCCGGTGGCTTCTCTTCGCTGACCGGGGAGGCCTCGATGGCCGGTGGTTCGGGCTCGGACTGTGCCGGGTTCGGCGCTGCCGATTCCGGCGCTGCACCGGTGTCGTCTTCGGGGTCGGCGAGGATGGGGTAGAGGGTGTCCTCGGTCGGGTAGATCGTCTGCAGCAGGGTGTCGCCGTCGACTTGGTAGTCGGTGTCGACTTCTCGGCCGAGGGCGTCGTAGGCCCAGGGGCGCTGGATGTGTCCGACCGGGGTTCCCGCTGCGTCGAGGACGCTGATCGAGCCGTCGGGGTTCTTCTCGAGTCGGCCGCCGACCGGTACCGACTGGTCGAAGCGGTAGCGGACGGGGGCGTCTGGGTGGTTGATGAGGACGAGGGTGCGTTCGCCGCCGTTGCTGGTGGGGATGGTGAGTTGTTCGTAGCCGGTGGCGGGGTCGGCGATGACGCGGATGCGTTCGCCGCGGACACCGGTCACGGTGTGGCGTCCGTTGTCGGTGCCGGGTTTGGCGTCTTTGTGCCTCGGGGTGAACCGGGTCGGGATGCGCAGGGCGAAGGGGGCGGCGGGTGGTGCCAGGGCGGGGTCCAGGTGGGTCAGTTCGCCGGTGCCGAAGCGGGAGGTCGAGGCCGGGGTGTCGGGGTCGTCGACGACGGTGGGGTTGAGGGTGGCGAGGAACGCGTCGCGTTCGGCGGTGCCTCCGCCGGGTGTGGTTTCGGGGATGAGGTCGGCGAGTGTGTCGGTGGGGGTGATGCCGGTGCCCGCGGCGGCCTTGTAGGCGGTGTCGGCGAGTTTGCCGAAGGGGACGGCGTTGATGATGCCTTGTCCGGCGATGCGGCCCCAGTCACCGATGCCGGTCAGGGTTTTGACGGCGGCGGCCGTGCCGGTGGCGGCGCCGGACAGGGCCGCGCCCGCGGCGACCACGGGTGGGAAGACGACGCCGACGGTGGTGGCGACTCCGGCGAGTTCCCCGACGGTGTCGGAGGTGGTGCGGGCTCGGCGGGTGAGGGGGCTGTTGGCTTGGACCGGGTCGACCGGCCGGTGTACTACCCCGCCGATCCCGCGTCCGAGGGCCAGCACGGTTTGTTCGCCGATCGGGTTCTCCGAGAACCGCAGGGCCGCGGCGGCGCGGACGGCGGTGACGACCGCCTCGACCGCGCGTGCGAGGTCGCGTTGGATGTCGGTGGCCGAGGTGACCAGTGAGTCCCAGCGGGACCGGACGCGTGCGAGGTGGTCGAGTGCGGCGGGCAGGGTGAGTACGTTCGAGACGCGGACGGCCTCGACGGCGTCCTGTAGTGCTTCGTAGGTGGTGGGGGCGTCGGCGGCGACGGGGTCCATCTGGGATTGCAGGCGGGCCAGGTCGACGGCGAAGGTTTCCATCGCGGAACCGGCCTGGCTGTAGGCCTGGCCGGTGATCTGCAGGCGGACGGCGAGGTGTTCGTCCTTCACTCCGGCGAACAACTGCCCTTCGAGCCCGACGAATCGGGAGGTGTCCAGGTTGGTGATGCGGTGGCCGGAACTCGCTGTGGCGGTGCCGAATTCGCGCCAGGCGCGTCCGCAGGTGCCGAGTTCTTCGGCGTCACCGTCGACGAGGAACAGTTCGGCTGGGTAGGCGCCGATGGTCGCGGTGGTCGCGACCTCGGCGAGCAACCCGGCGTCGGCGTGCGTTTCGGTGTCAGGCATGAATCGACCCCCCGGATCGAAGATGTGTGTGCCGCGACGGGCAGAACCGGTGTCCGGAAGTGAGTCGGCACTCCCGGACACCGGTCCCGCCCGTCGCGGCGGCCGGTGATGAGATCTGAGTGGTCAGGTATGGCGGGTCGGTGAGTCGCGGACCTGGTCCCGCCCCAGGGCGGCTTGTTCCGGGGTCGGCTCCGGAACACTGTGCGCTGACTTGTGATCCGGCCACTGGCTGCCGAAGCGTGGACGCAGGTCCACAACGACGGTGTCGGTGAGACGGGAATGGAGGCCGCGCCGTTGCGGCTTGTCGAGCAACATGCAGGCGAGGTTGACGAGCGGTAGCACCATCAGAATCAGCCACATCGAGACATAGGGCGCGTTCAGCAGCGCCCGTAGCGCGGCGCGCTGCCAGGACACGGCGGTGCCGTCGGTGCGTACGACCCGCAGGTCGAGGATCCGCTTGCCCAGGGTCGCACCACCGAAGGCCATCGGGATCCATTCATAGGCCAGCGGGGTCACAATCATGTTGGTGGCCAGCAGAATCCCGCCGATGCTGTCATCGACGTGCAGCAGCGCTGCGGCACCGACCATCAGCAGGTTGGTAGGAATCAGCAGGACACCGGCGAGGAGCAGGTCCAGCACCCGTGCTGTGATCCGCCGTCCCAGCTCCGCCGGGAAGGGACCGGGAATGAGCGGGTAGCTCTGAACGGTGGTGGAGCTCGAAGATCGCATTGTTTCCCTCGGTCGGGCGTGACGGTGGCTCAGGCTTGGCGGGTGAGGGAGCCGCGGACCTGGGTGCGCATGTCGCGGACCAGGCCGGTGTTGTTCTCGAGGGCGCCGGTCATCTGTCGCAGGATGTCGCGGATGGTGTCGGCGGCGGTGTCCCACTGGGACTGGATGCCCTGGTAGACGTGCATTTCGTCACCGTCCCACTGGGATTGGACGCGGCCGACGTAGCCGGAGAGTTCGTCGAGGGAGGATTCGATACCAGCGGCGACGGAGAGCAGGTCTTGGGAGGCGCCGTCGGCGACGGCCTCGTCGTAGGAGAACAGGTCGGACATGGTCGACTCCGATACTGAGGAAAGGCACGGCGGGGCAACCGGTTCCGTACAGGGCGGAAACGGTCACGCGGGAAACCGCGGCGGCACAGGTGTGCCCGCCGACGGTGCGGGGTGGAGTGGGATCAGCCGCGGAACTTGGCGGCGTCCCAGGCCAGTGACTGGTAGGACGAGTCCAGCGCTCCGGCCTGATCGACCTCGCCGCTGGTGTAGAGCGATCCGGCTTGTCCGACCCCGGCGCGGATCTGTTCCAGCGCGGAATTCAGATCGGCCATGGCCTGATGCCAGGTGGTCGACAAACGGTCCCAGGAATCGAAGGATTGGCCGCGCCATACCGACGGCAATCCTTCGACGGCCGCGAGAAATCGCGAGGCCTGGCCGTTCAACGCGGCAGTAGTGGAATCAAGATTGGTCGCGTGCGCGGTGACCGCATTGTTCGCGACAGAGAATTTCGTACCCACGGCTCTTCCTCAAGATAGATGTGTATGAGGTGGCCGCACCCCCGACTTGGTGCGCAAATCACACGCTAACGCAGCGGAGTGGGTGCGACCAACATTCGGCACCCGAATATGGCGGGCAACACATCTGGTCGATCGTCCACCGTGTCTATGAGGTAAGTCTCGCAACCCTGGAAGTGCTATCAATAGCGTCGGGGGCGGCCTTCCCGCATCGCGGCGATACTCCGGATTTCGGGCATGATGACCGCCATGAGTGCGCATTTCGTTCGCGTCTCGGTCGTTTCGGGGGACAGCCAGCTCGATGTCAGCCTGCCCGCACGAAGGCCGCTCGCGGAGTACATCACCGACGTCACCGAACTACTCGCGATCGAACCGGGGGATCCCGTGTCGGCCTGGGCATTGTCCGCCCCGGCGCGCGGGACGCTCGCCATGGAGGCCAGTCTCGCCGAGTCCGGCGTCCGCGACGGTGCCGTCCTGCATCTGACGCCGGTGGAGCTGGCGGCGCACACGCCGTTCGTCGACGATGTCGTCGACGCGGTCGAGGCCGCCGTCGACCGCGACGGTCGGCGGTTCGGCGACGCGTCGCGGGATCGGGCCGTGGTGGCGCTGGTGGTGCTGACCTGCGCGGGAGCGGCGATACTCGGCGCGGGCCTACGGCCGGGGGCGCTCGGCGCGCCAGCGCTGATCGTCCTCGCCGCGGCGATCGCGGTGGCGGCCGCCGTGCTGAACTCACCGGCCCGCTCGGGGCTCGCCTGGGGTCTGGTGCCGCTGGTCGGCACGGCGGCGATCTGCGCTGTGCCCGCGGATCCGGCGCTGATGGTGTCGGCCGGCGCGTCCGGCGCGTTCGCCGGGGCCGCGCTCGCGGCGGCGTTGAGTACCCGCCGGACCGGGCACGTTGTGGGAGCGGCCGGGGCCGCCGCCGGGTTCGCCGCGGTGGCGGCGGCGGTGGCGTCGGGGGCGAACATCACCGCCATGTCCGCCTGGATCGCTCCGGTCCTGGTGGCGTTGATCGCCGTCGTTCCGCGCGGCGCGGTCCTCGGGTCAGGCCTGCTCGACCTCGTTCGCCGAGGTGAACAGGGTGATCCGGTGCCGCGAGCGACGATCGACGCGGGTACCCGGCGTGGCCGGGACCTGCTCGATGTCGGGGTCGGAGCCCTGGCCCTGGCGATCTCGGCGGCGGTGGTCACGCTCATCTGGACCGGGATCTGGGTCCAGGTGGCGCTGGGCGTGTTGATCGGTGTCGTCGTCCTGCTGCGCAGCCGCGCGTACACCGACGTGTGGCACGTCGGTGCCCTACTGGCGGTTCCGGTGCTCGCGACCTTGGCGACCGGGGCGGTGCTGGCCAGGGAAATCGCTGGTCAGGACCCGGTGGTCCGGTCCATCGTGCTGAGCGCCGTCGCCGCGGCGGTGGTGCTGACGCTGGTCGTCGCCGGATTCGTCCGCCTCGGTGAGGTCGCCGCCGCGCGGGTGGCGCGGCTGTGGAACGCGCTGGATCCGGTGCTGCTGGTGCTGTTGCTGCCCGCGACCTTCGGTGCGCAGGGCGTCTACACCTATCTGTGGTGACCGAGGCTATCGGCGCCCGGCCGCGACGAGATCGATGATGTAGCTCGCCGCCACCACGCCTCCGGCGATGATCAGGGCCGCCACCAGCGAGTACATCAGCAATCGCGCGACCGCGCGACGGGTGCGTACCGGGGCGGTCCCGTGCACCAGTGCGTCGAGTGTCGCGCGCGAGCGCAGCAGGTGCGCTTCGATCACCACCCGGGGTTCGGGATCGGTCACTGCTGTCTCCTCGGAGGTGAAAGGCCAAGAGAACGTACATCTTAGCGGCCGCTCTCCGCGTTACGTCTTTGTCGGATCAATCACATGAGCCGGGAATTATGTAACGTTTGCCGACCTGGCGTTTCCGGTTTCCGGGGGATCCGGCGGGCATTCCCGAAGCCCCGCGGGAGAGTCGCACGGGGGCGTGGTGATAGCGGGGAGCTATCGAATGTCGAAGTGCTCCGCAAAGATCCGGTTATTGTCATCGCGTGTTGTCGTCTCGGGGGAGGCAGCCATTCGCTGCCTGGCCGTGGCTGTTCGTGGCCACCATTTTCTTCGTCGGGGTTTCCACATCGTGCAGTGCGCGATTGGAGCATTCCGAAACACCGGTGAGTTCTACCGGTACACCCGCGCCGGTTCGTCCGGCCGCGCAATTGTCGACGTGGTCGCGTATTCATGCCGTGCCGTACGGAATTCCGGAAATCGCGCTGCAGTCGTATGCCTACGCGGCCTCGGTGCTGGATCGGAGCGCGCCGGACTGCCATATCGGCTGGCCGACGCTGGCCGCGATCGGCGCCGTGATGAGCGACCACGGCGCCGCTGACGGCGCGACGGTCGCCGCCGACGCCACCGTATCCCCACCGCTGCGCGGATTGCACCGTGCGCGAGTGGAATTGCCCATTGTCGACGACACCGACGGTGGCCGCACCGACGGCGACCGCACCCGGGATGTGCCGATGGGCCCGATGCAGCTCATGCCGAGTGTGTGGGAGCAGTGGTCCACCAGCGCCAGGAACGAGGTGGGCCCCAGCCCGGACAACCTCGACGACGCGGCGCTGTCGGTGGCCCGGCTGCTGTGCGCGGCGGGCGGTGATCTGTCCGTCGCCGAGGGCTGGGCCAAAGGCGTCGCGGCGGTGAACGCCACCCCGGATTTCGCCGCCGCCGTCCACGAACAGGCCGCGCTCTACGCGCGCTGACCGGTTCCCCGACTCCGAACGGAAGTAGGACGTGATGACGCGCACAGCGCGCTTCGGCCGCGGCCACCGGGCCGCCACCGTCACGGCGGTGCTCCTCGCGATGACCGCGACGGGCTGCTCGTCGACCGGTTCCCCGGACACCCCCGCCCCCGCCGCCGCGGAACTGGGCGCCCAGCACACCCTCGAGATGCCCTCCGGCGGTGGCGACCCGATGCTGGTGCCACCCGCCCCCGGCCTGCCCGAGCTCACGATGCCCGGCACCAAGACCCCACCGGGCGCCCCGGCCGCCGCGCCGAACTTCCCGGGAGTGTCGCTGGCGCCCAACGGTGCCGAGCCTGGCCTGCCCGGCACCGCCGGAACCGGCGGTGGCCTGCCGCAGGTTCCACAGGGCGCCGGGGTCACCAACGCGTTCGTCGCGAAGGTGACCGGCGCGGGCTCCACCAGCGCCACCGATGTGGCGCACGGTGTCAGCGGGGCCGGATACGCGGTGACCTGGGACGCCGGAAACGACAAGGCGCTCACCGCTTTCGGTGACACCTTCGGCGGCTCCCGGCCGGGCATCCAGCCCAGCGACCAGCCGCCGCTGATCAGCTCGAAGGGCCTCACCCTGCCGGTGATCCCGGAGCTGCTGAACTTCCCCGGCCTGCCGTTCCTCAACCTCAACGAAGGTGACACCACCGCCGCGGGCACCGCGGGCGACACCGGCACGCAGGGCCCGCGGGGCTTCGACTGGCGCAGCAACACTCTCGCCGAGTCGTCGCGGCGGGATCTCGAACACGGGATGACGCTGGACTCCTTCGTCGAAGACCGTCCCGGGCACGCGCGTCAGGTACTCACCAGCCGCAAGGTCGACGGCAGCGAGATCACCACGCTGCCCACCTCTGGCCTGTCGATCGGCGACCGCCAGTTCCTGGCGTATTCGTCCATCCGCGAATGGGGTTCGACCTCGGGTAGCTGGGTGAGCAACTACTCCGGCATCGCCTACTCCGACGACGGCGGGCAGACCTGGACCAAGGACAAGGGCGCGGTCTGGCTGAACTCGGGCACGGGCTGGGCCTTCCAGATGCCCGCCATCACCAAGGGGCCCGACGGATTCGTCTACCTCTACGGCACCCCCCAGGGCCGGATCGGTGGCGTCTTCGTCGCCCGTGTCACCGAGGACCGCATCCTGGACAAGAGCGCCTGGCAGGTGTGGACCGGCGCGGAATGGACCGCGGATCCGACCAGTCCGCCCGCCGCGATCGTGACCGGTGCCGTCGGTGAGGTGTCGGTGCAGTACAACGCCGATATCGGCCGCTGGCTGCTGATGTCGACCGACATCCTCGACAACGGCATCGTGTTGCGCCAGGCCGTGCACCCGATGGGTCCGTGGACCGAACCCGAGGTCGTCGTGTCCGGCAAGGACTACCCCTACGTCTACGGCGCGCACATGCACCCGTGGTCGGAGGGCAACGACCTGTTCTTCACGGTCTCGCAGTGGTCGACCTACAACGTCTATCTCATGCACACCACCGTGGTCGCCAAGGCGCCCGCGGCCCCGAAACTCGGCACCCCGCCGGTGTATCTGCCCGGTATCGGGGGTCTCCCGTCGGTCGTCGCACCCGATCTGCCCGGTCCTGACCTACCCACCCGGATCCCGCTGGTACCCCCGGACTTCCCGCCCGGCGTACCGACCGGACCCGACGAGTAAATCCATCATCCGAGAAGGGGGAGACGGCCATGTCGTCGTTCGCGCAGTTTCCGATCGTCGAATTGCAGGCCATCGCCGCTGATCTGCTGCGGGTCGAGAGTGTGCTCAGTGCGCCCAAGAGCGCGCTGACCGAGATCTCCGGCCTGGGCACGCAGCAGCAGCGGGCAGTGCAGGACGCGATCACCGAGTTCCACGACGAGTGGAAGACCAGCACCCAGCAGCTGATCGACAACATCGGCAACTGGGGCACCACGGCCGCGGTGGTCGCGGCCCGCGCAGGCGATGCCGATCAGGCGGGCAGCGTGGTCTTCGACAAGCTGGCGAAGTAGGTCCCGATGGCGAAGATCCTCGTCTTCACCTCGCCCGCGAAAGGTCATTTGTTCCCGGTGGTTCCGGTGCTGGGCGAGCTGGTCGCCCGCGGCCACGCGGTGACCGTGCTGACCCTGCCCGGCTCCGAGGCGTCGTTGCGTGCTCTCGGCATCGCGGTGCGCGCTCTGCCGCAGGCGCTGGCCGAGGACACCCTGCACGATTGGGGCAAGTCCCGGGTCGGCGCTCTGCATGCCGCGCTGCGCTCGCTCACCGAGCGCATTCCGCACGAGATCGCCGCGCTGCGCGACGCGGTGGCCGAGGAACAGCCCGATGCGCTGCTGATCGACACCACCACCGCCGGGGCGCAGACCTGGGCCGCGGCCAGTGGATTGCCCTGGGCGACCTGGTCGCCCATGCTGCTGCCGATCCCGTCACGTGACGTGCCGCCGTTCGGCCTGGGACTCACCCCACTGCGCGGTCCACTCGGCCGGGTGCGCGATGCGGCGGTCGCCCGGATGTCGAACCTGCTGTGGGACAGCGTCCTTCCGCGGCTCAATGCCGCGCGGCGCGAGCACGGGCTGTCCCCGTTACGCCACACGGTGGACTATCTCGCGCAGTCACCGGCGATCCTGCACTTCACCGCACCCCCGTTCGACGACGTGCGCACCGACTGGCCGACCGCCGTGCATCAGCTCGGCCCCGGTCTCTGGGCGCCACCGGCGCAGGCGCCGGAATGGCTGACCCGGGTGCGCAGGCCGCTGGCCGTGGTGACCTGTTCGACCGAGTTCCAGGACGACGGCGCCCTCGCCCAGACCGCCCTGGACGCCCTCGCCGACAGCGACCTCTACACCGTGGTCACCGCCGGTGCCCTGGATCCGGCCGGATTCCGGGTACCGGCCAATGCCCGCGTGGTCTCCTACCTGCCGCACGATCTCCTGCTGTCCCGGGCCGCCGTGGTCGTCTCCCACGGAGGTATGGGCATCACCCAGAAGGCCCTCGCCGCGGGCGTTCCGGTGTGCGTGGTCCCGTTCGGGCGTGATCAGGCCGAGGTCGCGCGCCGGGTCGTGAGTTCCGGTGCGGGAACACGGCTGTCGAGCCGGGGCCTGCGGGCGGCGGCATTGCGCGACGCGGTCGACGGTGCGCGGGTGTGCCGGGCGGGAGCCGGGCGCATCGCCGCCGCCTTCGCCGCCGCGGGTGGGCCGCTACGCGGCGCGGACGTGCTCGAACAGCATTTCGCGATCACCCCGGCGGTGCGCGTATGACCGCCGCGGCACCGATCCGATCGTTCGGCGCGCTGTTCGCGGTGCTGGCCGTGCTCCTCGCCGGTGCCGCGCAGGCGGTGGCGCACACCGATCCAGGTGCGGCCGTGATCGACCGGGTCGAACCGATCACCGACCGGTGGTTGCGGGTCTATGTGTCCTCCCCGGCGATGGGACGGATCGTCGAGGTCCAGGTCCTGCTACCACGGCGCGGAGCGGCCCCGCGCCCGACGCTGTATCTGCTCGACGGCAAGGCCGCCGACCCGGTCGGCAACACCTGGACCACTCGCGCCGACGCCGTCGGCTTCTTCGCCGACAAGCCGGTCAATGTCGTGCTCACCGTGGGCGGGCCGGTCAGCTACTACACCGACTGGCAGCGCGCCGATCCCGTCCTGGGCACCTACAAGTGGGAAACCTTTCTCACCGAGGAACTTCCGCCGCTGCTCGACGCCGCCTTCCACGGCGACGGCACCAAGGCGGTCGCCGGACTGTCGATGGGCGCCCAGGCCGCTCTCATGCTCGCGGCCCGCAACCCCGGCGCCTACACCGCCGTCGCAGGGTACAGCGGCTGCTACACCAGCACCGGGGTCGGGGAAACCCAGCTGCGCGCGGTCGTGGCGAGCATGGGCGGCAACGCCGACAACATGTTCGGGCCCGCGGGCGACCCGGACTGGGCTGCCCACGATGTGGTCGCGCACGCGGAAGGCCTGCGCGACACCGCGATCTATCTCTCGGCGGGAACGGGCCTTTCGGGCACCCACGACACCACCGACAATCCGGAACTGCTCAACTCGGTGGTACTCGGCGGCCCGCTCGAGATCGGCGCGAGCCTGTGCACGCGGCGCCTCGCCGGGCGCCTGACCGCGCTCGGCATCCCGGCGACGGTGAATCTGCGCGCGACCGGCACCCACTCCTGGCCCTACTGGTCCGACGAGCTGCGGTCGTCCTGGCCGCTGCTCGCCGCCGCCCTGTCCACGAGGAACGCGTCGTGAACCGATTCCCTCTCCGCCTGCTCGCGGCCGCGTTGTCACTGGTGTGGCTGACCGTCGCCGTCCCGGCGGGCGCGGATCCTCAGATCATCGGCGGGCTCACGGTCGCCGACCGGTGGCTGGTGGACTCCGCCGGTCGCGTGGTGATCGTGCACGGGGAGAACGTGGTGAGCAAGACCGCGCCCTACACCCCGCAGCACTACGGTTTCGACACCGCCGACGCGGAATTCCTGCGTGACAACCAGTTCAACGGGATCCGCCTCGGCATCATGTGGGAGGCGGTGGAACCGAGTCCGGGCGAATACGACGACGCCTACCTCGACACGATCCGCCGCTTCGTCACGACCGCCGCCGACCACGGCATTTACACCACCGTCGAATTCCATCAGGACCGGTGGGGCAGCGCGCTCGGCGGCGCCGGGGCCCCGCCCTGGGCGACCCGGACCGACGGTTTCCCGGACGTCAGCGGTTCGATCGTCACCGCGCAGTTCAGTCCCGCCATCTATCAAGCCTTCTCGCACTTCTTCGCCGATTCGCCCGCCCCCGACGGGCGCGGGCTGCTCGACCACTTCACCCGCGCCTGGCAGCACACGGCCACCCGATTGCGGGGAACACCGGGCCTGGCCGGGTACGGCATCCTCAACGAGCCTTCCATCGGCATCTTCCAGGACCTCTGTATCACCGGCACCTGCCCGGTGGATTCCCCGCAGCAGCGGTTGCGCCGGTTCACCGACCGGGTGGCGACGGCGATCCGCGCGGCGGACCCCACCGCCCCGATCGTGGAATCCGGCTACATCCTCTCCGCGATCGGCGCGGTCGAACAGGTGCCGCCCTCGGCGCTGCCCGACCTCGTCCACGGCTACAACTCCTACGCGCTGCCGTGCACCGGAGCACTGCACCCGCCGATCGACTGGTGCCTACCCTTCTACCGCGACGCGATGGCCCACGCGGGTGCGGTGATGCGCGACGAGCACCGCCCCGCGCTGCTCACCGAATTCGGTGCCACCGCCAATACGGAGGTCCTCACGGCCCAGGCCGAACTCGCCGATGCCGAGATGAGCTCCTGGTACCACTGGAACTACGGCGGCAACGACCCGACCACCACCGCGACCAGCCCCGAGATCGAGGGCCTGCTCGTCGACGCGCGGCGCCCGCCCGTTCGTGCCAATCTCCATGCCGCCACCCTCGCCGCGCTCGTGCGGCCCTACCCGCAACGGGTGTCCGGAACCCCGCGCGGCTGGCGCTTCGACCGTGCCACCGGCCGATTCGACTTCACCTACAGCCCTGCCCGTGCCGACGGAACCGGCGAGTTCCCCGTGGGCAGCCGCACGGTGATCGCCGTTCCCGCACTCGTCTATCCGGGCGGCAGCACCGTTTCCGTCCAGGGCGGTCGTGTGGTCGCCGTCGAACCGGGCCGTGTGATCGTCGAATCCGATTCCAGCACAGCGGATATCAGTGTCGTCGTGACACCGGCTGCGCCCTGACCCCGTCCCGTCATCACCTAGGAGCAGAGAATGACCGAAACCCGTTGTCCCCGTGCCGCTGTGCGCGCCGCGACTGTCGGCGCGCTGTGCGTGCTCGCCGTGGGACCCGCGATGTCGACCGCGCACGCCGTCACCGGTGAGCCCGCCCCCGTTGCCGTGGTCGCGCCGAGCGAGGCGGAGGCGGTCGCCGCCCCGGATCCGCTGAAGGTGCAGAACGCCGTGCTCGCGGGTGCGGCCGTCGGCGCCCTGGTCGCCGGAGTGCCCGCCGCGGTGGTCGGCGCGGTGCCCGGTGCCGTGGTCGGCGCGGGCGCGGGTGCCGCAGGCGGGTTCGTCGCCGGGGCCGCGGGCGCGGTCGGCACCGTGGCCGCGGGCGCCGTCGTCGCGTGCCTGACAACGCTGTGCGCCGGAAACCTCGTCGTCCAGCCGATCATCGTCGCCGGGGCCGTGCCCGCCATCGCGGCCTCGACGGTGGGCGGCGCGATCGCCGGCGGTCTCGCAGGCGGCGCGGTCGGCGCCGCGGCCCTCGGCCTGCCCGCGGCCACGGTGGGTGGCGCGGTCGGCGCGGGCATCGGCGGAGCCGCCGCCTTCGCCGGAGTGACGCCCTGACCGGCTGATCGTTGTTCTTGATCCTTACTGTTCGGGGGGCTGGGAGTGGCTGACTTTCAGATGATGTGGTGCGAGCCGGGGCGCTCGCTGAGGTCGCGACCACCGCGACCATCGGCGCCTACCCAACCGAACTGTTCCTCGTCGAGGCGGCGCCGAACAACTCGCCACCTGCGGACACGCCTGACGCGAATTCGGCACCGCCACAGCGAGTTCCGGCCACCGCATCACCGGCCTGAACACCTCCCGGTTCCTCGGGCTCGAAGGGGTTCGCACGAACCGACAATCCAATTGATCCCATGAGCGGAACAACAACCGATGCCGTAACAGGAAAGACGGCTGTGTTCGGCGGTCAAGAAGCTGGCGGCGAATCAGGAAAGGTAGTAATCCCTGCACATATCCGACCGGATCACGCCCAGCATTGCGCTGGTGCCCACGGAGAATCAACTCGCACCGGAAAGGTCTTGTTCTATGGCCCGAAGAGCCTGACGCTCATGACCTTCGAGATGTATGAGTTCGTTGGAGGTTCTCGATTGGTGATGTTGATCATCTCGAGGAGCACCGCACCGACCTGCTCGCGAAATAGAAAGACAGGGATAGAGAAAAATGGCGAAGTTTGGTACACACGGCCCGTCATCGCTGATTGTGGCCGGTGCCGGAAGCGCTGAAAGTCTTCGATCCCGCACCTGGATTGCCCGCGCAATTATCGGTTCGGGTGCGGCGATCGTCGTCGGTTCTGGTGTGGTGATATCCGCGGGCGGGTCGGTCATCGAGCAGCCGCAGATCACGCTCGCCCAGTGGGACGCAGGATCGTCTGTGCTCGGCTTCTCCTCGCCGGATGCGGCGAAGGCGGAGCGGATCGCGCTGGACTATGCCGTCGGCGCGGCCACGGTGGACTATCGCGACATGGACGCTTGGGCGGCGCGGATGAAGCAGAACACTGTGCCTGAGTTGGCCGAGCAGCTGGATCGTGCTGTCGAAGAATCGCAAGGCGTCTTCGGACCGCACCAGTGGGTCAGCACGGCGAAGCCAGTGCTGTCCAAGGCGCGGTCCGGCACGGGCGGTGTTTACACCATCGACGCCGTCGTCGACGTGACTACTACGACCAAGCGGGATCCTGCGGGGTCGACCTCCGCTGTCACCTACGTAGTCTCCATCGATCCCTCGCGGGATTGGAAGATCACCGCGGTAAGCGGGGATCGGTGACCCGGCGATCTACCGCCTGACCTCCCCATCAAGATAATTCGAGATAGAGATCACCGCGTTCTGTGAACACAGTCAGCATCTGGCGACAGTTGCGCCGCCTTCCCGTCACCTACTCCCTGATCACCATCAATGTGCTGACCTACTGCGGTCAGCTGATCCGTCCGGTCACCACGGATGAGTTCTCCACGCTTCGGCGGGGTTTGATGCGTGACGGCATTGTGTACATCTACGACGGTCGCGACTACCCCGGGTACACCGAGGTCGGCATCGACGCGGGCGAGTGGTACCGGATGATTACCGGCGCTTTTCTGCACAGTCCACCGGACAGTGGCCTGGGGCCGGCGCACCTCGTGATGAACATGGTGTGGATCTGGTTACTGGGCCGGGTGATGGAGCTGGAGCTGGGACGGATCAGGTTTGTGATGCTCTATCTCGGGTCGGCGATCGGCGGCGGGCTGATGGAATACGCGCTGGCGCCCGAGGCATCGGCGATCGGCGCGTCCGGCGCGGTGTACGGGCTGATGGGCGCGTACTTCGTGCTGAGCCTGCGAGACCCGCAACTCCGTCGAGACGCCCGGACACTGCTGATAGTCGGGGTGGTCTGGCTGGTACTGTCGGCCCAATTGACGTCCTGGCAAGGGCATCTGGGCGGCTTGCTCGCCGGCTGCGTGATCGGCGCGCTCTGTCTATGGCCGCTGGGATCCCGCCGACCGGCGCCCGGCACCGACCTTCCCTCCTGGCACCCGGACCGGCTATGACGAGCCGCGGAGCCACCACAGTGGCGCACACTCTGGTCCACCGTCCGGCACGTGGTGCTGTCCCCCTGCCACCGCTGTCCCCTGTGCTGCTCCCCGCTCCCCCGGTCAGCACCGCGGGTTCCGGCTCGTCCGGGGCCGCGATGCGGGTGCTGTTGCCGATGCTGGGTGCGGTCGGGGCGGCGAGCATGATGCTGTCGAACAACAATCCGTTGCGGATGATCGCCGGTGGGGCGATGGTCGCCGCCGCACTGCTGGGTGGTATCGCGGCGCTGGTGTTCTTCCGGTCCGGTGCGCGAAAGAAGATGGCGGAGGACCGGACTCGCTGTATCGACTATCTGCGGCAGACGCGCGGCGAACTCGATGCCGACGGTGAGACCCAGCGCGCCGCCGCGGTCCACCGCCACCCCGCTCCGGTGCAGCTGCCACAGCTGGTGCGCGATCCGTTGCGGGTGTGGGAGCGTCGCCGCCGCGATGCCGATTTCCTCGTGGTGCGTGCGGGATTCGGCAACGGCGACCTCGCCCGGCCCGTCTCGGTGCGTGGTCAGGAGAATCCGTTGCAGCCGAATGATCCTGTAGCGCAAGCACATCTCGATCAGGTGCTGGCCCGCACACGCTCGGTCGCCGATATTCCGATGGCGGTGCCGTTGCGTGGTGTGGTGTCGATCGTCGGACCACCCGAGCAGGCGACGGCGTTGGTTCGCGCGATGCTGATGCAGGTGGTGTCGCTGCACGCGCCCGACGATGTGCGCATCCATCTGGCCCTCGGTGCGACCGAGCCCGACGGCTACGACTGGCTGGCCTGGCTGCCGCATCTGCTCGACACCCGCAATTTCGACGGGCCGATCGGGCGGCGCATGACCTCACGGTCGGTCGATGAACTCGCCGCCGAACTCGACGATCACCTTCGGCGCCGGATCGCGATTCGCACCGAGCAGCTGCGTCTGCGTCCCGGCGCGCCCGACTACCCGGGCGAGCGGCTGCTGATCGTGGTGCCCGACAGCGGTGGCACGCTGGACCCGCAGGAATTCCTGCCCCCCGGCTATGCCCCGGCCGAGCTCGGTATCTGCGTGATCACTCTCAACGAGCAGCGCCGGTTCGAACCGAGCCACGTCGATGTCCGGGTCCGCGTCACCGCCGACAGTCACTGCGCGGTCGAGTTGGTGACCGCGCCCGAGTCGCGTCCCGGTGACCTCGACTCCAGCGCCCGCGACGAGTTCGTCAGGACCGTACTGGGTGCGCGGACCGGTGTCGTCGACGACGCACCGCCTGCCCTGGCGGCGGGGCTCGCCCGCTACCTCGCGCCGCTGCGCCTCGCGGCCGACCCGGAACCGGACGCACCGC
This sequence comes from Nocardia sp. SSK8, assembly GCF_037034205.1. NCBI lineage: Bacteria > Bacillati > Actinomycetota > Actinomycetes > Mycobacteriales > Nocardiaceae > Nocardia > Nocardia sp. SSK8. Next base: position 120,646 of record NZ_JBAGKD010000013.1, read on the forward strand.
TCGAGACCGTGATCGGCTTGCACGACCTGCTCGGAGTTCCGGATTTCGGCACCTACGACATCGAACGGATGTGGCAGCCCAAGCCGCTCTCGGATTTCCTCAACGTGCCGTTCGGGCTCGACGCGGCAGGCAAGCCGGTGCGGCTCGACATCAAGGAATCCGGCCAGCAGGGCATGGGTCCGCACGGATTGTGCATCGGCGCGACCGGTTCCGGGAAGTCGGAGGTCCTGCGGACGTTGGTGGTGGGGCAGGCCGTCGCGCATTCACCGGAGCGGCTGGCGTTCGTGCTCGTCGACTACAAGGGTGGGGCCGCGTTCGCCGGTCTCGACGATCTGCCGCACACCACGGCGATGGTGTCCAACCTCGCCGACGACGCTGGGCTGGTCGATCGTCTCCACGACGCCTTGCTCGGTGAGCTCCAGCGGCGTCAGCGGGTGTTGCAGGACGCGGGATCGCTGCCCAATGTCACCGAGTACAACGTTCGGCGCGACGCCGGGCAGGACCTGCCACCGCTGCCCAACCTGTTCGTGGTGATCGACGAGTTCGGTGAGATCCTTTCCGCCAAACCGGATTTCATCGACCTCTTCGTTCAGATCGGCCGGATCGGGCGGTCCGTCGGTGTGCATCTGCTGCTGGCCACCCAGCGTTTGGAGGAAGGGCGGCTGCGCGGTCTGGAGTCGCATCTGTCCTATCGCATCGGCTTGCGGACCTTCACCGCGCAGGAGTCACGGGCGGCGCTCGGGATACCCGACGCCCATTCGCTGCCGCCGGTCCCCGGCTCCGGGATCCTGAAGGTCGACCCGGATATCTGCACCCGGTTCAAAGCCGCGTACGTCTCCGGGGTGTACGAGCCGACCGAGGACAAGGTGGCGGCCGAGATCCCGCCGGTGCCGATGCCGTTCGGGCTGTTCAACGACACCGCCGAGTGGCTGCGAGATCGAGCGGACAGCGGTCCGGCTCGACCCGTCGCACAGGTAGACCGGTTCGCCGCGACCACCCTCGACGTGGTGGTTTCGCGGATGCGCCAGGCCGCCGCGCAGGTTCAGCAGATCTGGCTGCCACCGCTGCCCACCCAGCTCGATTTCACCCGGGTCCTCGGCCCGATCGCCGTGGACGGCGAACGGGGCCTGACCACCGTCGACCGCACCCGGCACGCGAGTCTGCGGATCCCGTTGGGCTTGCTCGACAAGCCACTGGAGCAGTGGCAGGGTCCGTTCACCGTCGACCTACGCGCCGCGGGCGGCAATGTCTGCATTCTCGGCGCGCCACAGTCGGGCAAGACCGGCGCGCTGCGGAGCCTCGTCATCGGCGCGGCGCTGACCCACACCCCGCGCGAGGTCGCCTTCTACGCGGTGGACCTGGGCGGAAGCGCGCTCACCGTGCTGGAGCGGCTGCCCCATGTCGGTGGCGTCGCGACCCGCTTCGACCCCGACCGGATCCGCCGCACGATCGCCGAGGTCAAAGGTCACCTCACCCGGCGCGAGGCGATCTACGCCGCGCATCGGATCGATTCCGCCGACGAGTTGCGCCGCAGGCACGCGCGGGGATCGCTGCCGGAACTCGAGGTCGCCGACATCTTCCTGGTCGTCGACGGGTGGGCGACCCTCAAAGACGAGTACGAGGATCTGCTGCCCGTGGTCCAGGAGATCGGGGCAAGGGGGCTCGGCTTCGGCGTGCATCTCGTGCTGACCACCGGTCGCTGGGCCGATCTGAGACTGCCGATGCAAGCCGTGATCGGCACCAAGATCGAGTTGCGCCTCAACGACCCACTCGACTCCACCATCTCCCGCAAGATCGTCGAGAACATCCGTGCCGACACTCCCGGACGATGCGTCGGCGCCGACAAGCTGCTCGCCCAGATCAGCCTGCCGGTGCTCAGCGACGACGGCGGGCTGACGGACCAGGTGGCCGCGACCGTCGCGGCGATCGCCGAAGCCTGGCCGGGACCGCAGGCTCCGGAGGTGCGGATGCTGCCGACGCGACTGCGCTTCGACGAGCACCGTGCGCGCAATCCCGGTGTGCCATCGGTGTTGCTCGGCGTCGACGAAGCCGAACTCGGACCGGTCACCCTCGATCTGCTCGGCGGCGACCAGCACCTGCTCGTCTTCGGCGACGCCGAGTCCGGCAAGACGAACCTGGCTCGCGTCATCATCGCCGAACTGATCGGGCAGCGTCGAGACGACGAGGTGGTCCTGGCGCTGTTCGACGTCCGGCGCACCCTGCTCGACGAAGTCCCCGACCAGTACCTCGGCGCCTACGCGGGTACGCAAGCCGCCGGCGCGGGGATCGCGGGCGGGATCGCGGGCGAGCTCGCCAAACGGCTGCCACCCGAAGACGTCACTCCCGCGCAGCTCCGCGACCGCTCGTGGTGGAACGGACCAGAGATCTTCGTGATCGCCGACGACTTCGACCTGCTCTCCCCCAGCGGACCCGGCCCGCTGGCCGCGCTGCTGCCCTACCTGCCGCATGCTCGCGACATCGGCCTGCATCTGCTGGTGTTCCGGCGATCCGGCGGCGCGGCGCGCGCCCTGTTCGAACCGGTCATCCAGGCGCTCAAGGAGCAGGGCGCCACGGGCATCTTGCTTTCCGGTGACCGCCAGGAGGGGCAGATCTGGCCCGGTGCGGCGATGTCGACCCAAGTGCCGGGACGAGGGCTGCTCGTGCGCCGCGGGCGCGCGCCGGTTCGGTTCCAGATCGCACTGCGCGAGGCGGCGGTGGACTAGGGCGAGAAATCTCGCTCTCCCGGCACCCCCACATTGGTCCCGGCGCCGGGATCAGGTCGGAACGTGCCGGCCTGCGCGAAGCAGTGGAGCTCGGTGAAGCCGGTGAGACAGCCACCCGGACGCTCGGTTCGGGTGGCTGCCGGGTTTCCAGGGTGTCAGTGCGCGGCCGCGTCCCAGCTGCGGCCGGTGCCGACCGAAACCGTCAGCGGCACCGAGAGTTCGATGGCCGAGGACATCTGCTCGCGGGCCAGGGCCTCCAGGGTGTCGCGTTCGCCGTCGGCGACCTCGAAGACGAGTTCGTCGTGGATCTGCAGGAGCATGCGGGATTTCAGGCCCGCGTCCTGGATCGCGTTCTGCACGTTGATCATCGCGACCTTGATGATGTCGGCGGCGGTGCCCTGGATGGGGGCGTTGAGGGCCATGCGTTCGGCGGCCTCGCGGCGCTGGCGGTTGCTCTGGTCCAGGTCGGGCAGGTAGCGGCGGCGGCCGAACAGGGTTTGGGTGTAGCCGACCTTGCGGGCCTGGTCGACGACTTCGGACAGGTAGTCGCGGATGCCGCCGAAGCGGTCGAAGTACATGTCCATCTGTTCCTTGGCCTCGGCGGTGCTGATCTTGAGCTGGGCCGACAGGCCGTAGGAGCTCAGGCCGTAGGCCAGGCCGTAGGACATCGCCTTGATCCGGCGGCGCAGCTCAGGGCTCACCTCGTGCAGCGGGATGTCGAAGGCCTTGGAGGCGACGAAGGTGTGCAGGTCCTCACCGGAGTTGAAGGCCTCGATCAGGCCCGCGTCGCCGGACAGGTGCGCCATGATCCGCATCTCGATCTGGCTGTAATCGGCGGTCATGAGCTCGGCGAAGCCGGGGCCGACGACGAAGGTGTCGCGGATCTGGCGGCCGGTGTCGGTGCGGATCGGGATGTTCTGCAGGTTCGGCTCGGTCGAGGAGAGCCTGCCGGTGGCGGCGATGGTCTGGTTGAAGGTGGTGTGGATGCGGCCGTCATCGGCGACCGCCTTGAGCAGACCGTCGACGGTGACCTTGAGCCGGGTGGCGTCACGGTGGGCCAGGAGGTGCTCGAGGAAGGCGTGGCCGGTCTTATCGAACAGCGATTCCAGCGCGTCGGCGTCGGTGGTGTAGCCGGTCTTGGTGCGCTTGGTCTTGGGCATGTCGAGCTCGTCGAACAGCACCACCTGCAGCTGCTTGGGCGAACCGAGGTTGATCTGCTTGCCGATCACCTCGTAGGCGGCGTTGGCGGCCTCGGTGACGCGGTCGGCGAACTGGCGTTGCAGCGACTCGAGCTGCGCCACGTCGACGGCGATGCCCGCGTCCTCGAGCGTGCCGAGCACGCCGAGCAGCGGCAGTTCCATCTCGTGTAGCAGCGCGGTCGACTCGATCTTCGTCAGTTCGGTGTCGAGCGCGTCGGCCAGGTCGGCCACGGCGCGGGCGCGCAGCATCTCGTCGCGGGCGAGGTCGGCCGCGACGGTGTCCTCGTCGTCGAGCAGGGAGAGCTGGCCGTCGTCGCCGGTCTCGGCGCGCAGTGCGCGCTTGAGGTAGCGCAGCGAGAGGTCGTCGAGGTTGAAGCTGCGCTGGCCGGGGCGCACCAGGTAGGCCGACAGGGCGGTGTCGCTGGTGAGCCCGGCGAGGGTGAAGCCGCGCCCGCGCAGGGCGTGTTCGGCGGCCTTGGCCTCGTGTAAGGCCTTGGGGACCTCGGGGTCGGCCAGCCAGCTGCCCAGTGCGGCCTCGTCCTCGGGGGTCAGGGTGGTGAGGTCGAGGTAGCCGCCTTCGCCGTCGGCGGCGGCCAGCGCGAGGGCGCGCGCGTCACCGTGCACCGGTGTGCCCGTGCCGACGATCGAGAGGCCGTGGCGCACACCGGGTTTCGCGTGCTCGGCCAGCCAGTCACCGACCGTGCCGGGCTCGACGACGGCCCCGCTGATCTCGAAACCGGACTCGGCTTCGGGCTCGGCCGAGCCGAGGGTGTCGAACAGGCGGTCGCGCAGGACGCGGAATTCCAGGTCGTCGAAGAGCTGGTGGATCTTCTCGCGGTCCCACGGCGCCTGCGCGAGCTGGTCGGGGGTGTAGGGCAGCGGGACCTCGCGCACCATCTCGGTGAGCTGGCGGTTGAGCACCACGCTGGACAGGTTGGCGCGCAGCGCGTCGCCGACCTTGCCCTTCACCTGGTCGACCCGGTCGACCAGGGTGGCCAGGTCGCCGTATTCGCGGATCCACTTGGCGGCGGTCTTCTCGCCGACGCCGGGGATGCCGGGCAGGTTGTCGCTCGGGTCGCCGCGCAGCGCCGCGTAGTCGGGGTACTGGGCCGGGGTGAGGCCGTACTTGGCCTCCACCTCGGCGGGGGTGAAGCGGGTGAGGTCGGAGACACCCTTGCGCGGGTAGAGCACGGTGACGTCGTCGGTGACCAGCTGGATGGAGTCGCGGTCACCGGAGACGATGAGCACGCGATAGCCCTGGGCGGTGGCCTGGGTGGTGAGGGTGGCGATCACGTCGTCGGCCTCGTAGCCGTCGATCGCCATGACCGGGATGCCGAGCGCGCCGAGCACGTCCTTGGTGAGTTCGACCTGGCCGCGGAATTCGTCGGGGGTGGCGCTGCGGTTGGCCTTGTATTCCGGGTACGCCTCGGTGCGGAAGGTCTTCCTGGACACGTCGAAGGCCGCGGCCACGTGGCTGGGCTTCTCGTCGCGCATCAGGTTGATCAGCATCGAAGTGAAGCCGTACACCGCGTTGGTGGTCTGCCCGGTGACGGTCTTGAAGTTCTCCGCCGGTAGCGCGAAGAACGCGCGGTAGGCGATCGAATGCCCGTCCAGGAGCAGCAGCGTAGGCCGCTCACCCCCGTCGGCGGTGGTCGTTGTCGATGCCTGAGCAGTCGTCGGTGAACTCACCCGCATGAGTGTAGGGACCACCACCGACACCTCCGTCCCCCGCCACGGCCATGACCCGCAACCCACACAACACAACCCGACCACACCGACACCCGAACAAAACCGCCATGACCGCACTCCCAGCCCCGCACCCGCGACCCCGAGGAGCGGCGGCCGCGCAGCGGCCGGTCGCGGCCGGGTCGCCGGTCAGGCGCCGTTTCGTAGGCGACGAAGGAGCAAGAAACGGTGCCTGACCGGCGGCCCCCAGGGGCCGCGACTCGAGCGCGCCAGCGCTCCACAATCACTGCCCGAGGTAGGCGGACATGACGGCGGGGTCGGTGAGCAGGGCCGCGCCCGCGCCGGACTTGGTGACCTCGCCGGTCTCCAGGATGTAGGCGCGATCGCTGCGGGTCAGCGCCTGCTGGGCGTTCTGCTCGACCAGCAGCACCGTGGTGCCCTGGCGGTTGATCTCGCTGATGATCCGGAAGATCTGCTGGATCACCATCGGGGCCAGACCCATCGACGGCTCGTCGAGCAGCAGCAGTTTCGGCCGCGCCATCAGGGCCCGGCCGATGGCCAGCATCTGCTGCTCGCCGCCGGAGAGCGTGCCGCCGACCTGCTTGCGGCGTTCGGCCAGCCGGGGGAACAGCTCGAAGATCCAGTCCAGGGTCCGCTGGTATTCGGCCTTCTGCTCGAACGGGCGGCCGTAGCAGCCCATGTCGAGGTTCTCCAGGACCGTCATGCCGGGGAACACGCCGCGCCCCTCCGGGGACTGGATCAGGCCCTCGACCACCCGGTCGTGGGCCTTCATCGTGGTGATGTCCTTGCCCTCGAACAGGATCCGGCCCGAGGTCAGCGGCAGCAGGCCGGACAGCGCCCGCATGGTGGTGGTCTTGCCCGCGCCGTTGGCGCCGAGCAGGGTGACCAGCTCTCCCGGCGACACCGACAGCGAGATCCCGTGCAGCGCTTCGATTCTGCCGTAGTTGACCACCATGTCGCGCACCTCGAGCAGCGGCTCGGGGCTCGCGACCACGACCTCGGTGACCTTCTCGTCGACCGACTCCACCACCACCGTGCTGGGCACCGGCGGCGGGGTGGCCCCGGCCGCGGCGGCGGCGTCGGCCTCCTCGCGGACCTCGGCGACGGTGTCGGCGTCGGGCACACCGAGGTAGGCGGCGATGACCGCGGGGTCCTCGCGGACCTCGGCGGGCAGGCCGTCGGCGATCTTGCGCCCGAACTCGAGCACCACGATCCGGTCGGTCACGCCCATGACCAGGCGCATGTCGTGCTCGATCAGCAGCACGGTGTAGCCGTCGTCGCGGATCTTGCGGATCAGCTCCATCAGCGCGGACTTCTCGCTGGGGTTGAACCCGGCGGCCGGTTCGTCCAGGCACAGCAGCTTGGGCTCGGTGGCCAGCGCGCGGGCGATCTCGAGGCGGCGCTGGTCACCGTAGGAGAGATTGCGGGCCTTCTCCACCGCGCGCGGGGCGATGCCGACGAACTCGAGCAGCGCCATGCCGCGTTCGATGGCGTCGCGTTCCTCCCTGCGGTGTTTCGGGGTGCGCAGGATGGCGCCGGGCACCGAGGTGGTGTGCCGGGCGTCGGTGCCGACGACGACGTTCTCCAGCGCGGTCATCTCGCCGAACAGGCGCACGTTCTGGAAGGTGCGCGCGATGCCGAGCCGGGTGATCTCGTTGCGCTTGGTCTTGGCCAGCGGCCTGCCGTCGAAGTGCACGCTGCCCGCGGCGGGTTTGTAGACGCCGGTGATGGCGTTGAAGCAGGTGGTCTTGCCCGCGCCGTTGGGGCCGATCAGGCCGAGGATCTCGCCGCGGCGGATCTCGAAGCTCACCCCGTCCAGCGCGGTCAGGCCGCCGAACTTCACCGTCAGCCCGTCGGTGCGCAGCAGCGGCTCGCCGACGGCGGTCTCGATCTCGCGGTGCGGGGCGACCACATCGGCGACCGTCTCGGCGTCGGCGAGTTCGGGCAGCACCGCCGTCACGTCGACCTCACCGGCCGGTTCGACCTCCGGCGGGGGCTGGTACCCGGCCTTCATGTCCTCGTTGTCGTACAGCGCGTCCCCTGCGCCCGGCCCCGTCATCGCCCTGCTCCGATCGGTTCGGCCGCCGGCTTGCGCACGACCGCCTGGTATACCTGCCTGCCGTAGGTGAGCAGTTTCTGCCGCACCGGGAACAGCCCCTGTGGCCGCAGAATCATCATCGTCACCAGGGCGATGCCGAAGTAGAAGTACTTCAGGTCGCCGAGGGTCTGGGCGCCGCCCTTGCGGAACAGCAGCACGCTGCCCGCCAGCAACAGCCCGAAGACCACCGCGACGATCGACACCGTGATCACGCCCCGCCGGGCCCACACCCCGAGCACGGCACCGCGCCACCGCCACAGCAGCCACAGGCCGATCAGCAGCGCGATGTCGAGGGCGAGCAGCAGATAGCCGGTGGACTCGGTCGAGACCAGCTGGACCGACTGCAACCGCATCGGCAGATACGCGATGAGGAAGGCGCCGACGATCACGCCGAGCTTGTTGCCCGAGCCGCCGAGCACGACCGCGCACAGGAACAGCATCGACAGGATGATGTCGAACTGCTTGGGGTTCACATAGGTGACCTGACCGGCGTACATGGCGCCGGACAGGCCGCCGACCGAAGCGCCGATGACGAAGGCCCACAGCTTGAACTTGAAGGTCGGCACGCCCATGATCTCGGCGGCGTCCTCGTCCTCGCGGATGGCCACCCAGGACCGGCCGACCCGGCTGCGCTCGAGATTGCCGATGATCAGCAGCACCACCACGACCAGCACCAGACCCAGCCAGAACCACCAGGTTCCGCTGTTGGCGCGGGCCAGCGGGTTCACGCTGTCGGGATCGCCGAGATTGCCCGGGGAGAAGACGCCGCCGGGATGGGTCTCGGATTCGCCGACATCGGGATAGGCGACCTTGGACAGGCCGAGGCTGCCGTTGGTCAGCTCGTCGAGGTTGTCGGCCATCAGCCGCACGATCTCACCGAAGCCCAGCGTCACGATCGCCAGGTAGTCGCCGCGCACCCGCAGGGTCGGGGCGCCGAGGATCAGACCGGCGACCGCGGTCAGCGCCACGGCGATCGGCAGGCAGGCGAGCCAGGCCCAGCTGGGTTCGAGCCAGCCGCCGTCGGTCTGGTTCCACGGGCTGTTCGGGCTGGTCAGCAGCGCGACGGTGTAGGCGCCGACGGCGTAGAAGCCGACGTAGCCGAGGTCGAGCAGGCCCGCCTGGCCGACCACGACATTGAGGCCGATGGCGATCAGCGCGTACATCGCGAACTGCGCCATCACGCCGCCGAAGCTCACCCCGGGGGTATCGATCAGCGGCGGGGTGTAGATCGGCAGCAGCGCCAGCGCGAGGATGACCGGCACGCCGACGGCCCACTGGCCGGGGCGCGAGAGGCCGGCCCACCAGGTGCGGATCGCGTCGCCGAGGCCGCGCCGTTCCGGCGTCGTGGCGGTGGTCTTGGTCAGGTCGGTCATGCGCGCGCCCTCCCCAGGCTCTCGCCGAGGATGCCGGTCGGCCGGAACATCAGCACGGTCACCAGCAGCACGAAGGCGACCACGTCGCGCCATTCGTTGCCGAACAGGATCTGCCCGTACTGCTCGGCCACGCCGAGGAGCATGCCGCCCAGCAGCGCGCCGCGCAGGTTGCCGATACCGCCGAGCACCGCGGCGCTGAAGGCCTTGATACCGAGAATGAAGCCACCGGAGAAGATGATGCCGGTGGGGATGTAGAGCGTGTAGAGCATGGCGGCGGCACCGGCCAGCAGGCCGCCGATGAGGAAGGTCAGCACGATCACCCGTTCCCGCGAGACACCCATCAGGGTGGCGGTGTCGGGGTCCTGGGCCACCGCGCGGATGCCGCGGCCGAATTTCGTTCTGTTGATGATGATCTCGGTGGCGATCGCGAGCACGATGGCCGCGGCGAAGATCACCAGGGCCACATTGGTGACCTGCGCGCCGAGAACGGTGAACTGCACCTTCGGTTCCACCAGCCGGATCCCGGTCTGCGCGTTGGAACCGCCGAGGCCGGGTTTGATCTTGGGCAGGATGTAGTGCACGAACTCCTGGATCACGAACGACATGCCGATCGCGGTGATCAGGAAGGCCAGCGGTTTCGCGCCGCGCCGTCGCAGCGGCCGGTAGGCGACCCGTTCCAGGCCGATCGCGGCGATGCCCGAGACCAGCATGCCGAACAGCATCGCCAAGCCCAGATACAGCACCGTCAGCAGCACGCCCTGGGAGTACGCGTTCCCGCTCGGGGCGAAGCCGAGTAGCTCGAGGCCCACATAGGTACCGAACATGCCGAGCATGAAGATCTCGGAGTGGGCGAAGTTGATCAGGCGCAGCACACCGTAGACGAGGGTGTAGCCGACGGCGACCAGGGCGTAGATCGAGCCGTAGGTGAGCCCGTCCACGGTCAGTTTCCAGAACTGGTCGATCACGCCGGAAACGTTGAAATCGATGGACCCCTCGGCCAACAGGGTCACACCGAGCGATGCCGCTGATGTCATGGTTTCTCTCGCGTCAGGCGAGCGGTGCGCGTGGCATCACCACGCGCACCGCTCCACACTCTCGGGGACTACTTGACCTCGTACATCCAGATCTGGATGTTGGCCAGCTCGCCGGTCTCGCCCCACTTGTACTCGCGGGCGATGCCGTTGCCGGTGTAGTCGCGGACGTAGTCGACCAGCTCGGCGCGGGTGACCTTGCCCGAGTCGATGCCCTTGAGCAGGATCGTGGTCAGGTCGTAGCCCTCGACGGAGTAGACGCCGGGCGCCTGGCCGTTGAGCGCCTTGTACTCCGAGGCGAACTTGTCCGGCGCCGGGCTGCACGGGCACGACAGCAGCGCGCCCTTGGACGAGGCACCGGCCTGGCGGACGAACTCGGGGTCGTTGCTGCCGTCGGCGGAGACGAAGGTGGCGTTCACGCCACCGGAGCGCAGCTGCTGCACGAACGGCGCGGCCTCGGCGTAGTACCCGGCGTAGAAGATGGCGTCGGGCGCGGCGGCCGAGAGCTTGGACACCGCGGCGGAGAAGTCCTTGTCACCTTCCTTGACGCTGACCCCGCAGGACGCGTCGGCGGCCGGGCCCGCGGCGGTGATGAACGCCTGCGCCAGACCGGCACCGTAGTCGGTGTTGTCCTGCACGACGCAGATCTTCTTGTAGCCCTTCTCGCCGGTCAGGTAGTTGGCCACGGCCGGGCCCTGCGAGTTGTCGTTGCCCAGGCCGCGGAAGAAGGTCTTCCAGCCGTTCTGGGTCAGCGTCGGGTTGGTGGCCGAGGCGGTCAGCGTGGGCATGCCCGCCTCGCTGAGGATCTGGCCGGTCGCCTTGGTCTCACCCGAGAAGGTCGGGCCGATCAGGCCGACGATGCTCGGATCGCTGACGATAGTGGGGATCACCTGGGTGGCGATCTGCGGCTTGCCCTCGGTGTCGAACTGCTTGACCTGGACCTGGCAATCCGGGTTGGCCTTGTTGTGCTGGTCGAGGGCCAGCTTGACGCCGTTGATGATGTTGATGCCGAGCGCGGCGTTGCCGCCGGTCAGCGGGCCCGCCATCGCGATGGTCTGCGGCGCGCACTTGGCCTTGCCGTCACCGGCCGGGTCGGCGGCGGCACCGGCGTCGGTCTGCGCGACGGCCTTGCCCTCGGTGTCGAGCTGGACCACCGGCTGGATGGAGAGATCGGTGTTGCCGCCACCGCCGCCGTCGGACGACTTGTCGCTGCATCCGGACAACACCAACGACGCGGCAGCTCCGATAACCAGAACTCCCCGCGTCGAACGACTGCGCCATGTCGAACTGAGCACGTCTCACCTCTATGTCCTGTGCTCCTCGGGTCCACCGAGGGGGCCGACCACGTTCAGCCCGGACAGAACATATCGCCGGTTTGTTAGATCCGCATCACATTCGCATCATGTCGGAGGCGTCGTGTCCGGTCGTAGTTCCCTTTATTGTTTCGCTTACGTAAAGTTTTCCGGCTTCTCGCCCGGGCACCTCACGATCCGGCGTCACTGCGGGGTGAGGTTCTCCAGGACGACTTCGGCGACGGCCTTCATCGTGGTGCGCCGATCCATCGCGGTGCGCTGAATCCATTTGAACGCCTGCGGTTCCGAGAGCCCCTGGGTCTGCATGAGCACACCCTTGGCGCGCTCGACCAGCTTGCGCGTCTCGAGCCGATCCGACAGATTCGCCACTTCGGTTTCCAGCGCGGCGATTTCATGGAATCGGCTGGCCGCGAGTTCGATCGCGGGCACCAGATCGGATTTGGTGAACGGCTTCACCAGGTAGGCCATCGCGCCGGCGTCGCGCGCCCGCTCGACCAGGTCGCGCTGGCTGAACGCGGTCAGGATCACCACGGGCGCAACACGTTTCGAGGCGATCTCGGCCGCGGCGTCGATGCCGTCGCGGCGCGGCATCTTGACGTCCATGATCACCAGATCCGGACGCAGCTCCTCGGCCAGTTCCACCGCCTGCTGACCGTCGCCCGCTTCCCCGACGACGTCATAGCCCTCTTCCTTGAGCATCTCCACCAGGTCCATGCGGATGAGGGCCTCGTCCTCGGCCACGACGACGCGCTTGGCGACAGCCTCACGCGCGACGCCTGCGCCCCCTGCATTCGTGCTCATAGGTACGACCCCTCTGGATTTCCGATGCCGATGTAAAGAGTACCTTTCGTTTCCGCGCAGAATGCCTCGTGCTGCGCAGAAACCGCAGGTGCCCGCGAGTGCGAGGACATCGCGCGGGCCCCGCGACAGATACTCCCCCGCGGCGCGCGGGATGATGCCGCGCGACCGCCGTGGTGCCGAGTGTGGGACTCGAACCCACACGTCCTTTCGGACAACGGTTTTTGAGACCGTCGCGTCTGCCAGTTCCGCCAACCCGGCGCACCGCGGTCACTATAGCGTCTCGGCGCGCCGCGACGCGAACCGCCGTCGAACCGGAACCGCCGCCGCACCGTAGTACCAGCAAAGCCACCTGCCGGAAGGGCACGAATATGCGGGTACGCAGGACGACAGTCGACCTCGACGCCTATCCCGACCTGGTGATGATCCTGCTGGGCATGCGGGTCCGCACCCCGCGCGGGATGCTGCGCCTGCTGGGCGTCGGCCCCAAGCTCTACCGCTCGCACGCCGACCGCCCCGACGGGCTGCTGCTGCACGAGGACGTGGTGTGGTCGATGCTGCCACCGCACTGGGGCGCGCGGCAGTACTGGCGCGATCTGGACTCGCTCGAGCGCTGGACCCGCTCGGACCCGCACCGGCAGTGGTGGCAGCAGTTCCTGCGCGATTCCGGCGGCACCGGGTTCTGGCACGAGGCCTACTTCCGCCGCGGCGGGATCGACGCGGTCTACGACGACATGACCGCGCCCACCGGGCTGGCCCGCTTCGCCCCGGTGGTGCCCGCGCGCGGGGCGATGTTCTCCACCCGCGGCCGGGTCCACGGCACCGCGCCGGGTGTTCCACCGGTGGTTCCGGAATCGAATTATTACCCGCCCGGCGAGTGACGATCGACACATAACCCGGCGACGTTTCCGCGCCTTATCTCGCGGGTATCACGGTCACACACAACAGATTTCCGCATCGTGATTCGTGTACGGAATTCAACCGAAAGGTGAATAGACAGTTCCGCGTCTGTGATGGTTGCACCGTAGGTCTACTACACGACAATCGAGCCGTTTACGGTGTCGGTATGCACGTGCTGTTCGTCTGCAACTCCAATGTCTGCCGGTCGGTGATCGCCGAACGGCTCACGTGGGCGTTCGCGGCGGACAACGGCCTATCCGGGCTCACCGCGGAGAGCGCGGGCACCCGTGCGCTGGTCGGCTTTCCGGCCGAACCGCTGGCCGCGGAAACCATCGTCGGGCTGGGTGGCGAACTCGGCGGATTCACCGCCAGGAAACTGCGCCCGGAGATGGTCGATCGCGCCGATCTGGTGCTCACCATGACCGAATCGCTGCGCGAACAGGTCAACGCCTTGTCCTTCGGCGTGGCCGCGCGGACTTTCACCCTGCCCGAGGCCCATCGCATCGCCAAGGTGACCGGCGCGAAATCCATTGCGGCACTGCACCGGGCGCGCAACGACCTGGCCTATGTCGGCCGGGAGAACATCGCCGACCCGATCGGGCTGTCGGCCCAGGCCTTCGTCGAGGTGGGTGACCGGATCGCCGAAGCGCTGTTCCCGCTGCTGGCCGCGCTGGCGCCGCACGAACAGCGCGCCGAACCCGAGGACGAGCCCGCGGGCCTGGTGATCACCCCCGACCACGCCCGGCCGCTGTCGGCCTTTCTCGCCGCCCAGCGCGGGCGCTGAGCGCACGGGCTGTCCGCCGGGGCCGCACAGGGATTAGACTGCGGCGCGGACGTGCTGTTCTCCCTGCTGGTTCGACACACGACAGGACTCAGACATGCCGAAACGCATTTCGGATGTTTCGCTCCATGTGTATGTGACACCGGACATTCTCGATCGCATCGTCGCCGGCATCCGCGCGGTGGTCGACGACCACGTCCAGGACCGCGAGCTCTTCGCCTGGCGGTGCACACTGCCGGTCGACGATACCGACCCCGTGCACGGTGAACTCGAATCCCAGTGGCGCGGAACGCATCCCGATCGCGCACCGGGCGACGAGGCCACCTACGAGATCGCGCTGAGCCTGGTGGGCGAACCCGGCGAGCTCACCGAGGCCGACACCGCCCACCTCGAACACGGCCTGGCCACGACGGTGGACGGCGCCGCACCGGGCAACGCCGTCCCCTTCCGGCTGCGCGCGCACCAGCGCACCGACGTGGCCGTGGAACCGGACTACGAGCTGCGCTGAGCGGCCTCAGCGCGCCGGGAAGTGGCGGATGACGCCTTCCTGCACCGTGGTGGCGATCAGTTCGCCGGACCGCGAGTAGAAGCGGCCGGTCGCCAGGCCGCGCGAGCCCGCCGCCACCGGCGACTCGGTGGCGTAGAGGGTCCAGTCGTCGAAGCGGAACGGGCGGTGGAACCAGATCGAGTGGTTCACCGTGGCCGCGAGGATCCGGTCCAGGCCCCACGACAGGCCGTGGGTGGTGATGATCGAGTCGAGCACCGTGGTGTCGGAGGAGTAGCCCAGCGCGGCCACGTGCAGCAGCGGATCATCCGGCAGCACGCCGTCGGTGCGCATCCACACCCGGTTGTGGTTGAGCTTCTCGCCGGTGCCCTTGAGAATCCACGCCGGATCGTTGGTGTAGCGCATATCGATCGGGTGCGGGGCGTTGATGAACATCTCCAGCTTGTCCTCGAAGCCCGCGAAGCTCTCCTCGATCCGGGGCAGCGTCTCCGGATCGGGCACCTCGGGGCCCTCGTGGGCGTGCTCGAGGCCCTTGCCCCAGTCCTGGAAGGCCGCCAGCATGACGAACAGCTCCTGGCCGTCCTGGCTGGCGGTGACCGTGCGATTGGCCAGCGCGCGGCCGTCGCGGTGCCGCTGCACGTGGTACTCGATCGGCTTCTTCACATCGCCGCCGCGGACGAAGTGCGCGTTGATCGCGTGCAGCGGCCGCTGTCCCGCGGTGCGTCCGGCAGCGACGATCGCCTGCGACACCAGCTGCCCGCCGAAGGTGCGGCTCCACACCTTCTCCGGATGGTTGCCGAGGAAGACGTCCTCGCCGATCGGTTCCAGGTCGAGCAGATCGAGCAGGACCCGCAGATCGGGCGACTGCTCGCCGGGCACTGTCTCGACCTCGACCGATCCGCCTGCCGAACTACTCACGACTAGTGGTCCTCCTCGCCGATGCGATGAACGTGGATCAGGTTGGTGGACCCGACGGTACCCGGCGGGGAGCCCGCCACGATGACCACCAGGTCACCCTTGCGGTACCGGTCCATCGACAGCAGCGCCTGGTCGACCTGGTGGATCATCGCGTCGGTGGAGTCCACCATCGGCACGATGAAGGTCTCGGTGCCCCAGGTCAGCGTCAGCTGGCTGCGCACCTCCGGCAGCGGGGTGAAGGCGAGCAGCGGCAGCGGGGTGTGCAGGCGGGCCAGGCGGCGCACGGTGTCACCGGACTGGGTGAAGGCCACCAGCGCCTTGGCGTTGAGGCGCTCGCCGATATCGCGGGCGGCGTAGGAGATCACGCCGCGCTTGGTGCGCGGCACGTGGGTCAGCGGGGGCACCCGGTTCGTCTCGGACTCCACGGCGGTGACGATCCGCGCCATCGTGCGGACGGCGTCGATCGGCCAGGCGCCGACCGAGGTCTCCCCCGACAGCATGACCGCGTCGGCGCCGTCGAGCACCGCGTTGGCGACGTCGGAGGCCTCCGCGCGGGTCGGGCGGGAGTTCTCGATCATCGACTCCAGCATCTGGGTGGCGACGATGACCGGCTTGGCGTTCTCGCGCGCCATCTGGATCGCGCGCTTCTGCACCAGCGGCACCTGCTCGAGCGGCAGCTCGACGCCGAGGTCGCCGCGGGCGACCATGACCGCGTCGAAGGCCAGCACGATGGCCTCGAGGTTGTCGATCGCCTCGGGCTTCTCCAGCTTGGCGATCACCGGGACGCGGCGGCCCACCCGGTCCATCACGTCGTGCACCAGTTCGATGTCGGACGGCGAGCGCACGAACGACAGGGCGATGAAGTCCACGCCCAGCTTCAGCGCGAACTCGAGGTCCTCGATGTCCTTCTCGGACAGCGCGGGCACCGAGACGTTCATGCCGGGCAGCGACAGGCCCTTGTTGTTGCTCACCGGGCCGCCCTCGGTGACCCGGCACACCACATCGTTGCCGTCGATGCTCTCGACGGTGAGGCCGACCTTGCCGTCGTCGACGAGCAGCCGGTCACCGGCCTTGGCGTCGGTGGCCAGTTCCTTGTAGGTGGTGGAGACCCGGTCGGGGGTGCCGTCGACCTCGTCGACGGTGATCCGCACCTGCTGGCCGTTGGCCCACTCGGTGCGGCCCTCGATGAACCGGCCGAGCCGGATCTTGGGGCCCTGCAGGTCGGCCAGGATGCCGACCGCGCGGCCGGTCTCGTCGGAGGCGGCGCGGACCATCTTGTAGTTGTCGGCGTGGTCGGCGTGGTCGCCGTGGCTGAAGTTCAGCCGGGCCACATCCATGCCGCTTTCGACGAGCTCACGAATACGGTCCTGGGAGGCCGTGGCCGGTCCGAGGGTGCACACAATCTTCGTCCGTCGCATCACGCACTAGAGCCTAGTCCTCCCGCGTCGCGGAGTCTTTTGCCCGGTCGGGTATACCGCCGAGTTCGCGAGGTGTTCACGAAATCGGTTGTCACCGAACGGGCACATGGCGGGACAGGCGGGTCTGGCCGAAGCCCGGGATCAGGCAGATCACCCAGTAGAAATCCGCCGGGAGGAAACGCGAAACGGGTACTCCGCGTGAGCGGAGCACCCGTTTCCGGCGATGCGGGTCAGTCGCGCAGGGGGCGGCCCTGCACGTCGGGGACCTTGCCGGTGAGCATCATGATGCCGTCGATCAGGGTCCAGATCACACCGAGACCGCAGGTGCAGATGGTGACCGCGATCTGGGCGATGCCAAGGCCGGTGTAGCCGAGGTAGAAGCGGCCGATCCCCAGACCGCCGACGAGGATCTGCAGCAGACCCGCGATCATCTTCTGCTTGTCCGAGTACGGGACGCCGTACATGTCCCGGCCGTAGGGCGCCTCGGGGTCGGCCGGGTTGAAGCCCGGCTGCATGCCGTAGGCGGGCGCGTAACCCGGCTGCGGCTGGGCGTACGGGTCAGCGGGCTGACCGTACTGCGGCTGCCCGTACTGCGGCTGGCCGTAGCCGGGCTGCTGGGCGTAGGGATCCGAGGGCTGGCCGTACCCCGGCTGCTGCGCGTACGGGTCCGCGGGCTGGCCGTACTGCGGCTGACCCGGCTGCTTGCCCAGGTCGGGACCGTACTGCGGATTGGGGTTGTAGGGGTCGGTCACTCATGTCCTCCATCATTCGTGCGGGTACCCGTCTCGGCCCCGTCCCTCGGCCTGCGACACGCCTGCGAGGTATCGCGGCGGGTGCCCGGAATGTTGCCGCACCGTCGCCGTTTTGGCGAACCGGCCGCTGATCAGGACTTCTTCGCGGTCGATTCGGTCTCCTCGGCGTCGGCGCCGGTCACCTCCGGTGTCTCGTCGTCGGACGCGGCGGTGTCGGTGGGCTTCTTCGTGGTGTCCACGGCGGGGGCGGCGGGGGTGTTCCCGGCGGCGCGCAGGGCCGCGATCTGCCACGGCCACGGTCGCGGTTCGGCGCCGGGCTGCAACTGTTCGGGTGTCTCGCGGCCCTTGGTCGCCAGCGCGAAATAGGCCATCGCGCCGAGGAACACGAGCGCGGAGGTGAAGGAGTTGATCCGGATGCCGAGCACGTGGGTGGCCTCGTCGTTGCGCATGAGCTCGACGAAGAACCGGCCGAAACTGTATCCGGCGACATAGAGCGCGAACAGCCTGCCGTGGCCGATCCGGTAGCGCTTGTCCAGCTGCACCAGCAGCACCACGACGAGCACGTTCCACACCAGCTCGTAGAGGAAGGTGGGGTGCACGACCTCCTGGACCTGGCCGGTGGACACCCCGTTCATCATGTCGCGCGCGCCGGTCTCGGGGTCGAAACGGTTGTAGATCTCGAGGCCCCAGGGCACCTCGGTGGTGCGGCCGTAGAGCTCCTGGTTGAAGTAGTTGCCGAGCCGGCCGATGGCCTGGGCCAGCAGCACGCCGGGCGCGATCGCGTCGCCGAGCGCGGGCAGCGGGATCTTGTAGACCCGGCAGCCGATCCAGGCGCCGATGCCACCGAGGAAGACCGCGCCCCAGATACCGAGGCCGCCCTGCCAGATGTAGAGCGCCTCGACCGGGTTCTTGCCCTCGCCGAAGTACTTCTGCCAGTCGGTCGCGACGTGGTAGAGCCGACCGCCGACCAGGCCGAACGGGACCGCGAACATGGCGACGTCGAGCACCGCGCCCGGTTGACCACCGCGCTCGCGCCAGCGCCGCTCACCCCACCAGATGGCGACGATGATGCCAGCGATGATGCACAGCGCGTATGCCCGCAACGGAAAGGGTCCGAGGTGCCAGACACCCTGGGGCGGACTCGGAATGTAGGCCAGGACTGGATTCACCGGACCCACGTTAGTGCAGCCGGGCACAGACGTCGGGCCCGGCAGCACAGTGCTGCCGGGCCCGAGGCCGGACGATCAGGAACGCACGGTCGCCGCGCGCACGCCTTCGGCCAGTTCGGCGGTGAGCGCGCGGACCGCGTCCAGGCTCTCCCCCGCGGCCGAGACCAGCGCGGATCCGACGATCACGCCGTCGGCGTAAGCGGCGATCTCGGCGGCCTGGGCCCCCGAGCGCACGCCGAGGCCGACGCCGATCGGGATGTCGGAGTGCGCGCGGATGCGGGCGCACAGCGCGGGCGCGGCCGAGGAGACCGCGTCACGGGCACCGGTGACGCCCATGGTCGAGGCCGCGTAGATGAACCCGCGCGAGGCCTCGAGGGTCTTCACCAGGCGCTCCTCGGTGGAGGACGGCGCGACCAGGAAGATCCGGTCCAGATTGTGGGTGGCGGAGGCGACGAACCAGTCGTCGGCCTCGTCGGGGATCAGGTTGGGCGTGATGATGCCCGCGCCGCCCGCCGCGGCCAGATCGCGGGCGAAGCTGTCCACGCCGTACTTGAGCACGGGGTTCCAGTAGCTCATCACCACGGCCTGGCCACCGGCGGTGGTGATCGCCTCGACCACGGAGAACACATCGCGCACCCGCACGCCGCCGCGCAGCGCCTGCTCGGCGGCGACCTGGATGGTCGGGCCGTCCATCACCGGGTCGGAGTAGGCGACGCCGACTTCGATGATGTCGCACCCGGATTCGACCATGGCCCGGCACACCTCGATGGACCCGGCCAGATCGGGGTAACCCGCGGGCAGGTAGCCGATCAGGGCGGCCCGGTTCTCCGCGCGCGCGGTGGCGAAGGTATTGGCCAGACGGGACTGCTGACTCACTGAGCGTTCTCCTCCTCGGCGTCGTCGTCGAACAGACCGAACCAGCGGCCCGCGGTGTCCATGTCCTTGTCGCCGCGACCGGACAGGTTGCACAGGATGATCGCGCCGGGGCCGAGCTGCTTGCCCAGCTTCAGCGCACCGGCCACCGCGTGCGCGGACTCGATCGCCGGGATGATGCCCTCGGTGCGCGAGAGCAGCAGCAGCGCGTCCATCGCCTCGGTGTCGGTGATCGGCTCGTATTCGGCGCGGCCGATGTCCTTGAGGTAGGCGTGCTCGGGGCCGACGCCCGGGTAGTCCAGACCGGCCGAGATCGAGTGCGACTCGATGGTCTGGCCGTCCTCGTCCTGCAGCAGGTAGGAGTAGGCGCCCTGGAAGGCGCCCGGGGTGCCGCCGGTGAAGGTGGCGGCGTGCCGTCCGGTCTCGACGCCGTCACCGGCCGCCTCGTAGCCGATCAGCCGGACCCCGGTGTCGGGGATGAAGGCGTGGAAGATGCCGATGGCGTTGGAGCCGCCGCCGACGCAGGCCACGACCGCGTCGGGCAGCCGGTCGACGCGCGCGAGCATCTGCTCGCGGGCCTCGAGCCCGACCACGCGCTGGAAATCGCGCACGAGCAGCGGGAACGGGTGCGGGCCCGCGGCGGTGCCGAAGCAGTAGTAGGTGTCGTCGGCGTTGGACACCCAGTCGCGCAGGGCCTCGTTGATGGCGTCCTTGAGCGTCTGCGAGCCGGTGGTCACCGAGACCACCTCGGCGCCGAGCAGGCGCATCCGGGCCACATTGAGGGCCTGGCGGGCGGTGTCGACCGCGCCCATGTAGATCACGCAGCCCAGCCCGAGCAGCGCGCACGCGGTCGCGGTGGCGACGCCGTGCTGGCCCGCGCCGGTCTCGGCGATGATGCGGGTCTTGCCCATCCGCTTGGCGAGCAGCGCCTGGCCGAGCACGTTGTTGATCTTGTGCGAGCCGGTGTGGTTGAGGTCCTCGCGCTTGAGGAAGATCCGGGCGCCCCCGGCGTGCTCGGCGAGGTTGGCGCACTCGAACACCGGCGACGGACGGCCGGTGTAGTCGCGCTGCAACCGGTCCAGCTCGTCGAGGAAGGTGTGGTCGGTGCGGACCTTCTCGTATTCGGCGGTGACCTCCTCGATCACCGCCATCAGCGCCTCGGGCACGTGCCGTCCGCCGTAGACACCGAAGTGGCCGCCCGCGTCGGGCTCGTAGTCGCTGTGCTGGGCGACGCCCGCGCTGGCCTGGGGCAGCGCGGTCACCGGATGCTCCGCCGGGCGGGCTTCGGGCAGGACGGGTGGGTGCCCGCGGTCACCAGCTCGGAGACGGCGGCACGCGGGTTACCGCTGGTCACCAGGCCCTCGCCGACGAGCACGGCATCGGCCCCGGCTCCGGCGTAGGCCAGCAGGTCGGCGGTGCCGCGGATGCCGGACTCGGCCACCCGGATGACCTCCGAGGGCAGGCCGGGCGCGATCCGGGCGAAGACGTCGCGGTCGACGTCGAGGGTCTTGAGGTTGCGGGCGTTGACGCCGATCACCGAGGCACCGGCTTCCAGCGCGCGGTCGGCCTCCTCCTCGGTGTGCACCTCCACCAGGGCGGTCATGCCGAGGGATTCGGTGCGGTCGATCAGCGCGGAGAGCACGTCCTGTTCGAGCGCGGCCACGATCAGCAGGATCACGTCGGCGCCGTGCGCGCGGGCCTCGTGGATCTGGTACGGCCCGACGACGAAGTCCTTGCGCAGGACCGGGATGTTCACCGCGGCACGCACGGCGTCGAGGTCGTCGAGCGACCCGCCGAAGCGGCGGCCCTCGGTGAGCACGCTGATGATGCGCGCGCCGCCGTCCTCGTAGGCCTTGGCCAGCACGGCCGGGTCCGGGATGTCGGCCAGCGCACCCTTGGAGGGGCTGGCACGCTTCACCTCGGCGATGACACCGATCCCGTCCTCGTGCAGGGCGGCGCGGGCGTCCAGCGGCGCCTTGGCGGCGGCCGCGGCGGCTTTGATCGCCTGAAAATCGAGGAGGGCTTCACGGGCGGCAACATCCGCCCGAACCCCGTCGAGAATCGAGTCGAGTACCGTCATCTGGCTCGAATCCTTTCTGGGGAGACGAACTTCTCACCCGAGAGTCCCCTCGGGCGCTGTCTCACCGATGCTGGTCAAGAATAGTGGTTGCCGCGGATGTCAAGTGCGGCGGGGGTCACGGTTTCCGGTCACCGGGCGCGGTGTCGTCGTCCGGGTCCTCGGTCGGGTCGGTGCCCGCGTCCAGGGCGTCCCAGAGCACCCGATCCGACAGCGGCGCGGTGGTCTCGCCGCCGGTGCGCTGCTCGCTCACCTGGGCGCTGGCGTCGGCGCGGCGGAAGACCGGGTTGTCGTACTTGCCCGAGAGCTCGCTGCCGCCGGTGCGGCGCCGGGTCAGCAGCACCCCCGCGATCAGCGCGAGCAGCGCCGCCACGATCGACAGGATCGCGGGCGCGAGGTGGGTCTCGGCGCTCTCCACCACCGCGCGGACCGGCAGCTCGGCCAGGGTGCCCGCCCGCTCGGCGGTGCGGCCCTCCCCCACGGTCAGCGCGAAGCCGGGCACCGCGGCGACCGCGGCGACCACCGCGATCACCACCCCGAGCAGCTGGCGCAGGCCGCCCTTGACCGCGAACACCGCCGCGATCGCGGCCACCAGCACCAGCGCGAGCGGGGTGAGCGCGCCGAACCAGGTGGCGCCGTCGAGGTCGTCGGTGCGCGGCTCGGTGAGCCCGTCGGCGGAATGCACCGTCACCCAGGTCATCCGCGAGGAGGCCCACAGCCCGGCCGCGGCCAGCGCCAGCAGCGCCACCGGCACGATCGGCTTGGCCTGCGCGGGCGCGGGCGCGGGTGCGGCCGCGGTCATGCCGGTCCGTCCTCGTAGGTCCGCAGCGTCTGGGCGGCGGCGATCGCCTTGAGCACGGCCATGGCCTTGTTGCGGGCCTCGGTGTCCTCGGCGACCGGGTCGGAGTCGGCCACCACGCCCGCGCCCGCCTGCACGTAGGCGGTGCCGTCCTTGAGCAGCGCGGTGCGGATGGCGATGGCGGTGTCGGCGTCCCCGGCGAAGTCGAGGTAGCCGACCACGCCGCCGTAGATGCCGCGCCGGGTGGGCTCGAGCTCCTCGATCAGTTCCATCGCCCGCACCTTGGGCGCGCCGGACAGGGTGCCCGCCGGGAAGCAGGCCCGCACCGCGTCCAGGGCCACCTTGCCCTCGGCCAGCTGCCCGGACACGGTGGAGACCAGGTGCATGACGTGGCTGTAGCGCTCGACGTGGCGGTACTGGGTGACCCGCACCGTGCCCGGACGACAGACCCGGCCCAGATCGTTGCGGCCCAGGTCGACGAGCATCAGGTGCTCGGCGTTCTCCTTCTCGTCGGCGAGCAGGTCCTTCTCGAGCAGGATGTCGTCCTCGGCGCTCTCGCCGCGCCAGCGGGTGCCCGCGATCGGATGCGTGGTGGCCACCCCGTCCTTGACGGTGACCAGCGATTCCGGGCTGGATCCCACGATCGAGAACGCGGTGCCGCCCGCGCCGTCCGGGATGTGCATCAGATACATGTACGGGCTCGGGTTGGAGGCGCGCAGCATCCGGTAGACCGCCAGCGGATCGCCGCTGTAGTCCATCTCGAAGCGCTGCGAGAGCACCACCTGGAAGGCCTCGCCCGCCTCGATCTCCTTGATCAGACGGCGCACGCCCGCACCGAACTCCTCGGTGGTGCGCCTGCGCACGAACCGCGGCTCGGGCCGGTCGAAGACCGACACGGTGGAGGGGGCGGGGGTGGCCAGCGCGGCGGTCATCCGGTCCAGGCGGGCCACCGCGTCGTCGTAGGCGGCGTCGGCGTTCTCGTCGGTGCCGTTCCAGTTCACCGCGTTGGCGATGAGGGTGATCGCGCCCTCGTGGTGGTCGAAGGCGGCCAGGTCGGTGGCCAGCATGAGCACCAGCTCGGGCAGGCGCAGATCGTCGGTCGCGAGTTCGGGCAGCCGCTCGATGCGGCGCACCGCGTCGTAGCCGAGGTAGCCGACCATGCCGCCGGTGAGCGGGGGCAGGCCGGGCAGGCGTTCGGTGCGCAGCAGTTCCAGGGTCTGGTGCAGCACGCGCAGCGGGTCACCGCCGGAGGGGGCGTCGGCGGGGACGGTGCCCAGCCAGGCCGCCTCGCCGTCGACGACGGTCAGCGCCGAGGGACTGCCCGCGCCGATGAACGACCAGCGCGACCACGATCGCCCGTTCTCGGCGGACTCGAACAGGAAGGTGCCCGGCCGGTCGTCGGCGAGCTTGCGATAGGCCGAGAGCGGAGTTTCGGAGTCCGCCAGCACCTTTCGGGTCACCGGGACCACCCGGTGCTCGGCGGCGAGCAGCCGGAACTGTTCGCGGGTCGTGGTGGTTGATGTCGACGCGCCCTGCATGCGGCCCATCATCCCAGGCGCGCCGCGACCGCCGCGCGCTGACCCGACCCGCGACGCGACACGCGGTGACGGGCATCACTACACTCGCGCGCGTTCCATGTCGCATGCGGTAACCCCTTTTTCCGAGAGGAGCAATGTTGTACCCCTCGCACCAGGGCGCACAGGACGGCCGGTTGGCCGCCCCGTCGCATCAGCACTACGGTCCGGGTCAGAAGGCCGCCACGACGAGCGCGCTGAACTCGTTCGTCACCTACGCCAAGGCCATGCAGGATCTGGACAAGACGAAGTTCCCGGACGAGTACGCCGGGCACAGTGAACTCATCCGCGGCCTCGAGCCGCTGCTGCGCGCGCACGGCATCCTGGACGTGATGCAGGTCAAGAGCCCGGAGATCGCCGCGCTGCTCGAGCGCTAGGCCGCCGCGGCGGGCGCGGTCCGTCGGGGGCGGTGCCGGTCGCCGGAGATCCCCGTTCGCCCCGGTGCGGACGGGGATCTTCCGTGCAGGGCGCACCGCTGGCTAGGGTCGACGGATGCAGCCAGGCCAGACCGCGCCCCAGTTCGAACTCCCCGACCAGTCCGCCCAGCCCCGCTCGCTCGACGGCCTGCTGGCCGACGGCCCGCTGGTGCTGTTCTTCTACCCCGCCGCCAACACCCCGGTGTGCACGGCCGAGGCCTGCCATTTCCGCGATCTGAGCGCGGAGTTCGCCGCCGTCGGCGCCACCTGCGTCGGCATCAGCACCGACAGCGTCGATGTGCAGGCCGGGTTCGCCACCAAGCAGCGACTGGACTACCCGGTGCTCTCCGACGCCGACGGCGCGGTGGCCGCGGCGTTCGGCGTCAAGCGCGGGCTGCTCGGCAAGCTGGCCCCGGTCAAGCGGCACACCTTCGTCATCGATACCGATCGCACGATCCTGAAGGTCGTCACCGGCGAGCTGCGCGCGGCCGTGCACGCCGACGAGGCGCTGGCCTTCCTGCGCGAGCGAGCCGAAACAACGAGCTAGTCCGTGAAACGCCGGGCCGTGGATCGCGGCCCGGCACCGCGCCCACACCTACGCTGGGGAGATGACATCCGGCGAGGTGCAGTCGAGCGGTCAGAAGCCCACCGCCACGGTGTGGCGCAATCGGGCGATCATCACTCTCGCCACCGCCGTGGTGCTGGTGATCGCCTACTTCGTCCTCTCGTCGTTCGTGCCGCGCTGGTGGGCGCAGCGGCTGGCGAGCCTGGTGCACGGCAGTTTCAGCTCCGGGATCTGGTGGGGCCTGGTCTACGGGCTGGTGTTCACGCTGGTCCCGCTGCTGCTCATCCTGCTCGCGGTGCGGGTGTGGAAACGCAAGGGGGGCAAGTTCATCGCCGGTGCGGCGGTCATCGTCGCGGTCCTCGGCGCGCTCCCCAATCTGATGACGCTGACCATCGTGCTGGGCGGCAACAACGCCGCACACGCCGGTGAGCGCATTCTCGATGTCGACGCGCCCGCCTTCCGCGGTGCCTGCCTGGTCGGCGCGATCCTCGCCGCGCTGCTGTTCGCGCTGGTGCTGGCGCTGATGGGCAAACGGGGACTGGCCCGCCGCAAGGCCGCCAAGACCCCGCCCGCCGCCGAACCGCCTGTCGCCCCGCCCGTGTGAGATCGGACTCGCCTTGCTGTGAGTGACCTCACGAGGACCGCCAACTCGCGGACGCCGTAGCGACGTCGTGGCAAACTCGGTTCGGTGCGCGACCCACTTGCTTGCTCCTGCCGCCCGGCCGCGAGGCAGACCCGGCGATGACCCAGTGGCTCGACCCGGTCGAACAACGCGCATGGCAGGCGATCGTCGCCCTCATGACCCGGATCCCCGGGGCACTGGACACCCGGCTGCAGCGTGAGTCCGGGCTGACGCATTTCGAGTTCCGGGTGCTGAGCCTGCTCTCCGAAGAGGCCGGGCACCGTATGCAGCTCAGTGACCTCGCCCACAAGGCAAATGCGTCGCTATCGCGGCTCTCCCATGTGGTGTCGAAGCTGGAACGGCTCGGCTGGGCGCGCCGCGACACCACGGCGGGCAGGCGCGGGGTGCACGCGGTGCTCACCGACGCGGGGTTCGAGAAAGTCGTGGCCGCCGCGCCCGGCTATGTCGACGCGGTGCGCAAGCTGGTCCTCGACGGCCTGGACCCGGCGCAGACCGCCCAGCTCGCCGCGCTCGGCGAAGCGCTCTCGGACCGGCTGAACCGGATCCTCGAGGACGGCGACTGCTAGTCGGCGCCGAGCAGCACGTCGGTGTCGAAGCAGGTGTGCGTGCCGGTGTGGCAGGCGGCGCCCTCCTGGTCGACGACGAGCAGCACGGTGTCACCGTCGCAGTCCAGCCGCACCTCGTGCACGTACTGGGTGTGCCCCGAGGTCTCGCCCTTCACCCAGTACTGCTGCCGCGACCGCGAGTAGTAGGTGGCCTTCCGGGTGGCCAGCGTGCGCGCCAGCGCCTCGTCGTCCATCCACGCCACCATCAGCACATCCCCGGTCGCCTTCTCCTGGGCGACCGCGGCGACGAGCCCCGCCTCGTTGCGCTTGAGGCGGGCGGCGATAGCGGAATCGAGACTCATGCCTCGTTTATAACAGCCGACCCCTGCGGTACCGGCGACCCGGGGCCGAGCTGGTCACCTTCCGGCCGCCCGCGGCTGCCGGGGTCAGCGGACGGTGATGCCGTCCGCGGACATCGCGGCCTTGACCTGGCCGATGGTCAGGTCGCCGAAGTGGAAGACGCTGGCGGCCAGTACCGCGTCGGCGCCCGCGTGGACCGCGGGCGGGAAGTGCTCGACCTTGCCCGCGCCGCCGGAGGCGATCACCGGCACCTTCACCGCCGCGCGCACGGCGGCGATCATCGGCAGGTCGAAGCCCGCCTTGGTGCCGTCGGCGTCCATCGAGTTCAGCAGGATCTCGCCGACGCCGAGTTCGGCGCCGCGAATGGCCCATTCGACCGCGTCGATGCCGGTGCCGCGCTTGCCGCCGTGGGTGGTGACCTCCCAGCCGGACGGGGTGTCGGGCTGCCCGTCGGGCACGGTGCGCGCGTCGACCGAGAGCACGATGCACTGCGAGCCGAAGCGCTGCGACATCTCCGAGAGCACCTCGGGGCGGGCGATGGCGGCGGTGTTCACCGACACCTTGTCCGCGCCCGCGCGCAGCAGCCGGTCGACATCCTCCACCGTGCGCACGCCGCCGCCGACGGTGAGCGGGATGAAGATCTGCTCGGCGGTGCGGGTCACCACGTCGAGCATGGTGCCGCGGTCGCCGGTGGAGGCGGTGACGTCGAGGAAGGTCAGCTCGTCGGCGCCCTGGGCGTCGTAGGTCGCGGCCAGTTCCACCGGGTCGCCCGCGTCGCGCAGGTTCTGGAAGTTGACGCCCTTGACCACCCGGCCCGCGTCCACGTCCAGGCACGGGATGACCCGCACGGCCAGGGTGCTCGCGGTGGCGCTGTCCTGGCGTTCGCCGGTACGCGATGTCATGGTTTCAGCCTCGTTCTTCGTCGCTGACCGTACAGATCATTTCCAGCAGTTCCTCGTGCACGCCGGGCGCCGCGGCCAGCACCGAGCCGGAGGTGATGGTCCACGGCTGCCCGGCCAGATCGGTGACGACCCCGCCCGCCGCGCGCACCAGCGCCACCCCGGCCGCGTTGTCCCAGGGATGGTGCCCGAACACGATCGCGCCGCCGAGCACGCCGGAGGCGGTGAACGCCAGGTCGATGCCGGTCGAGCCGTGCATGCGTACCCGGGAGGACAGCCTGCTCAGCGCGCCGAGCAGGTCGAAGCGGAACTGGCCGGGGATGCGCCCGGCCGAGTCCAGATTGAAGGCGCCGAAGCCGATCATCGCGTCGGCCAGCTTGCCCGGCTCCAGCGGCGGCAGCGCCTGCCCGTCGAGCAGCAGCGGGCCGCCCGCGACCGCGGTGTAGCGGCGCCCGAGCACGGGCAGCCAGGTCAGGCCGATCACCGGTTCGCCGTCGTGCACCAGCGCGAGCAGGGTGCCGGACAGGGGGTGGCCGGAGGAGTAGTTGAAGGTGCCGTCGATCGGGTCGAGTACCCAGGCGGTACCGCCGGCGAGCGCGGGGCCGCCGAATTCCTCGCCGTGCACCGCGATGCCGGTGCGCTGGGCCAGCTCGGCGGAGATGGTGCGTTCCAGTTCGAGGTCGAGTTCGGTGGCGAAGTCGTTGCGGCCCTTGGTGACCGCGCTCGGCGCACCGACGCCCTCGACGAAACGCGGGACGGTCCCGTCCAGCACCTGGGTGGCCACGGCCAGCAGGTCGGTGAGTTCGGCGGTGCTCGGTGCGGTGGTCATCGAGGCGGTCAGCGCACCGCGGCCAGGGCCTCGGGCAGGGTGAACCGGCCCGCGTAGAGCGCCTTGCCGATGATCGCGCCCTCCACGCCGTCCTCGGTCAGCCCGGCGATGGCGACCAGGTCGTCGAGCACCGAGATGCCACCGGAGGCCACGACCGGCGCCTCGGCGGCGTTGGCGACCTCGCTGAGCAGTTCCAGGTTGGGGCCGGTCAGGGTGCCGTCCTTGGAGACATCGGTGACCACGTAGCGCGAGCACCCGTCGCGTTCGAGCCGCTCGAGCACCTCCCACAGGTCGCCACCGTCGGTGACCCAGCCGCGCCCGCGCAGCCGCCATTCGCCGTCGATCTGCTTGACGTCGAGCCCGACCGCGATCCGGTCGCCGTATTCGCCGAGCACCTTGGCGCACCACTGCGGGTTCTCGATCGCGGCGGTGCCGATATTGACCCGCGCGCAGCCGGTGGCCAGGGCCGCCCGCAGCGAGTCGTCGTCGCGGATGCCGCCGGACAGCTCGACCTTCACGTCTAGTTCGCCGACGACCTGGGCGATCAGATCGCGGTTGCTGCCCTTGCCGAAGGCGGCGTCCAGGTCCACCAGGTGCACCCATTCGGCGCCCGCCTGCTGCCATGCCAGCGCCGCGTCCCGGGGGGAGCCGTAGCTGGTTTCGCTACCGGCCTCTCCCTGCACGAGGCGCACGGCCTCCCCATTGGCGACATCGACGGCGGGCAACAGCACAAGACTCACGTGATCAGACTAGTGGGTCTGCACCCCGGTTGCCGCCACCGGTCGGCGCCAGTGCGGTCCGTGTCACGCGGGCCGCGGACGGCACCGGCGCCCACCCGGATCGGATCTCCCGGGTACCCCGTGCGCGTTACATCCAATCCCGTTGAGCAGGAACCGATTACAGTCCCTGTCAGGATGTGCGGATAGAGTTCCGGTCGACGCGCGGGTCCGCGTCGTTCGGTTCGATCGGAGGAACAACTGTGTCTCGTACAACTGTCCTGGGTGGGTTGCTGGCGGCTGTCGCGGTGACGGGGGTGATGGTGGCGCCGAACGCGGCGGCCGGTCCGCCCGAAGACGCCCGCCTGGCCGGATGCGACTTCGGCCGGGAGGTCTCCACCTACGACTACGCCCACGATCTCGACGGCTACTTCCAGCGCATCCTCGACCGCAGCACCGGAGCGTTCCACGCCGAGTTCTCCGGGTCCAGGGATCAGCTCGCCACGGCGATGCGGGAGGCCGAGGTGCGTTCCACGGTCGAGAACGTCACCTGTGGTGCGGTGGGCGGCGATTTCTTCAACGCCGACGTCCTGGTGACCTTCACCCAGCTGCGCACCAACCGCACCACCCCCGAACCCGAACGCCTGAACATGGCGATCAACGTGAAGCTGACCAACGTCTGGGGCCGGTGGCTGGTGAACGAGCTGGACTCGCCGCTGTTGAAGTAGTTCAGCCGCGGCGGCGGAGTTCGGGGACTCCGTCGCCAGTGAGCTCGTCGAGCACGACTTCGCGCCCGACCATGGCCAGGGCCAGCGCCTCGCCGGGCCCGCGGACCTCCGGGCCGTCACCGGATGACCAGTCGACATCGGTGGCGACGAACCGCAGGCCCTTGGTGCGTCTGCCGGGGAAAGCGAAGGGGTCGGGGTAGGACAGGACCGCGGTGAGCCGGTCGACCGGGATGGCGCGGGGCAGGCCGAGCGGGCGGCGGATGTCCTGCTGATGGACCAGCAGGTCGGCCAGCATCAGGCGCGGCGAGTACTTCGACAGGCGCCCGGACCGGTGCGCGAACCGGTCCACCAGCTCGGTGGTGGGCAATTCGGCGTAGGACGCGGCGAGGGCGTTGTTGATCCGGTCTACCGAGCCGCGGTGCGCGATCGCGGCGCGCAGATAGGCGAGCGGGCCGAGGGTGTCGGTGAGCAGATGCCCGACGACCTCGCGCACCCGCCATCCGGCGCACAGCGATTCGGTCTCCCACTGCTCGTCGGTCAGCCCGCGCAGCAGTGCGATCATCTCCGCGCGTTCCGCGGCCAGCATCCCCCGATAACTCATGGGCCCACTCTAGGCGCCGAGCCGACCATCCGACACCCTTCGCCACCGGTTCCCTTCCGCGCGAACACGATCCGCGGCGCCGGAGGCGTACACCCCGCGCGGCGAGTGCCGTCATCCGGAATGGTGGAGCGCTACGCGCCTTCTCGCCGCGGGGCGACATGAAGGGGCGACGCTCGCGGCGATACCCGCTGATGGCTGCGCCGATGTCGACCGCGGCATCGCCACCGGGACAATGGTCGCCGATACCGATCGCCGAGGAGGACCGTGGGCAAGCAGAATCGCCGCCGCCGTACCGGCCGCAAAGCCGTGCCGGGACCGGTGCTGGACGCCGCCGCCGCCGCGGGTGACCCGGCCCGGATCGCGGAGGCTGTCGCGACGGCGGCGCTGGCGGTCGCCCAGGGCGACAAGACCGGTGTGCGCCGCTTCGTCCACGAGCTCGCGGGCCCGGGGTCGCTCGCCACCGAGGTGGCCGAGGGCACGGCGCGCGCGGGCAGGCGGCTGATCGCGCACGCCTTCGAATCCGGTTGGCTGCCCATGGATGTCCACCAGGCCGCCCGCCGCCGCGTCGACGAGTTCGCGACCGGCTACCTGACCGACCTCATGGCCGAACACCGCGCGCCCTTCGACCCCGGCACGGTCGACGCGACGTGGCAGCACCAACTCGACGAGCTCGCGGCCACCGTCTGGTGGACCGGGGAGCGCCCACACCCGAACCAGTGGGCCGACCGCGCGCTGCTCTCCGGCGCCGAGGCGCTGACCGCGATCCTCGACGCCCTCGCCCTGCTCGTCCAGCTCCCGCGCCTCGCGCCGATCCGCTCGCTGCCGGGCACCGCGATCCCGTCCGCCCACCACGAGCACGTGGACGAGAAGACCCTGGGCCGGGTGCGTGGCCTGCTCGCGAAGGCCGAGTCGACCTCTTTCGCGGAGGAGGCCGAGGCGCTCTCCGCCAAGGCCCAGGAACTGATGACCAAATACGCCATCGACCGCGCATTCCTCGCCCACCGCCGCACCGATCCGGCGCTGCCCGCCGCCCGCCGCCTCTGGCTCGACACCCCCTACACCGAGGCCAAGGCCCTGCTCGTCGACCAGGTCACCCGCGCCAACCGCGCCCGCGCCGTCTTCGCCGCCGACTGGGGTTTCGTCACCATCATCGGCGACGACCCCGACCTCGACGCCGTGGAACTCCTCGCCACCTCCCTGCTGGTCCAGGCCACCCGCACGATGATCGACACCGCCCCCGGCACCGGCGATTCCCGCACCCGCGCCTACCGCAAGGCCTTCCTCACCGCCTACGCCACCCGCATCGGCGACCGCCTGACCACCACCACCGAATCCACCATCGCCCACTCCCCCGACCCCACCACCCTCCTCCCGATCCTCGCCGCCCAGAACACCCGCCTCACCCAGGCCCTCACCACCTACTTCCCCACCACCCACACCCGACGTATCACCATCCGCAGCACCGACGGCTGGGACGCGGGCACCGAAGCCGCCGACCACGCCCACCTCGACCGGCCATAAAACCCTCGTGCGGCCGCGGCCAGGTCACTCGTGCGCGACCACCTCGATCTGACCGCTGTCCTTGTTGGTCACGTAGAGCAGGTGACTCACCGGATCCACGGCCATGCCGTAGGTGGTCGAGCCGTACGGTCTCGCCCGGGTGATCCCCGAGTACCGCGCGGCGGTGACCGCGCGGGTGCGTGTGTCGATCATCGTCACGACGTCGAACACCCCGCCGGAGAGGTACACGGTGTGCGCGACCGGGTCGACGACAGCCGCGAAAGCCCTCCCCCGCACTCCCAGTGACACGCTGTCCGTCCGCGTGTGGCGCACGGTATCGATGAGCGAGACCGAGTTCCCGGTGGAGTGGGTCACGTAGGCGGTCCGGGTTTGCGGGTCGATGGCGATATAGGCCGGATCGTCACCGAGCCGGAGAGTCGTGCTCACCGCGTGCGTCGCGGCGTCGATGACCGAGACGTCGGCTCCGCCGACGACCCACAGATGATGGGTGTCCGGATCGATCGCCAACCCGCGGGGCTGCCCGTCCACCGGAATCGTCGCGACGACGGCACGGGTGACGGTATCGACGACCGTCACGGTTCGGGAGAACTTGTTGGCCACATAGAGGGTGTGCCGCAAGGCATCCACGACGACAGCGACCGGGTCGCCGTCCACCTGGATGGTCGCGGTGACCGATTCACTGCCCGGGTCGATGACCAGCACCTCGCCCGCGGAGTTGCCGCCCACCAGGTACACGAGGTGGGTATCGGAGTCGACCGCGATCGACTGGGGACCCGAGGGGAAGACCTGGCCCACCGGAATCTCGGTGGTGACGGTTCGCGTGCGGGTGTCGAGGACCGACACCGCCTGTGTGGCGGCGCCGTCCACGTATCGCGCGACATAGGCTGTGCGCGTTTCCGGGTCGAGAGCGATGCTGGTGGGACTCTCACCCACCGCTACGGTCGCCTCGACCCGATACGGCCCAGGCCCGAAGTCGGATCCGCCGACCGTGGCGGGATCGGTGGTGGTGGGGACCGGGATGGTGGTCGACGGCGGCGACGCGACCGTGGTGGGCGGTGCCGTCGCGGTACACCCGGACACGGCGATCACCGTCGCAGCGAGAGCCGTTCCGGCGAAAAGCCTTCTCTTCGAACGCATGTGCCAGAACCTAGTCGATCAGCTCGCGCCGGTCAGTGGGCGCGATCGGTCCGTGGACGGAGGATGACGACGGGGATCTCGCGGTCGGCCCAGGCTTGGTAGTGGTCGAAGTCGGCGTAGAGGTCGACGAGGAGGGGCCACAGGCGGGCGCGCTGTGCGGGGTCGGCGGTGACGGCACGGACGGGGTGGCGGGTGGGGCCGATCTGGATGTGGGTGTCGGGGTGGGCGCGGAGATTTCGGTACCACTGCGGATGGGTGGACAGGCCGCCCTGGGAAGCGACGACGATCGTGTCGGGGCTGTCGGTGAGGTAGAGCAGCGGGGTGGTGTAGGTCGTCCCGGATGCGCGGCCGATGTGGTCGAGCAGCAAGGTGGGGACGGGTTTACGGAAGCCAGCGCCGACACGCCATTTCGCGCCGATACGGCCGCCGGTGCGCCGGTAGATCCACACCTGCGTGATGCCCATGAGTTTGAAGATCTTGGGCAGCATCGGAGAGTCCAGGTGCTTGGGACGCGGCGGCACAGCGGTCATCCACCGACCATACACAGAGTGCCAATATGTATGTTCACACCGTCCGCGCACGGTTGCGCACCGAAGATCCGCGCTCCTACGCTCGATGCGTGCGGCCGATCATGTCCGATGGCGAGCTGGATGCCCGATGGGAGCTGGCACGCCCGGCCGCGACCGTGCCCGGCATCGCGATGACCGGGTTTCTGGATCGGGCAGCGGCGGGATCGGATCTGCGGATCTTCGCGCGACCGGCGGTCGTCGTGGTGATCCAATTCGGAGACAGCCGCCTGCTCGTCGACGAGGCCGCCGAGTCCGCTGCCGGTGGTCTCGTCGCCGGATGGTGTCCGGGAGCGCGGCGCGTGCACACCCGGCAGGTCGCCTGCGTGGAAATGCGGATGTCGCCGATCGCCGCGTACCAGCTACTGAGTGGCCTGCCGCGCGAGCTGGACGGCACGGTGTCCGGACTCGATCAGCTCTGGGGCCCGGCCACATCGCGCCTGACGGAGCAGCTCGCCGAAACAGCTTCCTGGACAGGCCGTTTCGCGCTCACCGCGCGGTTTCTGGCCGAGCACCGGCGGTCCGTTGTCCCGGACCCGGAGGTCGTCGCCAGCTGGTCGCGGCTGGTCGCGACCAAAGGTGCTGTGCGTGTACGGGATCTGGCGCAGGACACCGGCTGGAGCCGCAAACGTCTGTGGTCGAGATTCACCGCCCAGGTCGGCGTCACCCCCAAGCGGGCGGCAATGGTGATCCGGTTCCGGTCGGCGTTCGAGCAGCTCCAGGCCGGTGGCACGCCCGCCGAGATCGCCGTGCGGTGCGGGTACACGGACCAATCGCACCTGTCGCGCGAGGTGGCGGCCTTCACCGGAACCACGCCCGGCGCCCTCATCCGGCGCTGACCGGGGAACATTCGTCCAAGACCCGGCGCCCGCGGGCGTCGACAGTGGAGGCATGAACGATTCCCTGCGCCGCCGGATCCGTGCCGTGGAGGACCGGGTCGCCGCGACCTACCGGCTGCCACTGTCCGAACACCTGCTCACCCTGCGCGCCCCGGCGGTGGGTGTGCGCGTGCTGACGACCGGCGAGGGCGCCCCGGTCGTCCACATCAACGGCATCTCCGCACCCGCCCTCGGTCTGGCCCCACTGATCGCCCGGCTCCCCGGCTACCGCCACCTCCTGCTCGACCTGCCCGGCCACAGCCTCGCACCGCCGTACCACTGGCAGGGCCGGACGGTCCGCGAACTGGCGGTCGACATCGTCACCGGCACACTCGATGCCCTCGGCGTGCCGCGAGCCGCTGTCGTCGGCAGCTCCCTGGGCGGCCTGTTCGCCCTCTGGACGGCACTCGACGCTCCGGACCGGCTGACCCGCGCGGCACTGGTCGGCGCACCCGCCACCGCACTACCCGGCATGCGGGCCGTCCCCGAGATGGTCTCGCTGACCACCCCCGTCCGTGGCGCGCTCGACCAGCGGTTGATGCAGCTCCCCGCACCCCGGTTCGTCGCCCGCTACGCCCTGGCCGGAGCCCTCGGCACGAACGCGGCCCACGCCATGTCCGACGACCTGCTCGACCTACACCGGCTGCCCCTGCGCCTACCGGGCCAGGCGGCCTCGTATCGCGCACTGCTGCACCGCCTGATCCGGGCGGGATCGGCCCGGCCCGAAAACGTCCTCACCGGCACCGAACTCGCGCGCATCACGGCGCCGACGCTGTTCGTCTGGGGCGATCAGGATGTCTTCGCGGCACCGGAGACCGGCGGTGCGAGCATCGCCGAGATCCCGGCCGCGCGGCTGACCGTCGTCGCGGGCGGCCACAACCCGTGGTTCGATGACGCCGAACGCTGCGCGGGTCCGGTGCGCGCGCACCTCACGGGCGCGCGCGAACCGGCCTGAGCACGGAGCTAGAGCGACTCGATCCAGTTGCGCAGCAGGTGGGCGCCCGCGTCACCGGACTTCTCCGGGTGGAACTGGGTGGCCGAGAGGGGGCCGTTCTCGACGGCGGCGAGGAACGGGCCGCCGTGCTCGGACCAGGTGAGCCGGGCCGGGGCGATGTGGTCGCTGTCGGGTAGTTCCCACTGCTGGGCGGCGTAGGAGTGGACGAAGTAGAAGCGGGTGTCGGCGTCCATCCCGGCGAACAGGGTGCTGTCGGCGGGGGCCTTGACCGTGTTCCAGCCCATGTGCGGGAGGACGGGGGCGTCCAGGCCCGCGACGGTGCCGGGCCATTCGCCGCAGCCCTCGGTCTCGACGCCGAACTCGACGCCGCGGTCGAACAGGATCTGCATGCCCACGCAGATGCCCAGCACCGGACGGCCACCGGCCAGGCGCTGGCCGATCAGGCGGTCACCGCGGACCGCGCGCAGCCCGGCCATGCAGGCCGCGAAGGCGCCGACACCGGGCACGACCAGCCCGTCGGCGGCCAGCGCCACCTGCGGGTCGGCGGTGACCTCCACCTGCGCACCGGCGCGCACCAGGGCGCGCTCGGCGGAGTGCAGGTTGCCGGAGCCGTAGTCGAGCAGGGCGACGGATTTCTTGCTCACAGCACACCTTTCGTGGACGGCACACCGCTGACGCGCGGATCGATCTCCACCGCCGCGCGCAGGGCGCGGGCGACCGCCTTGAACTCGGCTTCGGTGATGTGGTGCTGGTCGCGGCCGTAGAGCACCCGCACGTGCAGCGCGATCCGGGCGTTCTGCGCGATCGACTCGAAGACGTGCTTGTTGAGCACCGTCGAGTAGGACGCGCCGGGGCCCGCGCTGGGAATGATGGTGTGCACCAGGTGTTCCGGCTCGCCGGTGAACACGCAGTACGGACGTCCGGAGACGTCGACGGCGGCGTGCGCGAGGGTCTCGTCCATCGGGATGAACGCGTCGCCGAAGCGGCGGATGCCCCGCTTGTCGCCGAGCGCCTGGCCCAGGGCCTGACCGAACACGATGGCGGTGTCCTCGACGGTGTGGTGGGCCTCGATCTCGATATCGCCCTCGGCCCGCACCACCAGGTCGAACCCGCCGTGCTGGCCGAGCGCGGTCAGCATGTGGTCGTAGAACGGCACGCCAGTGCTGATCTCGGTCTTGCCGGACCCGTCGAGGTTCAGCTCGACGAGGATGCTGGATTCCTTGGTGACGCGCTCCACCCGCGCTGTTCTGCTCATATCGATTGCCTCCAGCGGTCAGTGGGTGAGGTCGGTGCCCGCGATATCGCGGCTCACACGCAGGAATTCGTCGTTCTCGGCGGCCAGGCCGATGGTGGCGCGCAGGTAGCCGGGGATGCCGACATCGCGGATGAGGACCCCGGCGTCGAGGTAGTGCTGCCAGGCCCGCGCGGCGTCGGTGAACCGGCCGAACAGGAGGAAATTGGCGTCACTGGGGATCACCTGGAAACCCTGCTCGGTCAGCGCGGCGGCGACCCGGTCGCGCTGGGCCGCCAATTCCGCGACGCTGCCGAGGGTTTCGTCGGCGTGGCGCAGCGCGGCGCGCGCGGCGGCCTGGGTGACCACCGAGAGGTGATAGGGCAGCCGCACCAGCAGGATCGCGTCGATGACGGCGGGTGAGGCGGCCAGGTAACCCAGCCGTCCGCCCGCGAAGGCGAAGGCCTTGCTCATGGTGCGGGTGACCACCAGCTTGGTCGGGAACCGGTCGATCAGCGTGATCGTGCTCGGCGCGGCCGAGAACTCGCCGTAGGCCTCGTCCACCACGACGATGCCCGGGGCGGCCGCGAGCAGACGCTCGAGCTCGTCGATCGGGATGCTGTGGCCGGTGGGGTTGTTCGGGCTGGTCACGAACACCACATCGGGGCGGCGTTCGGCGATCTGGGCCACCGCGTAGTCGATGTCGAGGGAGAAGTCGCCGCTGCGCTTGGCCTCGATCCACTCGGTGTCGATGCCCTCGGAGATGATCGGGTGCATCGAGTAGGAGGGCACGAAACCCAGGGCGCTGCGACCGGGCCCGCCGAAGGCCTGCAGTAGCTGCTGCAGGATCTCGTTGGAGCCGTTGGCCGCCCACACATTGGCAGCGTCGACGGGCACGCCGGTCTGCCGGGTGAGGTAGGCGGCGAGGTCGGCGCGCAGGGCCACCGCGTCGCGGTCCGGGTAGCGGTGCAGGTCGGCGGCGGCGGCGCGCACCGATTCGGCGACGTCGTCGATCAGCGCGCGGCTCGGCGGGTGCGGGTTCTCGTTGGTGTTGAGCTGCACCGGCACGGTCAATTGCGGTGCGCCGTACGGCGATTTGCCGCGCAGGTTGTCGCGCAGGGGCAGCTGGTCGAGGGTCGCGGCGGCGCCCGGAACGGTGGGAGTGCTCATGCCGCTGCCTCGCTCGCGCTCGGCCGCGGCATCCGCACCGCGCGCTGGCACATGATTCGCTCGCTGCACTCGCTCATGACAGCGCCTCGAACCGCGCCTGCACGGCCTGGCCGTGCGCGGGCAGATCCTCCGCGTTCGCCAGCGCGACGACGTGTCCGGCGACATCCTTCAGCGCCGCCTCGGTGTACTCCACGATGTGGATGCCCCGCAGGAAGGTCTGCACGCTCAGGCCCGAGGAGTGCCGTGCGCAGCCCGCGGTGGGCAGCACGTGATTCGACCCGGCGCAGTAGTCGCCCAGGCTCACCGGGGCCCACGGGCCGACGAAGATGGCGCCCGCGCTGCGCACCCGGGCGGCCACGGCGGCGGCGTCGGCGGTCTGGATCTCGAGGTGTTCGGCGGCGTAGGCGTCGACCACGCGCAGGCCCTGGGCGATGTCGTCGACCAGCACGATCCCGGACTGCTTGCCACGCAGCGCCTCGCGCACGCGGTCGTTGTGCTTGACCACGGCGAGCTGGGCGTTCACGGCGGCGTCGACGGCGTCGGCCAGCGCGGGCGAATCGGTGACCAGCACGCTGGCAGCGAGCACATCGTGTTCGGCCTGGCTGATCAGGTCGGCGGCCACGTGCACCGGATCGGCGGTGGCGTCGGCGAGCACGGCGATCTCGGTGGGACCGGCCTCGGCGTCGATGCCCACCAGGCCACGGCACAGCCGCTTGGCCGCGGTGACGTAGATATTGCCGGGCCCGGTGATCAGGTCGACCGGCTCCAGCGCGCCCCCGTCGGTGTCGGTGCCGCCGTAGGACAGCAGTGCCACGGCCTGCGCGCCACCGACGGCCCACACCTCGTCGACACCCAGCAGCGCGGCGGCGGCCAGGATGGTCGGGTGCGGCAGCCCGCCGAACTGCGCCTGCGGCGGCGAGGCCACCACCAGCGACTCCACCCCGGCGGCCTGCGCCGGGACGACGTTCATCACGACCGAGGACGGGTAGACGGCATTGCCGCCCGGCACGTAGAGCCCCACCCGCTCCACCGGAACCCACTTCTCGGTGACGGTACCGCCCGGCACCACCTCGGTGACGGTGTCGGTGCGGCGCTGATCGGCGTGCACCTTCCTGGTCCGTGCGATGGCCACCTCGAGCGCGGCGCGCACCGCCGGGTCCAGCTCGTCGAGGGCCTTGGCCAGTTCGGCCACGGGCACGCGCACCGCGGCCGG
Organism: Nocardia sp. SSK8; assembly: GCF_037034205.1. NCBI lineage: Bacteria > Bacillati > Actinomycetota > Actinomycetes > Mycobacteriales > Nocardiaceae > Nocardia > Nocardia sp. SSK8. The sequence continues at coordinate 159,627 of NZ_JBAGKD010000013.1, forward strand.
GCGCACGCCGTCGAACTTCTCGCTGTAGTCCAGCGCGGCCTCGGCGCCCCGGTCGCGGATGTCCTCGACGACCGGCCGCACGTGATGCAGCACCGAGTCCACGTCGACTCCTCCGCGCGGCAGCGCGGTGCGCAGCTCGGCAGCGGAAGGAGTACGACCGCGCAAGTCGACGCGGGCGAGCTCGATGCGGGGAGTCATATCGGGGTGCAATCCTGTCTCTACACGGTCTCAGGTCACCTACCAGCCTAATGGTCACCCGCCATCGCTTTTCCGGCACATCCCCGGTCCGGACAGCGGCGAGCCGATCCCGGCGCGGGCGCGGGGATCGGCTCGGGTGGGCGGTGTCAGCGGGTGTTGCCGTCGATCTGCAGGCGGCCGCCGGAGTTCACCACGCGCATGACCATGTTGGACCTGGTCTGCCCGTCGATGGTGATGCTGGCCAGCTGCATGTCGGTGGAGCCGTCGGCATTGTTGCCGCTCACCGCGGTGATGCTGGTGAAGGTGTTGATGATGCGGCCGTTCCAGTACTCGCGGAACGCGGTCTCGCTGCCGTAGAGCTTCTGCGCGGCCGGGGTCAGCAGCGACCACGAACCGGCCGGGTTGCTGTAGAAGTTCTCCACCAGCAGACCGGCCGACCCGATGTCGACGGTGCCGACATTGGTGGTCTGGCCGAGCGGGGCCGCCGCGGGTGTGTCGCTCGCGGCCGGGCCGGGCGACTGCACCGAGGACGACGGGCTCGCCTGCACCTGCGGGGAGTCGGTGTCCGAGCTGCTCATGGCGCTGATCGCGACGGCGATCGCGGCGATCACCGCGCCAACGCCGGAGCCGATCAGCACGGCGCGGCCCTTGCCCGCCTGCTTGCGCGGCGGCGGCGCGGCGTGGGCCTGGGTGGGCGGATGCGCGGCGGTGTCCATCCGCGGCTGCGGACGGGGGGTGGACCGGATCTGGCGGGTGGTCGCCGTGGACGCGCCCGCGTGCGAGGCGCGGCGGCCGGACTGGCGGATCACCTGGGTGGCCGCCGCGGAGTTGCGGCGGTTGTAGGCCTCGCTGGCCGGGACGAACCCCGCGGGCACGGCGTCGGCGTCCGCGTCGGCGAAGGCGGCCAGCGCGGCGCGCGACTCGGCCATGGTGGGGCGGTCCAGCGGGTCCGGGTTGAGCAGGTCCAGCAGGAAGTCGGTGGCCGGGCCCGCGTTGCGCGGCTCGCGCACCTGCCCGTTGGCCGCGGCGTAGAGCACGGCGAGCGGGTTGGCGTTGGCACCGTAGGGCGGTTCGCCCTCGAGCGCGTGGAAAAGCGTTGCGCCCAGGGCGAAGACGTCGGCGGCGGGGGTCGGATCGGAGCCGCGCGCGACCTCGGGGGCGAGATAGGCGGCGGTGCCGCAGATCAGGCCGGTCTCGGTGAGGGTGACGTCACCGGTGGCGCGGGAGATGCCGAAGTCGGTGATCTTCACCTCACCGTGCTCGCCGAGCAGGATGTTGCCCGGTTTCACGTCGCGGTGCACCAGGCCCGCCTGGTGGGCGGCGATGAGCGCCGAGGCCACCTGCTCGCCGATGCGGGCCACCTCGGCCAGCGGCAGCGGACCCTTCTGGCCCAGCTCGGCCGCGAGGCTGACCGACTTGAGGTACTCCATCACCAGGCACGGATCACCGTTGTGCTCGGTGATGTCGAACACCACGATGGCATTGGGGTGCTGGAAGCGCGCCGCGTTGCGGGCCTCCCGAATCGCGCGCTGGCGCAAGACATCCCGTTCACCCTCGGGCAAACTGGGCTTGATGTGGATCTGCTTCACAGCCACGGAGCGTTGGAGGCGTTCGTCGACAGCACGCCATACAACGCCTGTGCCGCCGCTACCAATACGCTCGACCAGGCGGTAATGCTCCGCGATCTTCTGACCGGTATCGATGGCGCCTACTCCGAACCTTCTCGAAATTGTGACATCCCGCGTATTGACCATGGATATGGTCCGTCGACGAGTGTAGCTGGCCGTGTGACGACCGCGTGCGGCAGCGGGGGGATTGCTCGCCTGCGACGGGTGACATAGATCATCGTTTCACACGAAGCATCCTGCCCGCTGCCTCGACCGCCGGTCCGGAACTGCCCGCGTCGGCGACGAACACGGCGAAGGCCCGGTCGCCGTCGATGCCGACGAACCAGCCGTGCGCGTGCTCGTCGTCGAGGTACTCGGCGGTCCCGGTCTTGCCGAGCAGGCCCGGGATGTCACGCAGCGCGGTGGCCGTTCCTGCGCTCACCGTCTCGGCCATCATGGTCGCTAGCTGCGACGTCACCGCCGCGGGCACCGGCGCGGACGGCCGGTCGGCGGTGCCGGGCCGCCCGCGCACCAGCACCGGGGCGGGCGCCGAACCGTGCGCGAGGGAGGCGGCCAACAGCGCCATCCCGAACGGTGACGCGGTGACCGCGCCCTGGCCGATGCTCGCCTCGACCTGCTGGGCGGGATTCCGCGCGGCCGGAACCTTCCCGGTGACGGTCGTCAACCCGGGTGTCACATAGTCCACCCCCAGACCCAGCTGCGCGGCCGCCGCGGTGAGCCCGTCGGCAGGCAGGCGCACGCCGAGCTCGGCCATGGTGGTGTTGCACGAGCGGGCGAAGGCGGTGTGCAGCGGGACGGCACCGAGGTCGAAGCCGTTGTCGTTGGGGATGGTGCGGCCCTCGATGGTCGCGCGGCCGGGGCACGGCAGCACGGTGTCGACGGTGACGCCCCCGGCCTGCAGCGCGGCCGAGACGGTGACGGTCTTGAAGGTGGAGCCGGGCGGGTAGAGGCCGGTCAGCGCGATCGGGCCCTGCGCGTCGGCGGGGTCGTTCTGCGCGACGGCCAGGACCTCGCCGGTGGACGGGCGCAGCGCCACGATCGCGGCGGGAGTGGCGATCGGGGTGAGCGCGGCCTCGGCGGCGTTCTGCAGGTCGATATCGAGGGTGGTGGCGATATCGGTGGTCGGGGTGGCGTCGGGTCCGGCGATGCGCTGGGTGCCCTCGGGGGTCCGGGCCCGCACGGCCCAGCCGGTGGCGGCGTCGGTCTGCCGCTGCCAGAGTTCGGCCAGCCCGGCCAGCGCGGGGCCGCTGAGGGATTTGTCGACGGTGAGCAGGCGGTTCTGCGGCGCGAACGTCACCCCGCGCACCGCGCGCAGCGGGTCGAGGACCGGCGCGAGGTCGGCCGCGCGCAGGGCGACCGCGGTGATCGGGGCGCCTTCGGCGGCGGCCAGGTCGGTGCGCAAGCCCGCCTCGGTGACGCCGTGCCGGTCGAGCAGGGCGGCCAGCGCGGGCAGGTCGGCGTCGGGGGCGGCCCGGACCAGGGTCACCTCCTGCTCGGTCATCAGGTCGCCGCCGGAGGCGTCGAGGACCCGGGCCGGGGCCGGGGGGACGGGGCTGTAGACGAGTGGGCCGAGGCCCAGGCCGGGCGCGACCGTCTCGGGCCGCCAGGCGATCTTCCAGCCGTCGGTCTCGGTGGCGGTGCCGGTGCTGGTGTAGGTCCACTCGTTGCGGCCCTCGGGGCCGAACTTCCAGGTGGACTCCAGGGTGAAGGTGTCGTCGTCGGTGCCTGCGACCCGGACGCTGTCGACGTGGCCGAGGTTCTCGAACAGGGTGGTCAGCACGGGGGCGGCCCGGTCGGGAGCGTCGGTGAGCGCCGCGGCGGCCGCGGCGTCCCCGCTGGTCAGCGCGGCGGCGAAGGCCGTGGCGACGGTCTCGGGCTGATCGGGGCCGGTCGAACAGGCGACCGGCAGCAGGGCGAGCGCGAACAGCAGGACCGGGGTCTTGCGGGGTAGGCGCACGCGACCGAGGGTAACCGCCGGGTGCGCGCGGCGCGGGGATCTCGCGCTACCACCAGCCGGTGACGCCGCCGATCTGCCTGCCCAGCTCGGGCGCCAGCGAGCGCGCGTAGCTGGCGGTCAGGTGGTGCTCGTCGCGGTAGATGAGCACATTGCCCTCCACGACCCGGCAGCGCTGCGGACGGCACACGGCGTCGGACAGGTCGAGCAGGTGCACGTTGGGATAGCCCGCGGCGGGTTCGGCGGCCGGGTCGACGGCGTCGAGGGCGTCGGTGCGGTCCATCCCGCAGGACTCGGCGTCGCCGCGGTGCGCCAGGCAGTCGGTGGCCCGGTAGAAGACGCCGTCGCGCTTGAGGCGGGGCGTATCGCGCAGGGCCAGCACGTTGAGGCCGCGGTCCTGCAGCGCCGACCAGGCCTCCAGGTATTCGACCGGGACCTCGTCCCCGATGCCGGTCATGCGGTAGCGGGTCGACAGGGTGAGCACCCAGTCCGGCGGGTCGGCGGCCAGCCGGTCGAGCACCTCGACGGTCCATTCGTGGCATTCCGGGAACGGGTACTCGGCGTAGGACGGCTGGTCCGACAGCACGATCGGGCAGCCCTCCTTGAGGTAGGAGATCACCCGGAAGCCGCGCTCGGCGCCGAGCAGTTCCAGCGCGGGCAGCCAGTGTTCGGAGTGCGAGCCGCCGACCAGCGCGATCGAGCGAGTGGCGGTCGGGTCACCGTAGGTACAGACCCGGACCTCGCGGTTGGGGGTGATACAGCCGTCGGTAGTGGGCGATGGCGTGTCGACGGCGCCCTCGAAGACGGTGGGCCGCATGGGTTCGGGCGAGTACTCCGCACCGGAGAGCAGGGCCGACGCCCCCGGATAGCGCTCGGGGTCCAGTGCCTGCGGCGGCACCGCCGGGTTGGCGCTGAGCACCACCTGCCAGCCGAGCGTGGCGGCCACCACCCCGACCGCGAGCACCCCGACCAGTCCCCCGGCGACCCGGTTTCCGCCGGTGCTCACCTGGCCCGCGGACGGCATCCGCAGCGGGTTCTCGACCAGCCGGGTGGTGACGTAGGCCAGCACCAGCGAGACACCGATGACGAGCAGCCCGTCGACCAGCCCGGCCCGGGAACGGCCGGTCTCGGCCAGATAGAAGATCAGGATCGGCCAGTGCCACAGATACAGCGGGTAGGCCACCGCGCCGAGTTCGGTACACACGCGCCCGCCGAGCAGCCGGTTCGGCCACGCGCGCGACCCGGTCGGCCCGAAGCCCGAGGCGATCACCAGGCAGGCCGCGGCCACCGGCCACAGCGCGGCCACCCCGGGGAACTGGTTGGCGCCGTCGAAGAGCGGACCGCACGACAGCACCATGACCAGCCCGACCAGCGCGAGCACCCCGCGTAATCGCACCGGGACGCGCAGATAGGGCGCCGCCACGGCCAGCACCGCGCCGGCCAGCAGTTCCCAGCCGCGCGCCAGGCTGTCGTAGTAGGTCCAGGCCTGGTGGGTGGCCGAGCCGTGCGCGGCGTACCAGAACGAGAGCAGCCCGAGCCCGGTCAGCATCAGCAGCAGGGCGGGCCTGCCGACCGTTCCGCGCCTGCGCAGCCAGGCCCACCCGGCCAGCAGCGCGACGATCACCACGTAGAACTGGCCCTGCACCGACATCGACCACAGGTGCTGCAGCGGGCTCACCGACGGGTCGGGCGCGAGATAGTCGAGTTCGGCACCGGCGAGGTACCAGTTCTGGCCGTAGAACATCGAGGCCAGCGTCTGCGCGGCGGTCTCGCCGAACTGGGTGTAGGGCCGCAGCACGATGGTGGCCAGCACGATCGCGGCCAGCACCAGCACCAGCGAGGGCATCAGCCGCCGCACGGTCCGCCGGGCGGTGGCCGTGGGACTCACCCCGCCGCGGCGTTCGACGCCGCGCACCACCGCGCCGGTGAAGAAGAAGCCCGACAGCACCAGGAACACGTCGACGCCGCCGGAGACCCGGCCCATCCACACGTGGAAGGCCACCACCAGCGCGATCGCGACCCCGCGCAGCCCGTCGAGATCCTGGCGCCGCACGGTGGCAGCGTCGACCGGCCCGGGACGGGTCGCCGATTCCCGCTGAATCGGCACCACGGATGGAAGCTTCGGCACGGACGACCCCACTGTTCGAACCCCCACAGCCAGCATCGGGGTTGTTTCCCGGCAAGTAACCACCAATTTGCCGTAGCGACACCGCGGAAGCAAACCGCCGGGCCGTGCGGGACCTCCCCGCTACGGGGCCTGGTTCACGCGCCAGGGTGCGGTGACCAGCCTAGCGGTGTCGGCCTCGTCCAGGTCGATGTCGAACACCTCTGCCAGCACTTTCGGCAGTTCGTCCGGTTCCAGCTCGCGTGATCGCGACGTTCCGTCGGGGTACTCCGTGGTCAGTGTGAGGTCGTCGAGCACGTGGTGGGCCTCGGGCCGGAACCGCTGGACGAAGGGCCTGCGGGTGAACGGCGAGTGTGGCGAGGTCGACACGAAATGGTTGCCCACGGCGTAGTCCACGGGGTACTGCGGGGCCGTGCCGAAGCTGTAGCGGTCCTGCCAGCCCTCCCCCGCGAAGTGGTGCAGCACCCACAGGTCGGTGCCGAGATCGCCGGTACGCCGTTCCAGGCGCAGCCGCCACTGCCCGAGCCGGAATTCCCCGTGCGCGTCGGTGAGTTCGTAGGGCGCGAGCGGGCCGAAACCGAAGCCGACATCGCAGAGCCAGACGCGGTCGTCGCTGTCGGTGGTCACCCGCAGCAGGGCGTGGGTGGCGGGCCGGATCGTCCCGGTGTCGAGGGTGCCCATGGTGACCCGGCCGCTGAGCCCGGTGAGGCCGAAACCGAGCCGGGCCAGCACCGCGGCGAACAGCGTGACGTTCTCGAAGCAGTACCCGCCGCGGCGGCGCCGGACCAGTTTGTCCTGGAGCGCGGGCACGTCGAGGGGGACGCCGCGACCGAGCACGACCTCGAGATTCTCGAACGGGATGGTGGTGGTGTGGGCCGCGACCAGCGCGTGCAGGGTCTCGACGGTCGGGGTGCGTGGTCCGTCGTAGCCGATGCGGGCCAGGTAGGCGTCCAGGTCCAGGTCCGGGTGCTGCCAGTGGTCCGCGCGCGGCGCCGGGTCGGTCATCGTGTCCTCGCTTCCATGTGCTCCCTCCCTGCAACGGCCACAACACCGTGCCGGTGCCCGCTGTTCCGACTCGGGACCCGCACCTCGCGCGGAACACACCGGCTGACGCCGACGCCGAGGCGGTCGGCGTAGGGGCGGCTCGTCAAGCGGCGCATTTCGCGGCGGGCGGGGCGGGCGGGGCGGTGACCACGCCCGCGGCCACGTCGACGACATAGTCGCTGACCGCCCCGGCCAGCGGTTCGGTGCCCGCGAGCAACCGCAGTACCACGCACCCGCCCTCGAACAGGGCGGGCCCGACATCGTGGTTGCCCGGCACGATCGCACCGTCGAGGTCGCGGCCGCTGACCACGGTGTAGAAGGAGTACGGCTTGCCCGCCGCGGTGAGCGCGGCCCGCAGCTCCACGCTGGTCGCGAAGGGCACCACGGCATCGGCGGTGCCGTGGATGAGGAAGGCGCGGCGCATGCTCATCCGCCCGGCCAGCAGGGCAGGCGAACGATCGACATAGGCGAGCGGGCAGACCAGCGGGGTGCAGCCGCCCGCGTCGCGTTCGATCTGCGCGGGCAGGGCGGCGTTGACCGTGCCCGCGGCGGCCCACATGGTGAAGTCGTCGGCGGGGCCGTAGTTGTCGACCCAGTAGTCGAACAGCCCCGCCGGACCGTGCGCGACCGCGAGCCCGCTGGTGATGCCGCCCTGGCTCCAGCCCCACAGCACCGTGGACGCGACCGAGGCGTGGTCGGCGCGGTACCACTGGGTCGCGGCGACCACATCGCGCCACCCGGCCCACAGATTCCACTCCCCGGTCCGCCACGGGCCGTCCGAGCTGCGCAGGTCCATCATCAGGATCGGCGCGCCACCGGCCCGTGCCAGCGACTCCATGTACGGCGCGAAATCGGCCGACGACCCTCCGTGCCCGTGCACGGCCACCACCAGCTGGGTGGCCGGGAGATCACCCGCCACACAGCGATACGGCTCGTAGACGCGCCCGGTGGCCCGCTCCCCGTCGACGGTCAGCTCGACCGGATTCACCGCCACCCCGGCCGCGCACTCCGGCTCCGCCCGCACCGCGGGCCCCAGCGCGACCATCGTGCCGAACACCAAGGCGCACACCGCGACCACACCGCCGACCCGCTTCATCCCGCGATTGTCCGTCACACCGCATCCGGCGTCCACCACCCGCGCGTGCGCCCGGCACAGCGGCCACGGCCAGCGCGGCGCGCCGCCGACCGGCCATATCCCACGGGCTCGATGCTCGGCGAGTACGCCCGCGCCCACGCGTACGTCACCAGCGCTCAGCGCCGACCACCGGGCCGCGCGCACGACCGATTCGGCGGCCGCTCAACCCAGCGCGACCTCCGACCCGCGATGCAGCCGCACCGGCGCGGTCTTGCCCGCGGTCGCCGGGTCGATCCCCGCCGCGGCCGGATTGGCTTGCTCCAGTTGTGGTTTGCGCTCGAGCAAGGTCTCGGTCAGCACACATGCCAGATTCGCGTCGAGGTCCTCGCGGACGACGAGCAGGTTCGGCACCACCACCGTCGGCACATCGGCGGCGAGGCCGTAGGTCGCGGCGGGGATGGCCCCGGCCTCGTAGACCGAGTTGATCTCCTTCAGTTCCGGCAGCACGCCGGTGATGTCGAGGAAGCGAACCTTGTCCCTGGCGGTGGTGAACAGGTCGGTGATGCCCGGTGTCGGCAGGCCGCCGGACCAGAACATGGCGTCGATCGAGCCGTCCTTCATGCCGTCGACGGTCTTGGTCAGGTCCAGGCGCTGAGCGGCCACATCGCTGTCCGGGTGCAGGCCCGCCGCCTGCAGCACCCGCTGGGCGATCACCTCGGTGCCGGACTTCGGCGAGCCGGTGGAGACCCGTTTGCCGCGTAGGTCGGCGAGGCTGTCGATGCCTGCGTCGGCGCGCACGATGACCTGGGTGTAGTTGTCGTAGAGGCGGGCCAGGGCGCGGATCGGCTGGGCATCGGCGAAGCTGCCGCTGCCCTGCACCGCGTCGGCGGCGGAGTCGGCCAGCGAGAAACCGACCTGGTAGGTGCCGCCGACGACCTGCTGGATGTTCTGCACCGAGGCCCCGGTCTCGGCCGCGGTGGCCTTGACCGTGCCGTTCGTCGCGCTCGACACCTGTTCGGCGAAGGCATTGCCCAGCGCGAAATACACGCCGGTGGCGTTGCCGGTGGCGATGCCGATCCTGGTGTCCTGCCGGACTTCACAGGTCACCGCGCCGCCCGCGTCGGTGGTGGGCGTGTCCTGCCTGCCACCGCATCCGGTGAGCAGCGCCGCGCCGGTGCAGGCCGCGACCGCGACGACGACTGTTCTGATCATGGTGTCCCCTCTCGTCGACGGCCTGCGCGCCGTCCGCTGACATCTCACGCGGGCTCCGCGACCGTGCGCCCGCGCACCTTGTCGACGACCCCGGCGAGCACCGTGATCGCCAGCAGCCCGAGCCCGAGCGCGGTGGCGAGCGGCGCCGGATAGAGCAGGGTCACCCCGGTCAGCGCGGCCAGGACGCGCACCACGGTGCCCACCGCGCCGATCCCGAACAGCCAGCCACCGGTCGCCACGGCCAGCGCCGCGACACCCACGGCGGCCGCCGCGCCGACCCACAGCACCTCGACCGCCGAGCCCCGGCCGAGCAGGTACTGGCCGGAGTCGGTCAGCACGAACATCAGCGGCACCAGGAAGGCGGGCAGCGCGTAGCGCAGGGCCTGCCACATGGTGGCCATGGCCCTGGCGCCGGTCACCGCGGCCGCGCCGACGGCGGCCAGCGCGGTCGGCGGGGTGACCTCCGAGAGCACCGAGAAGTAGAAGACGAACATGGCCGCGGCGGGCGCGGGCACACCCAGTTCGAGCAGCGCGGGCCCGATGATCACCCAGCCGATCACGAACGACGCCGTCACCGGCACCGCCAGGCCCAGCAACGACAGCGCGATCGCCGCCAGCACCGCGGTGGTCGCCAGCACGACGGCCGGGTTCTCCGACAGCACCGACCCCGCCCGCACCAGCAGCGCCGCCACCTGCGCGCCGAGCCCGGTCTTGGTGGTCATGGCGGTGATCACGCCCGCCGCCGCACACACCGCGACCACCGGCAGGGCCGCCCGCATCCCCACCGAGAGCGCGCGCAGTGCGTCGAGCACGAACCGGACCGGTGAAACCCGGTGGTCCGCAGGGTCTTCCGAAGCCCTGGCCCGCAGGATGCGGTCCGGGATCGCCAGCAGCAGCGCGAGCGCGGTGGCGTAGACGACGGCGCGGGTGGCGCTCATGCCCGTCAGCAGCAGCACCACGATGACGATCAGCGAGGAGAAGTGATACCCGAAGCGCCCGAGCAGGATCCACCACGGTGTCGGTAGCGGGGTGTCGGCGAGGTCGGCGGGGGTGCGGCCGTCGGCGTGCAGGCGGCGGGCGTCGATCTCGACCGAGAGCAGAATGCCCAGGTAGTAGAGCAGGGTCGGGATCAGCGCCCAGCCGAGCACGGTCACATACGAGACATTGAGATACTCGGCGACGATGAACGCCGCGACGCCCAGCGTCGGTGGCGACAGGATGGCCCCGACGCCCGCGGCGGCGAGCATGCCCCCGGCCTGTTCGGGCCGGTAGCCCGCCTTGCGCAGGATCGGCCAGGTCACCGCGCCGGTGCTCACCGCGGTGGCGGTACCCGAGCCGGAGACGGTGCCGAGCAGGAAGCCCGAGGCCACCGCGGTGCGTCCGGCCGCGCTGTGCGAGCGCCGGAACAGCGAGACCGACAGGTCGACGAAGAACCGTGCGGCGCCGGAGAATTCGAGCACCGCGCCATAGAGGGTGAACAGCACGATGTAGCTGGCCGCCACGTCGAGCGGGGTGCCGTAGAAACCGCTGCCGGAGTTGTAGAGGGCATCGACGATCTGGTCCACGTCCAGGCCCGCGTGCGCGATGGTCCAGCTCTGCGGCAGCAGCCCGCCGTAGTAGCCGTAGGCGAGGAACACCAGGCACACCGCGGGCAGGATCCAGCCCGTGGTCCGCCGACACGCCTCCAGCACCAGCACCAGCAGAATCCCACCGAGCACCACGTCGACCCCGACCAGCATGCCCTGGCGGTCCAGGAACGCGTTGTACCCGCCGCCACCATCGCCGATGGCGAACGGCAGCACCGGATACAGGCACACCAGCAGCGCGCCCACCGCCAGCATCCAGTCCAGTGGCGCGGGCCCGTCTACTCGATCGAGCCTGCCCCACCCCGACCGGTAACTCAGGAACACCAGCGGCAGCGCGACCGCCAGGAACACCACCAGGTAGTACTGACTGCCCTGTGACAGCGGCCGGAACACCTGCCACAGCGCCAGCCCCGCCAGTCCGAGCGCGACGATCCCGACCAACCGCCCCGCGAACCCGGACAGCACGCGCGCGGGCCGCTCCTCGTCATCGACACCCAGCTCAGCGGGCGTCACGACCGGTGGCGGTGCGCTCATGAGCGCGACGATAACAACATCGGCCCCTCCCCCACCGCGAAAACGACGACCCGGGATACTGCACAAAAGTGACAGAACTCCCCGGGTCGCCGCGCCCGTCCGGTGCTGCGCCGCGGAGTGTTCCACGAGACCACGTCCCGGCACCGCGGGCCAGGTCGGCGGTGCGGACTCCGGCGCCGACGATCCAGGGCGCGGCCCGGGGAAGGCCCGCCGACGGCGGCGATCGTCAGGCATGTCGGTGGTCCCGCCTACGATCCGCACATGCCATCGATCGACATCGCGCAGCGCCGGGCCCGGCTGGCGACCAGGCACCGGCTCGCCCTCTCGGCCCGTGCGGCCGACCCCGCCGAGATCGCGCGCTCGATGGTGGTGCTGCACGCCACCGATCCGGCGACGGTGTATCTGTCGGTCGGTGCTCGGGGCATCGACCTCACCCCCGCCGACATGGAACGCGCCCTCTACGACGAGCGCTCGCTGGTGCGGCTGCTGGCCATGCGCCGCACCATGTTCGTGGCCCCCACCGAGCTGCTACCGATCTTGCAGGCATCGACCTGTGACGCGTTGGCCCACAAGCAGCGGCGCGCCTACAGCCGGTTCATCGAGCAGGCCGGGGTCGTCGACGCAGACATCTCCGCCTGGCTGGCCGAGGTCGAGACCGAGACGCACGCGGCGCTGCTGACCCGTGGCGCGGCGACGGGTGCCCAGCTCAGCAAGGACGTGCCACGCCTGCGCACCCAGATCGACACGGCGCCCGGCAAGCCGTACTCCAAACCCACCAATATCACCACCTGGGTGCTGGTGGTGCTCGGTGCGGAGGGCCGGATCGTCCGCGGCCGCCCCAACGGCAGCTGGACCAGCAGCCAGTACACCTGGGCACCCGCGGAAACCTGGTTACCCACCCCGGATTCGTCACTGTCCGCGGAGGAGGCCCGGGTCGAACTCGTACGGCAGTGGCTCTACGCCTTCGGCCCCGCGCCGGTGACGGACCTGAAGTGGTGGACCGGCTGGACGCTCGGCGAGGTACGCAAAGCCCTTGCCGCCCTGCCGATCACCGAGGTCGACCTCGACGGCACCCCGGGCATCCTCCTCACCGACGACCTCGCCCCGGTCCCCGAGCCGGAACCGTGGGCAGCCCTGCTGCCCGCCCTGGACCCCACCCCGATGGGCTGGCAGACCCGCGACTGGTTCCTCGGCCCGCACGCCCCGGCCCTGTTCGACCGCAACGGCAATATCGGCCCCAGCATCTGGGCCGACGGCCGCATCGTCGGCGGCTGGGCCCAGCGCGCCGACGGCGAGATCGTCACCCGCCTGCTCGAAGACGTCGGCAGCGAACACCGGGCCCTCATCGACACCGAGATCACCCGCACCGCCACCTGGTTCGGCGATATCCGCGCCATCCCCCGCTTCCGCACCCCCCTTCAACGCGAACTCACCACCTGACCGCGACCCCCGGGTCCACCCCGGCGCGGCACGCCACCGGCCGCGGCGGTCCCGTGGCGTGCACCTCGGCGCACGGCCATGGTCACCCCTCGAGCGGCAGCCCGGTGACCGCCGAAACCGCAATCTCTTGTCCAGCAATACATTCCACCGCACGAGATCGGCCCGACCCGCGCCCTGGTAGCGTCGGCGCCGTGGAGATCCGCCGATTCACCGAGCAGGACCGAACCGAACTCCGCGCCCTGGCGACCATCGCCGGTGCGGGTTCGCCGACCGAGAGCCTGTGGGGACACCCGGAGTCCGAGGCCGCGATCTACCTCGACCCCTACCTGGACCTGGAACCGGAATCGGTGTTCGTCTCGGTCGAGGACGGCGCACTGACCGGCTACCTGGTCGGCGCCGTCGATTCCGCGCGCTTCCCCAGCGAGGAGGAGCGGATGACCGAGGCGATCCGCCACCACCGCCTGTTCCTGCGCCGTGGCCCCGCCGCCTTCTTCGCCCGCGCGATCGCCGACACGCTCGCCTCCCGCGTGCGCCGCCACGCCATGGCGGGCGACTACACCGATCCCGCCTACCCCGCCCACCTGCACATCAATGTCGCCCCGGCCGCCCGCGGCACCGGCGCCGCCGAGGGGCTCGTCGGCCACTTCCTCGACCACGTCCGCGCCGCGGGCGCCCCCGGCTGCCACCTGCAGACCCTCACCGAGAACACCCGGGCCGTCCGCTTCTTCACCCGCGTCGGATTCACCCCTGTGGGCGAGCCCGCCGACGTCCCCGGCCTGCGCTACCAGGGCCGCCGCGTCCACCAGCAGACCATGGTCCAGGCCTGCTGATCCCCCGGTCAGGCGGCGCGCCGTAACACCACCAGCGGCAGCGGCTTGTCGACCTTGGCCTGGTACTCGGCCAGCAGTGGGTTGTCGGCCAGGGCCCAGGCGGCGAACTCGTCGTAACGATCACCTTCGAGCACGTCGGCGGTGGCCGCGTAGGTCTCCCCGCCGAGTTCCACCGTCACCCCCGGGTTCGCCTTGGCATTGTGGAACCAGGCCGGGTAGCGGTCCTCGATGAACGAGCTGACATACAGCGTGTCGTCCCGGTACAGCGCGCCGAGCGGAACCAGATGGGGGCGACCGCTTTTCGCGCCGGTCGTGGTGAGCAGCAGCAGTGTGGCCCCCGCGTAGTCACCGCCGACCGTGCCGCCGTTCTCCCGGAATTCCGTGATCACCCCGTCGTTCCATCCGGCCATCTCCTCCGGTGAGTACTCCCGGTTCCACGGGGCCTCGGGATCGTCGTAGGAGACGGTGGGAGCGCTGTCCTGTGCAGTGGTTTCGGCATCCATGTGAGCAGTGTCGCACCGGGCACCGACAAGTTCGGGCGGGCCGGATCGCGCCCCCGGGTCGGTCAGGTCGGCGGGCGCAGGGCGGCGAATTCGTCGGTGACCCGCAGTCCCGAATCGGTGAAGCGGTAGCGGGCCGCGGGACGCCCGCCGGTCCGCCCGGAGGGGGCGGTGTCGCCGGTCGGGGTGATCACCTTGCGGCGGGTGAGAACCCGCTGGAGATTGGTGGTGTCGACGTCGTATCCCAGTGCCGCGCAATAGATCTCGCGCAGCACCGACAGCGTGAAGATATCGGGCGCGAGCGCGTAGGCGATATTCGTGTACGACAGCTTCGCGGCCAGGCGGGTCCGGGCGTGATCGACGACGGTGCGATGGTCGAAGGACATGTCCGGCAGCGCCGAGACCGGGTGCCAGCGGGTGTCCGGCGGCAGTTCCGGCTCCGTGGTCAGCGGGACCAGCCCCAGATAGGCCGAGGCGATGCGGCGCGGCGCGGGCACCCGCAGCGGATTGCTGAACACCGAGAGCTGCTCGAGATGCGAGAGCTCGCGCACGTCCACCTTCTCGGCCAGCTGGCGGCGCGCCGAGGTGTCGAGGTCCTCGTCGTCCCGTAACCGACCGCCCGGTAGCGACCATGTCCCCTTCTGCGGATCGAGTGCCCGTTCCCATAGCAAGACCGCCAGTTCCGGATGCTTCGACCGACCCGAAACGCTGCTACCTGCGGAAATGTCGGCAGGGAAGCGGCGAACCTGGAACACCGCGGTGAGCGATTCGTGGATGGTGTTACTATGGGGCACGTTTTCGATTATAAGTCGAAAACCTGGTTAGGTGCGAATCGTGGCGACGGAGCCGCTCGCACGAAGAAGGGAGCCATCATGGCGACGACGACTGCACAGCCGCTGATGGGCTCGGTGTTCGACGGACCCACCGGATACGCGGGTGTCGAGGCGACCCCGGAATGGGCGCAGGAGGTGCGCCGCCTGGCGCGCGAGCGCAACGCCACCATCCTCGCGCACAACTACCAGCTGCCCGAGATCCAGGACGTGGCCGATCACGTCGGCGACTCGCTGGCGCTCTCGCGGATCGCGGCCGAGGCCGAAGAGGACACCATCGTGTTCTGCGGTGTGCACTTCATGGCCGAGACCGCCAAGATCCTGAGCCCCGCCAAGACCGTGCTCATCCCGGACGAGCGCGCGGGCTGCTCGCTGGCCGATTCCATCACCGCCGACGAGCTGCGCGCCTGGAAGGCCGAGTACCCCGACGCGATGGTGGTCTCCTACGTCAACACCACCGCCGAGGTGAAGGCGCTCACCGACATCTGCTGCACCTCCTCCAACGCCGTCGACGTGGTCGCCTCCATCGACCCCGACCGTGAGGTGCTGTTCCTGCCCGACCAGTTCCTCGGCGCGCACGTCAAGCGCGAGACCCAGCGCGAGAACATGCACATCTGGGCGGGCGAGTGCCACGTGCACGCCGGCATCAACGGCGAGGAGCTCACCGAGCAGGCCCGCACCCACCCCGACGCCGAGCTGTTCGTGCACCCGGAGTGCGGCTGCGCCACCTCGGCGCTGTATCTGGCCGGTGAGGGCTCGTTCCCGGCCGACCGCGTGCACATCCTGTCCACCGGCGGCATGATCGACGCCGCCAAGCAGGCCAAGTCCACCCAGGTACTGGTCGCCACCGAGATCGGCATGCTGCACCAGCTGCGCAAGGCCGCCCCCGGCATCGACTTCCAGGCCGTCAACGACCGCGCCTCCTGCCCGTACATGAAGATGATCACCCCGGCCGCGCTGCTGCGCTGCCTGGTCGAGGGCGCCGACGAGGTGCACGTCGACCTGGCGATGGCCGAGGCAGGCCGCGCCTCGGTGCAGCGGATGATCGAGATCGGCAACCCCGGCGGTGGGGAGTGACCCCGTTCCCGCCCGCGCGGACGTCGCGGTAACGGCCGTGACGGCGAGGGTTCCGGTCTCCTGGGAGGCCGAGGTCGACCTGGTGGTCGTCGGCGGTGGCGTCGCGGGGCTCACGGCCGCGCGCACGGCCTCGCTGCGCGGACTGCGGGTGCTGATCCTCAGCAAGGGCGGGCCGACCGACACCTCCACCCAGTACGCGCAGGGCGGGATCGCGGTGGTCGCGCCGCAGGGCGATTCGGTCGATTCGCATGTGCTCGACACGGTCGAGGCCGGTGCCGGGCTGTGCGAGGTCGAGGCGGTGCGCTCGATCGTCGAGGGCGGGCAGGCGGCGGTGGCCGCGCTGACCGATCTCGGCGCGGTGTTCGATCTGGGCCGCGACGGCCAGATCTCGCGCACCCGCGAGGGTGGGCACAGCACCCGCCGGATCATCCACGCCGGTGGGGACGCCACCGGCGCCGAGGTGCAGCGCGCGCTCAATGCCGCCGGGCTGCCGGTGCTGTTCGGCGCCGCGGCGCTGCGGGTCATCACCGGATCCGACGGGGTCCGCGGCGTTGTCGCGGTGTCGCCCAACGGTTTCGGGGTGGTCCGCTCCCCCGCGGTGCTGCTGGCGACCGGCGGGCTCGGGCAGCTCTACGCCTCGAGCACCAATCCGCCCGGCGCCACCGGTGACGGTGTGGCACTGGCGCTCTGGGCCGGTGCCGCGGTGGCCGATCTCGAGTTCGTGCAGTTCCACCCGACGGTGCTCTACACACCGGGTGGGGTGGGCAGGCGGCCGCTGATCAGCGAGGCGGTGCGCGGCGAGGGCGCGATCCTCCTCGACGCGCACGGCGACTCGGTGACCGCGGGCATGCACCCGCGCGGTGATCTCGCGCCGCGCGATGTGGTGTCGCGCGCCATCGCCGAGCGCATGCGCGCGACCGGCACCGATCACGTCTACCTCGACGCCCGCCACCTCCCCGGTTTCGCCCAGCGCTTCCCCACCATCACCGCCTCCTGCCTGGCCGCGGGCATCGACCCCGCGACCCAGCTGATCCCGGTCGCCCCCGGCGCCCACTACCAATGCGGCGGCGTCCTGACCGACACCCACGGCCGGACCGGAGTTCCCGGTCTCTACGCCGCGGGCGAGGTCGCCCGGACGGGTCTGCACGGGGCGAACCGGCTGGCCTCCAACAGCCTGCTGGAAGGTCTGGTCGTCGGCGAACGGGCCGGTGCGGCCGCCGTCGAACGTCTCGGCCTGCGCACCGAGATCAGCGACATCGATTCCTGGACAGCCGAATTCGCCGACCGATCCGTGGTCCAGCGGGCCATGACCGAGCATGCCTCGGTCGTCCGCGACGGCGCCGGACTCACCCGCGCGCTCGCCACGATCGACGCCGCGCGCTCGGTCGCGTCACCCCTCGACGCCGCCGAGGGTTTCGACTCCACGCGAGTACTGCGCTGGATCGAGGACGCCGCCCTCACCCTGACCGCCCGCGCACTACTGATCGCGGCCGCCGACCGCGCGGAAAGCCGTGGCTGCCATACCCGCTCGGAATACGCGGGCCCGGTCGAGGGCCGACGGCACAGCACCGCGGTCCGGCTGAACGCGGACGGCGAACTCGAGGTGCGGGCCGAGGCATCGATGCCGCTCGGCGACGAGCTGCCGGTCGAGGCCGCCCCGGTCCCCCTGAGCGCCCGGTGATCACCGCGTACGCGTGGGGCCCGGACGAGACCACCGGTGGCGCGCACCGCGTCGCCACCCGATCGACCCGGTGCTCCGTGCGCCGGAGAACAGGAGTGCAGTGATGGCGCTGGATGCCGCTCTGGACCGTAACGAACTGCTGACGCTGATCCGCGGCGCCCTCGACGAGGACCTGCGCTACGGGCCCGATGTCACCACCGTGGCGACCGTGCCCGCCGACGCGGTGAGCAAGGCGTCGGTGGTCTCGCGCCAGCACGGTACCGTGGCCGGGATCGATGTCGGGCTGCTCGTGCTCGACGAAGTGCTCGGCGCGGGCAGCTACGAGATCACCGGCCGGGTCGCCGACGGCACCCGGGTGGAGCCCGGCACCGCGGTCCTGAGCATCGTCGCCCCCACCCGCGGCCTGCTCACCGCCGAACGCACCATGCTCAACCTGGTCTGCCACCTGTCCGGCATCGCCACCGCCACCGCCGCCTGGGTGGACGCCGTGGCGGGCACCGACTGCCGGATCCGCGACAGCCGCAAGACCCTGCCCGGCCTGCGCGCCCTGCAGAAGTACGCCGTCCGCGTGGGCGGCGGCGTGAACCACCGCATGGGCCTCGGCGACGCCGCCCTGATCAAGGACAACCACGTCGTGGCCGCCGGATCCGTGGTGAACGCCCTGCGCGCCGTGCGCGAGCTGGCCCCCGACATCGCCTGCGAGGTCGAGGTCGACAGCCTCGAACAACTCGACGCCGTCCTCGCCGAGAACGTCGAACTGATCCTGCTCGACAACTTCCCCCTCTGGCAGACCCAGGCCGCCGTCCAACGCCGCAACGCCACCGCCCCGGCGACGAAACTCGAATCCTCCGGCGGCCTCTCCCTCGACCAGGCCACCGACTACGCCGCCACCGGCGTCGACTACCTCGCCATCGGCGCCCTCACCCACTCCGTCCGAGTCCTCGACCTCGGCCTCGACATGTGATCACCAGGCGCCCCGGCCGATTGGGGCGCCCGCTCAGCGACGCCGGGGCAGTCGGCTCTGGAGATCGGCGAACGTCACCGCCAGCGAGACCGGACTGGTCAGCACGAGCGCGTCGGTATGGGTGTGCCGAGTGACGTATCGGCGGCCCGACCAATCGAGTCGGCATTCCTCGATCTCGGTGATCTGCTGCCAGTCCTTGTCGAAATGCACGATGAGATAGACAGGTATCCCGGCGCGGGCATACAGTGCGCGCTTGATGCCGATATCGGCGTCGACGGTGCCTTCCGACGTGATCTCCGCGACCAGCAGGACCTGCTCGGCGACCGTCCGGACATCGTAGGGACCGGGTCCGCAATCACGCAGCAGCACATCGGGGTAGCGGACGCGTAGGCGACGAGTCTCGTCCGCCGAATCGCCGTCCGCGAGCCGGATCGGGGTGTCGCTGTGCACCTCGCGGCAGGGCCCGTCCGGATCGATGGCGTATTCGAGCGCACCCACCAGTCGGCGCACGACCAGATCGTGTTCGGGCGACTGTGCCATACACTCGAGGAGCACGCCGTCATGGATGTCACCGAAGTCCTCCGGCGTACCCGCGAGGAATTCATCGGCGCTGACCAGCCGTTCCGGCTTGTTACACGGGGCCGACATGAGACCCACCCTACGCTATTGCCGCTACGCTGTTGCGCAACACAGTAGCGGTTCGAAACCTACTCGTATCTGCGGTTTCGGTGTTTCTCGGAGCGGCGGTAGGTGCGGGCGCTCGGGACCGGGGTGGCGGCGCTGGAGGTGCGCAGGGCGTGGCGGTGGCGCCAGGCGGTGAGGTCGGGGCGTTCGGTGGGGTGGTCGGTGGGTTGGTGGTCGGTGGTGCGCATGTGGGTCCTCCCCCGGGAATGGTGACCGGTTCACGGTAGGGATGGGCCGTGGTGGGCGCCAGTGGTTTTCCGTGCGTAGCCGGGAACCCGGACGAGCTGATCACCGGCGATCAGGGCGATCCCGCGCAGGATCGACAGCGTGCTCGACACGAGCAGCAGCACCACGACCAGCATGGTGACGCCCCCGGCGACCCCTGCGTGACCGGATTCGGCGCCGAGCGGGCGGGAGTCACGGCGACTCCTTCTCCGCGGCGAGTTCCTTCTTGTTCAGCGGGGCGCCGATCAGCACATCGGCCCAGCGGGTCGACGGATCGATATCGAGCAGCAGGGCTTTCACCAGCAGCGTCAGCGGGACGGCCAGGATGGCCCCGAGCCCGCCGAGCACCCAGGCCCAGAACACCAGTGACATAAAGGTCAGGGTGACACTCAATCCGACGGCGTCACCGACGAATTTGGGCTGGATGATCGACTGGATCACGAAGTTGATCACCGAGTAGACGACGATCACCCACAGCATCAGCATCGGCCCGCTGTCCAGCAGCGCCAGCAGCGCGGGCGGGATCACGCCGATGACGAACCCGATGTTCGGGATGTAGTTGGTGATGAACGACAGCAGCGCCCACAGCAGCGGCAGCGGCACCCCCATCAGCCACAGCGCCCCACCGTCGAGCACCGCGACGATCGCGCCGAACACCGTCGAGACCACCAGGTATTTGCGGGTACCGTAGGCGAATTCGCCGATCGCGTGCGCGATGGCGGGCCGCTCCCGCGCGACCACCACCATCCGCTGCCGGATACTCATCCCGTCCACCGCCATGAACAGCAGCAGCGCGATGACGAAGAACAGATTCGAGAACACCCCGATCGCCCCGCCGAGCAGATCGTCGACGAGCCCGACGAGCTTGCTCATGTCGATGTTGTGCAGCGCCTTCTGGATCTGGTCGCTGCTCACCCCCAGATCCGCGAGCAGATCCCGCGCGTAGCCGAGCAGATCGTCGAGCCTGCCCGCGTATTCGGGCAGCTGCGAGGCCAGCTGATACGCCGACAGCGCCAGCGCCCCGACCAGGCCGAGCACGATGAACAGCACCGCGCACAGCGCGATCAGCATCCCCAGCCAGGCGGGCCAGCCGCGGCGGCGCGCCCATTCCTGCACCGGCTGCACCGCGATGGTGAGCATGAGCGCGAGGAAGGTCGGCCCGATCACCCCGGCGAACGCCTTCATCCCCGCGATCGCCACCACCGCCGCGGCCACCGACAACAGCACGATCAGCCCGCGCGGGATCGACCACTGTGGTTCCGCGGGCGCGGGCGCCTGACCGGGCATGCGCATCGAGGCCTCCTGGCGGTGAGCGGACCACTGTCGCTCCCGACGCTAGAGCGCCCACCGGCCACCGGCATCGCCCGTTCCGGGTGAATCACAGGGCAGCTACGCGGTCTTCATCTGTGGTGTCGGCGGCGGCGCGGTGGTGCGCTTGCCGAGTCGGCTCAGCGCCCAGAAGGCCAGTTCCACCAGCCAGAACAGCAGCAGGAAGGTGGTCACCACAGTGACCGGCAGGGCCAGGAAGACCAGCGAGGGCAGCGCGATCAGCAGCCAGCGCAGCACATCGACGGCCGAGGCGCCGCGCAGATGCGAGCCCAACCGCACCGCCGCCCACATCATCCAGCGCCGCGGCACCGAGATCCCGAACTCGCGCAGGCACCGCCGGAAGATGCCGTCGGCGTCGGCCCGGCCCACTTCGTCGCCGCGGCACAGATAGTCGTGCAGGATCGCGGCCCGGGTGTAGGCGCCGTAGCGGGGGATCAGCCAGACCAGCGCCCGCGGCACCGAGGCGAAGTCGGTGCGGAATCCGGCGGGCACGGTGAAGGTTTCGACCGCGCCCTGATAGGTGAGCGGTTCGGTGAGCCGCCAGAATTTCGCGTCCAGTTCCTCGACGACCGGGCCGCCACCGATGAATCCCATGACCGCTCCTCCCGAGCCGCCCACCTGCGAATACTCGCGATGGTAGCGATCGGGAGGGGCTCAGGCGCGCGGTTGCGGACTCGCGTCGAAATCGCCGCTGGGCCGATACTCCCCGGCGGGCACCGGTGCCGGATAGTCGTCGAATCCGTCCGGTCGCAGGTCACCGAGCAAACCCGTGGTGCCCGAACCGAGATCGGTGCGCGGATGCAGCGCGGCAAGGAACAGCAGTACCAGCGCGGCCAGCAGCGGCTGCACGAGCAGCACCAGATCGGTGCCCACCTCGGCGGGCAGCGTCACGATCTGCCCGACCACGGGATCGTCGGGACGCGGGTGCCGCATTCCGGCCACCCACTCCCCGACCCACATCATCACGGCCGCACCGAGTCCCGAGGCCGCCAGCAGCCCGACGACCAGCGCGGGCCCGCGCGCGCCGCGCACCCGCCAGGCCGCGGCCACACTCAGCACCGCGACCACCGCGCCCAGACACAGGAACATCGCGACCCCGTCGAAGAGGTGCATGCTCTCGCCGGTGAGGGCGATCCCCTTTTCCGGAGTGGTCACCCGCACCCGCTGGGTCGGCGCGAGCACACCCCACACGACCCCGGCGACCGCACCGGCCACGAGGACGAGGCCGACGACCACGCCGACCCCGATCACCTCGCGCCGCAACACCTCCGGACGCGGCTGCGCGCCGAGCACTAGCGGCGTTCCAGCTGCGCCGATTCGATGACCCCGTGCCGGGAGCACTTGGCCCACCAGCCGTCGGGGCTCACCTGCACGATCATCCGGCGGCCGCACTGCTCGCAGAAGCGGGGCGGTTCGAGCCCGAGTGCCGCGGCGGCGGGCGTCGCGTCGTCGAGACCGGGCACGATCCGCTTGCCGGTGAACGGGTTGTAGCGCTCGTCCATGTCTGTCACCCTACTGTGCCGTCGCGTCAGAGGGTGTCGTTGAACGCCTTGATCGGCATTTTCAGCTCACCGAGCAGGTCGAGGTCCGATTCGGCCGGACGGCCCAGCGTTGTGAGGTAGTTGCCGACGATGACGGCGTTGATGCCGCCGAGCATGCCCTGCTTGGCGCCGAGGTCGCCGAGGGTGATCTCGCGACCGCCCGCGAAACGCAGGATGGTGCGCGGCAGTGCCAGGCGGAAGGCGGCGATGGCACGCAGCGCGTCGGCGGCGGGCAGCACCTCGAGGTCACCGAAGGGGGTGCCGGGGCGCGGGTTGAGGAAGTTCAGCGGCACCTCGTCGGGCTCGAGCGAGGCCAGCTGCGCGGCGAATTCGGCGCGCTGCTCGATGGTCTCGCCCATGCCGAGGATGCCACCGCAGCACACCTCCATACCGGCCTCGCGCACCATCCGCAGGGTGTCCCAGCGCTCCTCGTAGGTGTGCGTGGTGACGACCTTCGGGAAGTGCGACTTGGCGGTCTCGAGGTTGTGGTTGTAGCGGTGCACGCCCATGGCGGCGAGCTGGTCGACCTGCTCCTGGTTGAGCATGCCCAGCGAGCAGGCGACCTGGATGTCGACCTCGTTGCGGATGGCCTCCACACCGGCGGCGACCTGGGCCATCAGGCGCGCGTCCGGACCGCGCACGGCGGCCACGATGCAGAACTCGGTGGCGCCGGTCTTGGCGGTCTGCTTGGCCGCCTCGACCAGGCTGGGGATGTCGAGCCAGGCCGCGCGCACCGGCGACTGGAACAGGCCCGACTGCGAGCAGAAGTGGCAGTCCTCGGGGCAGCCACCGGTCTTGAGGCTGATGATGCCCTCGACCTCGACCTCCGGGCCGCACCACTTCATGCGTACCTCGTGGGCCAGCTCGAGCAGCGCTTCCAGGCGGTCGTCACCCAGGCGCAGCACCTCGACGGTCTGCTCCTCGGTGAGGCCCTCGCCGCGCTCGAGCACCTGTGCACGGGCGATGGCCAGAATGTCGGTCTGGACGGGTGCCTGCGTCACGACGTGTTGTCCCTTCGTCGGGGGTACGCGCGGTCGGCAGGGGTGATCCACCCGGCGTGGCCGCGCGACTTGAACGGTGTTCAGGATAGGGTAGCGGCTGGGAGTGAGCCATCACACCCGGGTCGGCGAATCGGACGGAAGGACGCGCGTGCAACTGCGGAAGACGGATGTGGTCGATGCCGCCGTCGAGATCCTGGACCAGTACGGCCTGGCCGACCTGACCATGCGCAGGCTGGCCGGGTCGCTGCAGGTGCAGCCCGGCGCGCTGTACTGGCACGTCAAGGACAAGCAGACTCTGCTGGGCGCGGTCGCCGACCGGATCCTGGCCCCGATGGACGAGCCGGTGGCGGCCACCGAATGGCAGGGCCAGGTCACCGAATTGGCCCATCGCCTGCGCGACTGCCTGCTCGCCTACCGCGACGGCGCCGAGCTCGTCTCGGCCACCTACGCCTCCCGCCTGACCACCAGCAAGGCCCGCGAACGGCTGGCGGGCATCGTCATCCGGGCCGGAATGACCAGGGAGGAGGCCGAACTCACCGCCTTCACCCTGCTCTACTACGTCCTCGGCCAGACCGTCGACGAACAGTCCCGCATGCAGATGGACTCCGCGGGCGCCCTCCCCGACGATTCCTCCCCGCTCCTGGACACCCCCGACGCCACCGCCCGCTTCGACTTCGGCCTGCAACTGTTCATCGCCGGTGTGCGCAGCATCCTCGGCTCCCGCGTCCGCTGAACCGGTCACCCCGGCCGCGTGGCAGGGCACCACCGCCACCGCCGAGCAGGGCACGTCACCGCTGGTCAGCGACGTGCCGTAACCCGGTACCACCTGGCTCCACCACCGAAACCGGCGCGTGTACCCGGCCGGGGAACCAGCGGTACATCGCCGCGGCACCCCCCACCCCGGCGATCGCGAGAGCACCCGCGGCCGCGCCGAGGACCGTCACCGCGCTGATCGCGCCGACCGCGATCGGTCCGGCGAACATGCCGATGTCGTGGGTGAGCCGCCAGGCGCCGAGGAATTCGGCGCGCTGACCGGGTGGGGCCACATCGGCACCGACGGTCATGATCACGCCGTTGCTCAGTCCGTTGGCGAAACCGAGCAGCACCGCGACGGCGGTCAGCCCGCCCACCGACCCGGCGAACGGCAGTACCGCGTAGCCGATAGCGAAGCCGATCATGGCGGGGACGCCGATGGCGCGGCGGCCGTAGCGGTCCAGGAGGATGCCCGAGGGATAGGACATGAGCACGTCGACCGCGCCCGCGATACCGAACACCAGGCTGGTGGTGGCCGCGTCGGCGCCGATGTGCACCGCCCAGAGTGGCAGCAGCGACTGGCGTGCCGCCCGCGCCGCGCCCATCAGCAGCGCACCGAGCCCGAGTGTGCCCAGCAGCCTGCGGTGCTGCACCACCACCGACCGGATCGTGTGATCGCTGACCACCGCGGGCGCACCGCCGGGTTCCGGCATGGCGAACACCATCACGCCACCGAGGACGGTCGCCACGAACTGGATCCACAGCCCGCCGACCGGCCCGAGCCAGTGCACGGCCCCCGCGCCGAGGAACGGCCCGGTGAAGAACCCGAACCGCATCCACCCGGCCAGCGCCGAGAAAGCCCGTCCCCGATCCGCGCCGGGCACCACGGCCACGACATAGGTCTGCCGGGCCAGCCCCCACACCGCGCCCGCGGCACCATTGATCAGCAGCCCCAGCGCGAACACCGCGATAGTCGGCGCGAGGATGGCGATCAGCAGCCCGAGCGCACAGACCAGCGACCCCAGCGCGATGGCCCGCCGCTCCCCCGTCCGCGCCACCAGCCACCCGGCGGGCAGGTCGCCCAGGATGAGCCCGAAGCCCATCATGGCGACCACCACCCCCGCCGTCCCCACCGACGCGCCCAGTTCCAGCGCGTGCAGCGGCAACATGGGCGCCGCGGCGCCGGAACCGATCCCGTACACCGCCGACGGCACGAACACCGCCAGCGCCATCGACCGCAACCGGGTGCGTGGCTCCTCCCGCACCCCGTTGTCGGCGGATTCCGGTCGTCCCGTCAGCGTCACCGCGTCGACCCGTCGACCGCGAGACGCGCACAAGCTGATCCGGCTGTGACCGCGCACCGCCACTCGGCGGCGTCTCGACCGCCTCCGGCGGGGAGAGCGGCCCTCATCCCGCGAGCGTGGCGGAACGGGCGAACCGGCTCTCCGGGCGGGTCAACCCGAAGTGATCGCGCAGCGTGGTCCCGCTGTACTCGGTGCGGAACAGCCCGCGCTCCTGCAGGATCGGCACGACCGTCTCGGCGAAGATCTCCAGCCCACCGGGGTAGTACGGCGGCATCACATTGAAACCGTCGGCCGCGCCCTGGGTGAACCACTCCTCGATCGTGTCGGCGACCTGCTCGGGCGTCCCGGCGAACACCCGGTGCCCGCGCGCCCCCGCCAGCCGGTGCAGCAGCCCACGCAACGTCGGCCGTTCCCGTTCGACGATTCCCGCCACCACCTGCAACCGGCTGCGCGCGTTGTCGGTGACATCACCGGCTCCCGCGAAGGTCTCCACCGGCACCGGCTCGTCGAGCGCGAGCGACCGCAGCGAGGTCCCCGTGATGGATTCCAGCTGCCCGAGCCCGTATTCGGGCACGGTGAGCTCGTTGAAATCCCGCTCGAGCCGCAGCGCCGCCGCCTCGGTGTCGGCGATGAACGGGCTGATCCCCGGCAGGATCTTCACCTGTTCCGCCGTGCGCCCGTACTCGGCGGCCTTGCCCTTGATATCGGCGTAGAACGCCTGCGCGTCCGAAAGCCGTTGATGCGCGGTGAAGATCGCTTCGGCGTACTTGCCCGCGAACGCTCGCCCCTCGTTGGAGGCCCCTGCCTGCACCAGCACCGGATGCCCCTGCGGCGTGCGCGCGGCATTGAACGGCCCGCGCACCCGCAGGTGTTCGCCGACGAAGTCGATCGGGTGGATCCTGTCCGGGTCGGCGTAGACGCCCGCCGCCCGGTCGAGCAGGATCGCGTCGTCCTCCCAGCTGTCCCACAGCGCCACCACCGCGTCCACGAATTCCCGTGCGCGGGCATAGCGTTCGGCGTGATCGGGGTGCCGGTCGAGGCCGAAGTTGGCCGCCGCCAGATCGGTGCCGGTGGTGACGATGTTCCAGCCCGCCCGGCCACCGGAGATGTGGTCGAGCGAGGAGAACAGCCGGGCCAGATTGTAGGGCTCGTAGTAGGTGGTGGACGCCGTGGCGATCAGGCCCAGATGCGTTGTCGCCGCGGCGATCGCGGTGAGCAATGTGATCGGTTCCAGCCCGGGCGCCGCGTTGTGGCGCACATCGGTACGCAGGGCGGGCCCGTCGGCGAAGAACACCGCGTCCAGCTTCGCCGCCTCGGCAGTACGCCCGATCTCCTGGTAGTAGGACACGTCGTAGATCCGGTCCGGCCTGCTGTCGGGATGCCGCCAGGCCGCCTCGTGATGACCGGACGGATAGATGAACGCATTGAGACTCAGCTGCCGGGGCGCACTCATGATGCCTGCTTCACTTTCTCGAATTCGGTGGTGTCGACGCCGAGGCCCGCGAGCAGGACCTCGCGCAACCGGATGAATTCCGGATGCGCGTGCCTGCGCGGGCGCGGGGTGTCGATGCGCTGGTCGATCGCGATGCGGCCCTCGTCGAGGACCAGTACCCGGTCGGCGAGCAGAACGGCTTCGTCCACGTCGTGGGTCACCAGCAAGACCGCGGGCCGGTGCGCCGCGCACAGCGCCTGCAGCAGCGCGTGCATCCGGATGCGGGTCAGCGCGTCCAGGGCGCCGAAGGGTTCGTCGGCCAGCAGCAGTTCCGGTTCCCGCACCAGCGAGCGCGCCAGCGCCACCCGCTGTTGCTCGCCACCGGAAAGCTCACGCGGCCAGGCGTTCTCACGTCCGGCCAGGCCGACCTCGGCCAGTGCCGACCGGCCGCGTTCCTTCGCGTCACGGCCGGTCAGCCCGAGCACGACATTGTCGAGCACCCGCGACCACGGCAGCAGCCGCGAATCCTGGAACACCACCGCCCGCTGGGTGGGCACGCTCAGCTCGCCCGAGCCCGGCACCTCGGTGTCGAGCTCGGCCAGCGCGCGCAGCAGCGTGCTCTTGCCCGAACCGCTGCGTCCCAGCAGGGCCACGAACTCGCCGCGCCGGAACTCGAGGTCGATCCCGTCGAGCACGACCCGCGTCCCGAAACCCCTGGTCAGCGCGCGGGTGCGCACCACAACACGTTCCTGGCTCAGTCGCCCAGTGTCTGTCGCCATGCCAGCACCTTCCGTTCCGTGGCCCGCACGGCGAGATCGCCGAAGAGTCCGAGAAGTCCGTAGATCACCAGGCCGACCACGATCACGTCGATCTGCCCGTAGGTGCGCGCCTGGGTCATCAGGTAACCGATGCCGCTGGTCGCGTTGACCTGTTCCACCACAACCAGCGCCAGCCAGGAGATGGTCACCGCCAGCCGCAGCCCGAGGAAGAAGCCCGGCAGCGCCCCCGGCAGCGCGATGCGCCGCACGAAACCCCACCGCGACAGCCCCACCGTCTCGGCCAGCTCCACATACCGCGCGTCCACACTGCGCAGGTAGGCGTGGGTATTGATGTAGACGGGGATGAGCACGCTGGTCGTGATGACGATCAGCTTCATCTCCTCGCCGATCCCGAACCACACGATGAACAGCGGGATCAGCGCCAGCGTCGGGATGGCGCGCTTGATCTGCACCGGCCCGTCGACGACCGCTTCGCCGAGGCGGCTGAGCCCGGCCACCAGGGCCAGCACCACACCGATCAGCACGCCGAGACCGAGCCCGATCACCGCGCGTCGCAGCGAGGTCAGCAGATTGGATTGCAGCCTGCCGTCGGCGAGGAGATCCCCCGCGGTCTGCGCGACGGTCCACGGCGCGGGCAGCGTCTCGGGGTCGATGCCCCCGACGGCGGACCCGACCACCCACACGGCGATCAGCAGCGCCGGGCCGAGCGCGAAACCGAACGGAATCGGCCGTCCCGGGCCCAGCCTGCGCTTACCCCGGCCGCGCGGCGCGAGCGCCCCGGCCGGTGCCGACGTGGTGCCCCGGATCCGGCGCAGCACGCCCGCGTCGAGCGTGGCCATCAGCTCGCCGCCGGACCGAACGCGGCGCCCGCGGCGGTCACGGCCTCGGTGACCGCGGCGTCGAAGCGCAGGTCGAAACCATCGGTGGCCGTGATCTTCTTGGGCAGCTCGCCCGCGGAGTCGATGGCGTCGATGGTGCTCTGCTGCCGGGCGACCAGTGCCTGGTCCAGGTGCGGGAAGGTGTAGGTGCCCAGCGACTCGACGATCCGCGCGGCGTCGTCGGCACTGACCTTCTGGCTCTCCACGTAGTAGCGGGTCGCCCATTCCTCGCGATGCGTATTGGTCCAGTGCCAGGCCCGCACGAACGCCCCGACCAGCGCGCGAGTGGCGGCGGCCTTGGCCGGATCGGTCACCACGGCCCGGCGCGCGTACAGGTAGGCCAGGCCGCTGTAGATGCCCGCGGTCTCCGCGTCAGCGATCACCGAGGTGCCCGCGGTGCGCAGCAGCCGGGTGACGTTCGGCTCGATGAGCGGGGCGACATCGACCTGGCCGGTGCGCACGGCATCGAGGAACTCGGCCAGCTGCAACCGGACCAGCTGCACGTCACCGGTGCTCAGCCCGGCCTTGGTGAGCGCCTTGAGCACGGCCGCCTGCTGCGCGGTGCCCTCGGCGTAGGCGATCTTCTTGCCCTTCAGATCCGTGAGCTTCGTGATCGAACGCCCCGGCGCCACCGCGAGTTTCAGCGCCTGTGGGTTGGTCTGGTACGAGCCGACGATCGGCACGTCCTGCCCGGCGGCCAGGGCATGGATCGGCGGCACGTCACCGACCTGGCCGACATCGGCCGCCCCCGCCCGGAAGGCCTCGAGGATCGCGGGCCCCCCGACGAAGTTCGCGAACTCGATCTTGAACGGCAGCTTGTCCAGCTCACCGGAGAGCCGCAGCGCCGACTGCAACCGCTCCTGCTGATCGGCGACCACCAGCGTGGTGCCCGGCGGAACCTCTGTCGGCAGCGGCGCGTCCGGGGTGCCGACCGGTGTCTCGCCACCGCCCGAGCACCCGCTCAGGCCGAGGGTCGCGAAGGTTGCCACCGCGAGAAACGCGGCGGTGGCACGGCCACGGAGGCCGGGCAGAACAGGATTCGGTCGGTGCACAGCTCGGATTGAAGCAACTACGGAGGTGCGCTAATACCTTTAGCCTTAGCGTGATTCGAATCGCGCGCCGGTCGGTCATGGCGGGTTCGCTCGCTGATAGCGCTGCACGAACGGCAGCACCTGCGACTCGATGATCGCGTTGTACTCGGCGGGCCGCTGTCGCGGGTCGGCGTGCTCGATCTCCCGCGGCCGCACCACCAGCAGCGTGCCGTCGACCCCGCCGGACAGCTCGATCAGCACGCGATGGGAGTAGTCGACATCCACGACCCGGTCCCGGTTGCCGTCGCGGGGCCGGATGAACACGATCGCCGGGCGCTGCTTGTCCGGGTACTCCCGGCCCAGCGCCCGCAGATCTCCCGCCGCGCCACCCGCGACGATCGCCAGGAACTGCGCCTCGATCAGGCCGTTACTCGCCGCGTCCCGCGAGAAGATCTTGTCGCGCAACACTTCCCCGATCACCCCGCGCAGTGCACCGAGGTCGACGCGCGGGAGCACTCCCCGGCCCGGCCGCACGAACCGATCCTGGCGCGCGGTCGTCTCCACCGCCATGCGTAACAGGCGGCTCTCCCGCGCCCCCGGCAGCCAGCCCATGTAGCGGACCAGGTCGGTGCCGCGGCCCCGGCTCTCCGGCCGCACCGCGTCCAGGTCCACCGGCGTGCAGTCCAGCAGCACCGCGACCAGCCTGCGGTCGCTGCCGAGATGGATGTGCCGGGCCACCTCGAGCGCGATCACCCCGCCCATACTGTGGCCGACCAGCACGATGTCGCGCACCCCGGCCCGCTGGGTGGCGCCCACGATCATGTCGGCGATGACCTTGGTGTCGATACCGGCGTTGTCGTACCGCACACCCCACACCACGCCCAGATGCCGCAGCGAGGGCAGCGCGGCCGCGGTGGGCGCCGCGTTCAGCCCGCCCAGCCCGACCAGATCGATGACGGCGGTGTCCCAGCCGTCGTCGGTGAACGGCGGTGCCACCGGGAGCAGGGCCGGGGCGGTGTGCGCGAGCCGTTCACGTTCGGGAGCGACGTCATAGCGCCAGTACTGCCCGAACACCGCCAGCACCGCCACCACGACCAGCGCGCACCGCACCATCGTCAGCCTGGTCCGGCGCCAGGCGCGCCACCGGTGACCGAGGCGGGTTTCGCGCAGCCGGGCCCGCCGTCGCGCATCGTCGTAGTCCGCGACGGTGGACGGGTGTCGAGCCGGCGACGACATTCCTCCACTGTAGGGACGCGTCTTTACGGTCCGCTGACGCCGAAACCGGCCCCGCGCCAGCGGGGGATCAGTCGACCGTGCCGCGTTCGGCCAGGGCGACCAGCTTGCGCAGCGCCATCTGCCAGCCCACCTCGTTGTCGGCCGGAGTCAGCCCCTGCGGCACGCCCTCGTGCAGGACATCGAGACGGGTGCCGCCGTTCTCGTCGGTCAGGGTGAAGGTGACCGTCTGCGCGCCGGTCATCTCCGGCTGCTCGGTGACGAACTCGAGGACCTCGACCACCTGCTCATTGGGGACCAGCTGCCGGAAGGTTCCGAAGTAGGCGTCGTGCTGCGGAATCGTGCGGCCCTCGCCGACGACCTCGTCGTAGATCAGCGTGATGGAGAACGATCCACCGACCTCCGCCTCGAAGCGATGCACCTCGCTGGCCATCCCGTCCGGCACCATCCACATCCGCACCGCCTCGCCGTCGAGCAGCAGCCGGTAGACCTCCGCCCGGGAGGCGTTGATGTGCGCACCGATCTTCGTCGTCGCCATAGCTCC
>NZ_JBAGKD010000014.1:0-176727 GCF_037034205.1 Nocardia sp. SSK8
GAGTGGAGTGTCGACCGTGGAGTCTGGCCGCTGGCCACGAGCGGCGGCGCGGGGGGCTTCGGCCGCTGGGTCCACACGCTGATCACCGGCGGTCGCCGTGGCGGAGTGTGCGTCGACCGTGGCGCTCAGGCGCTGGGCGCGGGCGCTGGTGAGGCGTTCGCAGACTGTGCCGTAGTCGAGAGTTTCGGTGCCGCAGCGGAGGGCCGGGCGGGCCGAGGGGTAGGTGTGGGCGCGGTCGAGGAGGTCGGCGATGGCCGGGGTGTCGGAAACCTCTACGCCGCAGGACCATTCGCCGAGAACTCGCCTGCGCTCCTCGGCGGGCATGACGTCGAGGTCGGCCAGGGTCAGGTCGGGGGTGTCGGCGAAGGCGCCGAGGACGCGCAGCATGCGGCGGGCGAACAGGTGGGCGGTGTCGCGGAGGTAGTGGTCGGCGTTGAGGGTGACCGTGGCGGCGAATCCGCCGTCGCGATCCGCGGTGAAACCGAAACCGACCGCGCGCAGGGCGCCGTCGAACGCGGGCGGCAGCACGGTGGCGGTGAGACCCGCGCCGAAGTGCGGTGCCGCCGCGCGATCCTGCTCGCTGAAGTGCAGTGTGGTGGCGTAACTGTCGGCGCCGTCGATGGCATCGCGCGCCACGTCCTGATGGCCGTACCCGGCCAGCGCGGTCGCCCGCGCCCGGTCCAGCACCGAACGCAGCGACGGATTGCCGCGCAGATTGGTGCGCAGCGCGACAATGCCGGTCAGCGGCCCGACGACCCCCGCCGCCATCGCCTCTCCGCGTCCACCCACCGCGGCACCGACCACGAGATCCGTCCCGGCCCCGAGCTTGTGCAGCAGGGTGAGGACAGCGGCCTGGTACAGCATGAATTCCGAGGCACCGGCGGATTCCGCCAGCACCCGCAACCGCTGCCGCAACTGCGCGGGAACGGGGAATCGGGCGAGATGCCCGGTCACACCGGGACGACGACCGGCACCCGAGCTGGTTGCACCTACGCCGATGTCGCGACCGGTAGTCGGCATGGGTGAGGTGAACAGGTCCGGTGCCGGGCCGGTGGCGGCCGGGGTGCCGGACAGCGCCGCGCGCCAGTAGTCACGCTGGGCGGCGAGGGCGTCGGCGGCTTCGTGTTCCCAGCGGGCGACATCGGCGAAGTCGAATTCGGCTGGGGGCCACTGGGGTTCGGCGTCGGCGACGCGGGCGCGGTAGGCGACGGCGGTTTCGGCGAGGAGGAGGTGGAGGGAGCGGTGGTCGGCGATCAGTTCGTGGGCGGTGAGGACCAGGACGTGGGAGCGCTTGTCCGCCACCAGGATCCGGATGTCGATCGGCGGCGCGACCCGGGGGTCGAAGGACTGGCGTGCGGCAGCGGTGGTCGCCGCGGCCAGCTGCGTGGGACCTGCGGTCGTGCGGACGGTGACCGCGACCGGCTCGGCCGACACCGACGGGGTCGGCTCGCCATCGGTCTCGAGGAAGATCGTGCGCAGAATATCGTGCCTGCCAACGACTTCAGCGACGGCGTGCCGCAGAGCTTCGACGTCGAGGCGCCCGTCGAGCCGCGCCGCGAGCGACACATTTCCCGCGCCCTCGTCGGCCGAGTCCACGTCGGCCCGGCCGACGGCTTCGCTTCGCCCGGCGAGTTCCAGGGAGCGGAAGCGGTTCCAGCGGGTGCGCTGGGCTTGGGTCAGGGGGGCCGGGTCGGGGCCGGGGTTGCGACGCAAGGGCGGGAGAGGGATGCGGGCGGGTGGGCGGGATTCGATGAGGGCGGCCAGGCCAGCGACGGTGGGGGTGTCGAAGGGGACGCGGACGTCGATGTCTACCCCGAATTCGGCGCGGATGCGGGCGACCAGGCCCGCGGCCAGCAGGGAGTGGCCGCCGAGTTCGAAGAAGGAGTCCTGGGCGCTGATCTCGGTGCGGCCGAAGAGCTGGGCGAACAGGGCGGCCAGGCGGATCTCGGTTTCGGTGGCGGGGGCGCGGTGGGTCCCGGACCCGGCGCGCAGCGCGGCGGGCAGGGCGTGCCGGTCGAGCTTGCCGTGTTCGGTGAGCGGCAGCGCGTCCAGCACCACGAATTCGGCGGGCACCATGTAGTCGGGCAGCGTGGCCGCGACATGCGCGCGCAGGGCCGCGAGGTCGAGTGACGCGCCGGGGGCGGGCACCACGTAGGCGGCCAGCACGGTGCCCAGCGCGGGGTCGGCCGAGGCCACCACGGCGCACTGCCCGACCGCGGGATGACCGGCCAGCGCGGCCTCCACCTCGGCCGGTTCGATCCGGAATCCGCGCACCTTCACCTGCTCGTCGGCACGACCGACGAATTCCAGTGCGCCGGAATCGTTCCGCCGCGCCAGATCGCCCGTGCGGTACAGCCGGGCGCCGGGCCGGAACGGATCGGCCACGAATCGCTGCGCGGCCAGGGCCGGGCGCTCGTGATAGCCGCGCGCCAATTGCGCACCGCCCAGGTAGATCTCGCCGACCACGCCGTCGGGCACCAGCCCGAGCCGCGCGTCGAGGACGTAGGCGTACACATTGCGGTTGGGGATGCCGATCGGCACCGTCCCCGGCCCCTGCGGGCCGACGACGGGCATGTGCGTCGCGCAGACCACGGCCTCGGTCGGGCCGTAGTGATTACGCAGTTCGGCGTCGAACACCCCGGCGAACCGGTCGGCGACCTCCCCGGTCAGCGCCTCGCCACCCACCGGAACATGGCGCAGCGCACCCCATTCGCTCACTTCGGGCAGCAGCAGGAAGGTGCTCAGCGTGGAGGGCACCATGTGCAGCACGGTGATCGCGCTGCGCGAGATGAGCTCGGCGATGTGCGCGATGTCGCCGAAGGCGTCGGGCTTGGGCACCACCAGGCAGGCACCCACGGTGAGGGTGACGAAGATGTCGAGCAGCGAGGCGTCGAAGCTCACCGACGACGACTGCAGCACCCGGTCCTCGGCGGTGAGATCCCACTGCGCGCAGAACCCGATCAGATGCTCGGCGATGGCCGCGTGCGGCACCGGGACGCCCTTGGGCTTGCCGGTCGACCCGGAGGTGTAGACGAGGTAGGCCAGGTTATCCGGGCGCAGCGGCCGCACCCGCTCGGCGTCGGTGGGCGGGTGTGCGGGCAGGTGCAGCGCGGTTTCCTCGGCGGCGGCCAGCTCGACGGGGCCGAGGACCAGGCGCGCACCCGCGTCGGCGTCGAGGAAGGCAATGCGCTCGTCGGGGTAGGCGGGGTCGATCGGCAGGTAGGCGCCACCGGCCTTGAGCACGGCCAGCACCGCGACGATGAACTCCACCGAGGTGCTCGAGCGCAGGCCGACAATGTCCTCGGTGCCGATGCCCTGCCCGATCAGCCAGTGCGCCAGGCGATTCGCGCGCAGGTCGAGCTCGCGGTAGGTGAGCGGGCGGTCGGCGGTGCGGTCGCGGCCGGGGGCCAGCAGGGCGAGGGCGTCCGGGCGGGCGCGCACCTGATCCTCGAACAGCCGCACCAGGGTGGTGGGCGGGGTCGGGACGAGTTCGCCGCGCGAGAGATCCAGCAGCCGGGCGCGCTCGTCGGCGTCGACGAGTTCGAGATCGCCCAGGCAGGTGGCCGGGGTGGACAGCGCGTGGTCGAGCAGGTGCCGGTAGTGCCGCAGCAGCCGGTCGACCAGGGCCGGTTCCAGACGGTCGGTGGTGTATTCGGCTTCCAGGCGGGCGCCGTCGGCACCGTGCACGATGGTCAGGCGCAAGGGCAGGGGGGCACGGCCCGCTTCGTCGTCGAGGCGGGTCGCGGTGACGCCGTCGAGGCGCAGCGGCGCGGGCTCGGAACGGACAGCGAAGCCCAGCTGGGTGATGACCTCGAAGCCGTCGCGACCGCCGGTGCGGTTCGGGTTGACCGCGCGCACCACGTCATCGATGCCGACGCCGCCGTGGGCGAAGGCCCCGGCGCAGGTGACCTCGGAGGCGGCGACCAGATCGGCGAAACTGTCCGCGGCGGAACAGGAACCGCGCAGCACGACGGTATTGCCGTAGTAGCCGATCTGCTCGTCGGCGTCGGCGGCCCTGGTCGTGACCGGGGCGGCGACCAGGAACTCGGACGCACCGGTGTACCGATAGACCACGGCCTGCCAGGCGGCGAAGAGCACCGCGAACGACGACACGCCCTGCTCGTCCGCGAATTCGCCCACCCTGGTGCGCAATTCGGCGGGGAGCTGCGCGCCTGCCCGGCGGCCGCGTCCCGGCTCGGCCCGCGCGAACCGCGGGCGGCCGGGAAGTTCCAGCGCGTCGGGCAGCACGTCGAGGGTCCGGCGCCAGTATCCCAGCGCCTCTTCGATCGCTCCCGAATCCGGCAGCGCGCCTGTGCGCGGCGTGCCGAGGGTCGACGCCACCGCGCGCCGGGCCTGCTCCACGCCGGTCTCGGCGACGGCGCAGGCCGACTCGTCAGCGGCAGCGGTCTCGAGCGACAGCTCAGCGACACCGGTCCCGGCCGACCGGGCAGGCTCGCGGCCGGTCGCGTTCCCCGCGCCGGGGCCGGACGCGTCCGCGACGACGGCCGCCGGGCTCGCGTACGCCGTCGACAGCGCGGTGGCGAAGATCGACGCCGACTCCTCGTCCCAGGCGATGGTGTGCGCCACCAGCGAGAACACGAATTCGCTCGGGCCGGTGCGGATGAGCGTGACCCGCAGCGGCGCCCGCGTCGCGAGATCGAACGGCGCCCCGACCGCCCGGCGCAGCAGCACGGCGACGCGCCGCTCGCGGCTGCGCGCGGACAGTTCGGAGAGGTCGTGCTCGGTCCAGCTCGGCAGTACCGCCGGATCGACCACCTGATACGGCTCGCCGTCACCGCCGAGACCGTAAGTGGTGCACAGGATCCGGTGCCGATCGGCGACCGCCGCCACCGCCGCGCGCAGCCGCCGCGGATCCAGCGCCCCGGTGAGCCGGTAGCTCACCGCGACATTGAGCGAGGCGTCGGAGAGATCCCGGGTCTGCAGGAACCAGGCCCGCCGCTGCCCCGGTGCGAGCGGGACCCGCCCCGGCCGGGACTCGGCCCCGATCTCCACGGCGGGCACCCGGCTGACGGGGTGAGCGACGGTCGTCATGACTACTCCGCGGAGTCGGTGAGGTACCCACCGCGCCGGAAGAACGCGGCACCGTCGTGCTCGACACCGTCGGCGGTGCGCACGCGGGTGATCACCAGGCCGCGGTTCTTGCCCCGCACCGGGTTCGGGCCGCTGACCACCGCGCCGCCGTCCTCCTGCACGATCACGCGACCGTTGGTGCCGCCGTAGCAGGCCTCGGAGATCTTGGCCGCCAGCACCTCGACGCGCTCGCCGCGGTAGTAGCTGTAGGCGCGCGGGTACGGCTCGGACAGGGCGCGCACGAAACGCTCCAGGTCCACCGCGTCCCAGGTCCAGTCGATGCGGCTGTCGCGGTCGGAGCGCTTGTGGAAGTAGGTGCGCTCGGTCTTGTCCTGCGGACGCCACTGCGCGGTGCCGGACTCGAGCGCGGCCAGGCCCTCGGCGACCGCGCCGGGGATGAGTTCCATGCCAGCCAGCACCAGCTCGGTGCCGGTGGCGGTGGGGCCGATGGGCAGGCGGTGCTGCACCAGGATGTCGCCGGTGTCGAGCTGCTCGTCCATCCGGTGCACGGTGAGGCCGAACTCGGACTCGCCGCTGATCAGCGCCCACAGCACCGGCGAGAAGCCGGTGAACTTGGGCAGCAGCGAGTCGTGCAGGTTCAGCGTGCCGTAGCGCGGCATGTTGTAGAGCTCGGCGGGCATCCAGGTGTACCAGCTGTTGACCACGATCACGTCGGGCTCGGCGCGCTTGACCAGGTCGATGGTCTCGGCGTCGGCCGATTCGGTCAGATGGACCGGGATACCGTGCTCGCGCGCCAGCTCCTCGACCGAGTCCGACCAGATCCCCTTGTAGGAATCCTCGCTGGCCGGATGGCTGACCGCGAGCACGACCTCGTGCTCCGAATCGATCAGAGCCTGCAGGGTTTTACGGCCCCAGGTCTGGAAGCCGAACGACACGATACGCATGAACCGAACCTCATCTTTCCGAATTAGTAAGGCTAGCCTATCCTAGCGCTTTGTGCAGCTCAGCGGCGGCCCTCATCGCCGCACCCGAGCGCACCGAGGACTCCGCGAGCACCCGATCCGATAGCTCGCCCAGGCAGCTGAGGTTCGGGAAACCGGGGCCCTGGGCCATGCCCGCCATGTTCGGCAGGAACAGCTTGGCCTCCATGCCGCTCACCGCGAGGTCGTGGCCGATGGCCGCCTCGAGCCGGGTGCGGTCGATCGGGCCACCGATCGCCAGCTCGACCAGGTCGGCGGCGTCGGAGTCGAACATCTCCAGGAACCACAGCGGCTGGCCGCCGGTGGCGTCGACCACCAGGTCGAAGGTGTGCGTGGCGTCGGGGCGGCGCTCGTTGCGCAGGGTGAGCTCGATGCCCTCGCCGTCACCACCGACGCGGACCACGCGGCCCTGCAGGTGATGCACCCGGCTGTCGCCCAGCAGGTTCTCCTGCACCCGCACCGAGAACACGCCACGGTCGGTGCGGCGCACCACATCCCGGCGCTCCTCGATGCTCAGCGCGCGCCACTTGCCCGGGTCGCTGTAGAGGGAGTTCTCGAAGTAGCTCTCGCCGCGGGTGTAGATGGTGGCCGCGGGCGAGATCACCGAGACGGTGAGCACATCGTGGCGCACGAGTTCGTCCATGGCCGAGCCCGCGGTCTCGCCGCCGCCGATGACCGCGGCGCGCGAGGTCGAGGGCAGCTCACGGCGCCCGACCAGGTCCCAGAACTCCGCGATGGAGAGCATCTTCGGGTGATCGGCGAGGGCGC
The DNA here is from genome assembly GCF_037034205.1 of Nocardia sp. SSK8. Lineage (NCBI taxonomy): Bacteria > Bacillati > Actinomycetota > Actinomycetes > Mycobacteriales > Nocardiaceae > Nocardia > Nocardia sp. SSK8. The sequence goes on from NZ_JBAGKD010000014.1 coordinate 6,801, forward strand.
GGCCGCTGTTGCCGGGGCCGGTGATCATCAGCGCGTCGGACTGCAGCCTGCTCTCGGCGCCGTCGGCGTCGACCACCAGCACCTCCCAGCCCTGCGCGGCGGCGGAGATGGTGCGCACGGTGCCGTGCACCACCTCGACGCCGGACTTGCGCGCCACCCACTGCAGGTACTTGGCCCACACGTGGTGGTGCGGGCTGGGCCTGCCGCGGTCGACCCACTCGGCGTAGCCGCCGCGCTCGACCAGGAACGAGGTCCAGCTGAAGCCCATCATCGCCTCGTTGATGGCGCGGTTGTGTCCGCGCGCCCAGGACGAGTGGTACGGGAAGCCCACGTCCTTCTCCGGGCTGGTGCCCAGCCGGTGCTGGCCGTCGGTCCAGCCGCCGGTGGGCAGCCAATTACCGCCCACCGCATGGGATTCGATCACGACGACCTCGGGTGCGGGCAAACCCAGCTGCCGCAGTACGTGCGCCTTGGCCGCGACCGCCATGGCCTTGGGGCCTGCACCGACCACCAGAAGTCTGTCCACCGAGTTCTCCCATTTTCAACCGTTTGAGCGCCCGAAGCGGGGGGCACTCTTACATGTTTGCATAGGCTTACCTTATATTGGGCACCGATGCTAGTCACCGTGGTGAAATCACAGACGAGCAGCATCAGACACAGAACGATGGGACCCTCGAAAATGATCAAGAACAAGGTTCGCGCCACCACGGCCGCGTTCGCCCTCACCGCCGCCGCGATCCTCGGCACCGCAGGCACGCTCGCGACCGCCGCTCCGGCCCTGGCCGCGCCGTCGATCGTTCGCACCACCCCCGCCCCGAGCGCCGGTCAGCTCCAGGCCAAGCTGCAGCTGGTGCTCAACACCGGCGCCGACCGCGGCACCCGCGCCAACGAGCTGGAGAACGGCGAGGCCGGTCTGCCGCTGATGGATCAGATCGGTGGCGTGATGGCCTCGGTCCCCGGCTTCGCGTGGAATGTCACCAACGCCTACACCGAGGGCTCCTACACCTACGCCGACCTGCTCGTCACCGTGCCCGGCTTCGGCACCTTCCCGCCGATCGCGGCCAGCTGGGTCGATGTCGACGGCACCTGGAAGCTCACCTCCGAGTCGCAGTGCACCATCGCGTACTACGCGTCGCTGTCCTGCTGATTTCACACCAGGCCACGGCGGCCCGGCACCCCGCGACGCGCGAGGGCCGGGCCGCCGTCTTTTCCGGCGCCCGGGTCGCGACAAACCCCGTTGGTTAGGCTACCCTCACAACATGGGTAAAGGAACCAATGGCCTGATCATGAAGGTCTGGCGCGCCGACAACTACAAGCTGCGCGTCACCTCGGTGGAATCGATCACCGACAAGTACCTGCGCATCGGATTCGAAGGCGACGGCGTCCTCGCCGAGCACCCCGCCCACCCGACCCAGTTCATCCGCATCTGGATTCCCGATGCCGAGAGCGACAAGCTGCACCACCGCGGCTACACCCTGATCAACCAGGACCCCGAGACCGACCGCTTCGACATCGAATTCGCCCTGCACGGCGGCCCGGCCAGCCAGTGGGCCGCGCGCGCCGAAGTCGGCGACACGCTGGAAGCGAGCTCGCTCGGCATGGACGCCTCACACCCCGACACCGACCAGAGCGACTACGTCATCTTCGGCGACACCGCCTCCCTCCCGGCGATCAACGCGCTGCTCGACGCGATCCCCGAGGCCACCGCCCGGGTGTGGCTGGAATCGCAGTACGACTCCGACCCGACCCTGCCGGTGCACGCGCACGCCAACCACGAGGTGACCTGGCTGCCCCGCGTCGACGACGGACGGCTGTTGCGCGAGGCGGCCCAGGAGATCACCTGCGTCCCCGGCACCTACGCCTGGATCGCCTGCGACGGCGCCACCACCCGCTCGATCGTGAAGACCTTCCGCACCGTCCACACCCTCCCCAAGACCGCCATCAAGGCCCGCGCGTACTGGAAGTGACGCACACAGTGTAATAAATGTTGTCGTACAATTGCGGGCATGACCAATCCCCGCACCGGCTCTACCGCCAACGTGTCGGTGTCCATGCCGACCGACGTCCTCACCGCCGTCCGCGATCGCGCAGGGCGGCGGGGCGTCTCGGCCTACATCACCGACGCCGTTCGGCATCAGCTCGAGATGGACGGGCTCGCGGAGATAGTCACGGAGTTCGAAGCCACACACGAGCCACTGACCGAGGCCGAGATCGCTGCGGCTTCTCAGGACATGTTCGGCGACAACGGTGTCGCGGACCAGGGCGCGGCGTGAAGGAGCCTGCGACTCGCTCCGTCGTCCTGGATTCCCAAGCCTTCTCCCTGCTGCTGAAGCAGGACCGCGCCATGACCGCACGTATCGAGGCGTCCCGGCGCGCAGGTATACCCGTTCGGGTATCGACTCTGACCATCGTGGAGTCGGTGTACGGCAAGACCGACTCCGCGCGTCTCGCGTGGTTCCTCTCCCGAATACGAGTCGAACCCGCGACCCAGGACGACGCACTGCTCGCGGTCGAGCTGCTCCGCGACGCAGGCGGCCTCCACGGACACAAGTACGCGATCGACGCCCTCGTCGCGGCGATGGCCCTACGCGCACCGGCTCCCGCACTGGTCCTCACCTCAGACCGCGACGACTGGCAGAAGCTGTGCGGGCACCGGGTCGTCATTCGCGACGTTTAGCTAGACGCCCCGGAACTCCAGGTGGACGATCCGCGTGGTTTCGTCACGCAAGTCGACCGTGACCTCGCGAATCATCACCTTTCCCGCTGCCGATGTGAACCATGCTTCCTGGCCTCGTTCCACCCGGGGCGAGGTATCCAGAGGCGGCCCGGCGATCGTCTTCACGGAATAGGGTGGCTGGCGGAGACCGAGAGCGATCGGGAATCGAGACTGCTCCAGCATTGCGGCGAGATCGGAGGGGGATGTCTTGACCGCGATCCGGTATTTTCGATCGCGAATTATTTCGCGCTGGACCAGCAGAACTTCAGCGCTCGTCGGTAGGACCCAGTCACCGTACTGTGTTGCCTCTCGCAACAACTCCGGACTGGTTGATTCCTCGACATCGGGCACCATCATCCGGTCGATGGTGTGGTCGACTGCGCGGTCGCACCCGAAAACTCCGAGCGAGATCAGCAGACACAACCCCAGTGCCGACGCCACCCATACCAGCCATCGGCCGCGTCGGGCAGTCTGCACACCGACCTCAGCAGGTGTCATCGAGGAGTCCCCCTACCACTCGGCGCAGGCAAGCTCAGGTCGCCGACCGAAGGCAGCTCTCCTACGTATCGCTTGACTGTAGACGAACCGATCATGTCGAACTCCTTCGCCAAACCTGCCGTATGCAGGGCCCCCAGTTCACGGTCGGTCCAGTTGAATCCAGCGATCTCGGTATTTTTCTCACCATCCCAGTTGTATCGATCGAACAAGTGGCACTGATAATCCAGATCTATACGATACTCCGCATCCCCCTCGCCCAGCTTCTCAATCCTGACCGCCCCACAAGCTGTGGTTTCGACCGCACCGATCGCCAGATACCAGTCTCGGTCCAGAAATTCGTACTCTTTCCACTCCAGCTGGAATGATGCCGAGATTGAGTTCTCGGTCGTGATACCACCGATTCGCCTGGCGATATTCCGCACATTGACGGTTATCATGTTGTCGAAGTGGAGTTTCAGGGCGGGCTCGTCGTGCATGATCCTGTCCGGGTCGAGCTGCAAATCCGTTCCTGTATTCGCGAGGTAGTGCTCAAGGTGGTCCGCGGCGTTTGTCATCCCGGCTGCATCAGCAGCGGCAGTGGCGAAGATCATCTGGTCGAAGAACTGCAAATCGTCATACCTGGCCCACAGCGGCTGCGAACCGTGCGCGCCCTGCCCCGGATCCGTTGGCGGCGTGGGTGGCATCGGAGGAATGTCACCAGCCATCTATGACCCCCCGTTCACAAGGTGCCCGGCACCGAAGATGGTCACAAAGTCAGAACAGAGAATCAACGCGGTCCTCCCACCACATGTTGTCACCGTACCCGAACTTCCGGGCACTCAGGTCTACCGCGATCTTCTCCGGGAGATCGAACTCACTGACATTGAACGCAGGTATCGATCGCCCTGGGGCATAGTCCAGTGCCACAGAAATCTTGTCCACAGTTTCCTGAATCTGCTGCTGACGCAGAGCAACTGAAGCTTCGAGCGCAGCCAGTGATGCAACGATCTCTGATCGCATCTCACCGCGGATCGGGTTGTTTATGTGTGGGGCCCATGCACCGAGCGGGAATGTTGCGCCGAGAAAGGTCATCGGCTGCAGTATTTTTTGACACAGGTCTGCCGCTTGGTTGTAGACCTGGCGTTCGAGGTAGGTACCACCGTTCTCGACAATCTTGGACACCGACTCGAAGTCGAGGCTCCTTGCCGCCACTGTCTGCCCGAGGTTGTTCGAGCTCACACAATACGACTCCGCGACCGCGCCGGACCAACTGCCCTGCAGCCACCTCGCCCCGCCGGCAAGGTTTTCCGACGTGACGTAGTCGTTGATACCGAGCAGGCCGATCCGCTTGCCGATTGCCTGCAGTGATTCCCAGTCCGCCGCGAGCACCGACAACAGGTCGGCCGTCGGCTTGACACCGATCGCCGCGCCCCGGGCGGTCGTCGTAGACAGAGACGAGTCCGATCGCCGATTCGACCAGCTGACGGACGGTGCACTCGTTCTCCGACACTGCGGGAAGACTCGGAAGTTGTAGCCCACCGAATCGGCTCGCATACTGGCCCGCGCCGACAGCGAACCGGCCACTGTCGGAACCGAGGTCGTTCGAGACAGCGGAGATCGCGGCCGCATTGGCTTCGTCGGTGGACCCGAACCGAGACACGACCGTGGCCAGACCCGAGCGGAAGTCGCCGATGACGGCCGCCTCGGTATCGAGTACCGCGCCTGCTGCGCTGCGGAACTTCTCCAGCGACGGTGCGAGCGTCGCCAGCAGTCCCGTCGCCCCATCAGGTAGTGCTACCGCCGGTAGCAGGCGTGCGACGTTGGAAGCCGAGCAGGTCACCAGCTCCCCGAGATCTGTGGTGAATCCTGTGAGACTCGACAGCTCGACCGACAGATCAGCCACGCCGCCCCCGTGTCACTCCAGCATCCGGCCCTGCCGGTGCCTCCTTGCTGCAGGCAAATACACCGTCAGACAACATCATTGAGTCCGCTCCCCCTCCCGGCCGAGTCTATATCGCCCGATCGGAATCTATGAATCCGGCGGTGACGCCGTCGCCGCCCGGTCCAGGAGGTCGACCAGGGCGTCGAACCGCCCGTCCTTCCTGCCGGTGGTCTATGGGCCGGTAGTCACTCGGCCAATCGGTCTCTGTCCGTGTAGTGAACCACCCCGACTTCCCTGCCGCCCCGTTGTGAGGTAGCAGGAAGATCGCGACCGAGCTGGTCATCGGTGGCTGGATTATGTTGGCGGACAAGGACTACCAAAGCATTTCGGTATTCTCACTCCGTACAAGGGCCAGAACAATCCCGCCTCGTAGAAGTGGGCCAACCGCTCTCCCACGAGGCTGCTCGGCCGCTTCGACAGGTCCGCGTCCTTCGGATACGACACCCCCCTCCCGCCGGTCCTGCTCGCGGGTGTGGATCACGTAGTTGTAGACCGCCCGCGGGCATCCGAACGCACGCGCCAGCGCCTCCTGTTGCCCCGGAGTGGGGCGAGGCGGTACTGGCACCCTTCCGCTATTCCAGGTTTCGGAGATGGAGCTCGCTGAACTCGTCGAAGTCGTCGGCCTGGGCACCTAGTTGGGCTGGTCAGGTAGATAGGCGGTCTGAGATAGCACACCGACCCCGGGGATGTCCCCGAGGGCGGACGACGCCGGGTCATCCCTGGGAGTGACCCCGAATCCCCCCTGACGGCGACGCGCGCCGGGGTGATGGTCGGGCAGGCTGGTCGGGACAGTCGCGCGGATGCCCACCGCGCGAGCCGATCATTCCGAACGGGGGCCGGGTGTCGGCGATCGACGCGGTGTTGTGGGGGTCCGCGGTGGTGTTCGCGGTGGTGTTGATCGCGTTTCCGGCCGCGGGGCGGAAGGTGGCGCCGCTGGTGCTGGCGCTGTTGGGGGTCGGGGCCGTGATGCAGTGGGCGGTCGGTGGGTATTGGCATATGTGGCCGGTGTATCTGCTGATCGTGCTGATGCTGGGTTATGTGCTCACCGATGCCGATCCGCCGCGACGCCGGGTGGTCGCGCGGACGGGGCTCGGGGTGCTCGCGGCGGTGTCGATCGTGCCGTGGGCGGTGCCGCCCGCGCCCTCGTTGACCACGCCGAGCGGGCCGTACGCGGTGGGGTCGGAGATCTTCCGGTGGGTCGACGAGTCGCGCGGCGAACCCGCGACCGAGGCCGATGACCGGCGCAATGTGGTGGTGCAGGCCTGGTATCCGACGACGGTCGGGTCCGGCAGGCAGTGGAGGTATCTCGACGGGCTCGACGCGTTGCCCGGGCGGGTCAGCCAGATTCCCGGGTTCCTGCTGCGCGAGTCCTGGCGGATCGACACCCACGCGACCGCGCAGGCACCGGTCTCCGGCGAACGCACCCGCTGGCCGGTGGTCCTGTTCTCCCCCGGCTACGGCGCTCCCCGCGCCTTCTACACCGGCCTGCTCACCGATCTGGCCAGCCGCGGATTCGTCGTCCTCGCCATCGACCACCCCTACGAATCCGGGGTCACCGAACTGGCCGACGGCACCGTCGCCACCACCGTCGAACACTTCCCCGCCGACGACCCCGACGGCCTGCGCTTCATGACCGAACGCCTCGAAACCCGCACGGCCGACCTGCGATTCGTCCTCGACCAGCTCGACCGTCCCGAGACGATCGGCCTGCTGGCCACCCACCTCGACACCGCGACGATCACCGCCACCGGCCACTCCCTCGGCGGCGCCACCGCCCTGGCCGCCCTCGACGCCGACCCCCGCCTGCGCGCCGCGGCCAATATCGACGGCACCCTCTACGGCGCACTCCCCGACCACACCCTGACCCGCCCGGTCCTGCTACTCGAGAGCGACCACGCCGACACCGGCCACTCCCAGCGCTACCTCGACGGCAACGCCGCCCTCCTCGACCACCTCACCGCCCCCGGCTTCCGCTACGAGCTCGCCGACGCCGACCACTACAGCTTCACCGACGTCCCCCACTTCCTCGCCGCCCCCGCCCGTTTCGCCGTCACCCACCTGCTCGGCGGCACCCGCGGCCCGGACGCCACCCAGCACGCCACCAACGACATCCTCACCCCCTTCCTCACCGGCGACCACTCCGCCATCCCCACCGCCGCAGCCACCCACCCCGGCATCACCGGCGGACCGATCCCCGGCTGACTCAGTCCTGCTCGTAGTGGGTGTCCCGCTCCCACGCGACCATGGTGCGCCAGCGATCGTTGCCCGCCAGATAGCTCATGAACGCCGCCAGCACCAGCTCGTTCGTCGGCACGGTGACGGCGTAGTGGTGCGCCGCGTCGCCATCGCGGTAGTCCAGCCCGAACTCGTCGGTGCCCGGCAGATACGAGGTCTGGATGTACACCTCGTCCGCCGTCCCGAGGATCGCCATCGAATGCTGTCCGTCCCCGAGCGATTCGATCAACTCGACCACCTCGTCCCGGGTCGCGTCCTCGGACACAGTCGCGAAATCGGTCTCCAGATACATCATTCCCCTCCCGACGGACCGGGCGTCCGCTCATCTCATCGGGCGGATGATAGACGACGCGCAGCGGCCCCGCGGATCGGAATCCACGGGGCCGCTGGGGGTTCGAGGTCAGGCCGGGACCGGTTCCAGGCGCCAGCCGGTGGCGCGCTCGCGTTCGTTCCAGAAGGCGGCGTAGCGGCCGTCGGCGGCGAGGAGTTCGGCGTGGGTGCCGCGTTCGACGATGCGACCGCCGTCGAGGAACAGGATCTGGTCGGCGTGGGCGATGGTGGCCAGGCGGTGGGCGACGACGAGAACCGTTTTGTCCCTGGTCAATTCGTGGATGCCACGAACGACCACCGCTTCGCTGTGCGGGTCGAGGGCGCTGGTGGCCTCGTCGAGCAGCACGATCGGCGCGTCCTTGAGCAGGGCGCGGGCGATCGAAACACGTTGGCGCTCACCGCCGGATAGCGACGCGCCACCCTCGCCGACCTGGGTGTCGAAGCCCTCGGGCAGGCGGTCGACGATCTCGTCGACGCGCGCCGCCATGGCCGCGCGGCCCAGCTCCTCGTCGGTGGCCTCGGGGTTGCCGATGCGGATGTTCTCGGCGACCGAGCGGTTGAACAGGTAGACGTTCTGGAACACCAGCGACATCTGGCCCAGCAGCGTCTCCGAGGGCTGGGCGCGCACATCGTGCTCACCGACCGAGACCGTGCCGGACTCCACGTCGTAGAACCGGGCGGCCAGGCGCAGCAGGGTGGTCTTGCCCGAACCGCTGGGGCCGACGATGGCCGTGGTGGTGCCCGCGGGCACCGTGAACGACAGGTCCGACAGCACTGGTTCGCCGGGGCGGTAACCGAAGCTGACCTCGTCGAACACCACAGCGGGCGCACCGGGGGTGACGGCCTCGGTGGCCTCGGGCAGGGTCGGCTCGTCGAGCAGGTCGGTGATGCGGTCGGCGGCCGCGGCGGCCGAGCGCAGGGCGCTGCCCAGCTGGGCGGCCTGGTTGACCGGTTCGATGAAGCGCGAGCTCACCGCGATCAGCGCGATGGCGACGGCGGCCGAGATCGAGCCGTCGGTCACCTGCACCACCGCGATGTACACCAGCACCAGGAACACGGCCTGCACGAACAGCGCGAACACCACCAGGCCGGGCACGGTGGCCACCATCATCCGCATGATCGCCGAACGGTGCCGCACCAGCGCGGAATCCAGCTTCTTGTTGCCCGCGCCCACCGCGCCGAACGCGCGCAGCACCGGCTGGGCCTGCGCGAATTCGACCACGCGCGAATCGGCTTCGGCCGCCGCGTCGTGCAGCCGGGCGTCGGCGCCGGTGTAGGCGCGATTGGCGAGGTTGTTCACCAGGTAGAGCACCGGCGCGGCGAGCAGCATGGCCAGACCGACGCGCCAGTCGATGAACAGCATGCCCAGCGCCACGGCCACCGGCACGATGACGCCGGTGAGCACCTTGGTGAGCAGGTAGGCGATCAGGCCCTGCATCTCGCGCACCTGCTCGACCACCACGCGCGAGAGCGGTCCGGCGTCGCGGCCCTCGAACCAGCCCAGCGGCAGCGCGTTGAGCTTGTCACCGAGGCGGGTCTGCAGGCCGGACTGCATGCCGAGACCGATGCGCAGGCCGAGCACGGCCTGCGCATAACCGAACACGATCAGCCCGCCCACGGCGACGGCCATACCCAGCGCCCACAGCCAGGCGCTGCTCAGGTCGTCGTCGATGAGCGATTCGAGCACCGGGACCAGCAGCAGGTAGGCGGCGGCCTGGCACAGCGCCTGCAACACGATGGCGGCGAGCAGCTTGGGGACCAGCGGCCCGAATTCGGCGGGAACCAGCCGGAATACCTTGCGAATCATCGTGCGTCCTCCACCAGGGCGAGCGTGCCGAGCGCGGCCTCGTTGATCTCCCAGAGCCGCTGATAGAGCCCACCGGCACCGACCAGATCGGCGTGGGGGCCCTGTTCGACGAGGGTTCCGTTCTCCAGCACCAGGATGCGGTCGACCCCGGTGATGGTGTGCAGGCGGTGCGCGATCACCAGCACGGTGCGACCGGCGACGAGCGCGGCCAGCGCGTCCTGCACGGCGGCTTCCGATTCCGGGTCGGCGAAGGCGGTGGCCTCGTCCAGCACGAGCACCGGGGTGTCGGCGAGCAGGGCGCGCGCGATCGAGAGGCGCTGGGCCTCACCGCCGGAGAGGATGGCGTCGACGCCGATCTCGGAGTCGTAGCCGCGCGGCAGGGCCACGATGCGGTCGTGGATCTGGGCGGCGCGGGCGGCGCGCTCGAGGGCGGCGTCGTCGGCGTCGGGGCGGGCCAGCGCCAGGTTCTCGCGGATCGAACCACGGATCAGGCGCACATCCTGGAAGACGAAACCGACCGTGCGATACAGCTCCTCGCTGCCGTATTCGCGGATGTCACGGCCGCCGATGGTGATCCGGCCCGCGCCCACGTCGTAGAAGCGGGGCAGCAGCTTGGCCAGGGTCGACTTGCCCGAGCCGCTCGGGCCGACCAGGGCGGTGATGGTGCCGGGGCGCAGTTCCAGGTCGAGACCGCGCAGCACGTCGTGGTCGGTGCGGTAGCCGAACCGCACGCCCTCGAAGCGGACCACGCCGGACTCGCCATCGGTCGGCGAGGCGGTGTCCGGGGCCTGTTCGAGTTCGGCGGTCTGCTGCAATTCATGCAGGCGCAGGGCGGCGGCGCCACCGGCGCGCAGGGCCTGCGAGCCGTAGCCCAGGCCGAGCAGCGAGCTGCCGATACCCAAGCCGACCAGCACGAACGGCAGCATGTCCAGCGGCTGGACCCAGCCGAGGCCGACCCCGGCCAGCCCGCCGACCACCACGACCAGCATCACGAACACGGGCGCGACGACGATGTCGGAGGCGGCCTGCACGCGGATGATCGGCATCTTCATCTTGTGCGCCGAACGCACCAGACCGTCGACCGAGTCCTGGAATTCGCGATGCGCCTTGCCCGCCTGGCCGAACGCGCGCACCACCTGGATGCCGTCGACGAATTCGATGGCGGCCTGCGAGGTGCGCTGCTCCCAGCGGGTGTAGACGGCGACGCGGTCGCGGCCGTCGCGGTCCATGATCCGGCCGAACAAGCGCACGTAGGCGAGCAGCGGGATGAGCAGGACCAGGGTGAGCCGCCAGTCGACGGTGAACAGGTAGCCCAGCGTCACCACCGGCACCACCACCGCGCCGACGAACTCGAGCCGGGCGTGGGCGACCAGGTAGTGCAGGGCCTCGACGTCGTCGCGCAGGTAGGTCTTGACCTCGCCTGAGCTGCGCTCGCCGAACCAGCCCAGCGGCACCCGGGTGAGCTTGGCGGCCAGCGCGCGGCGCAGGCTGAGCTGATACCCCGCGTCCACCGCGTGCGACCAGATCAGCACCACGACCTGCAGGAACGCGCGCACCAGCAGCACCGCGACGGCGGCGCCGAACAGCCACCACACGCGATCGGTGTCGACCGGGGATTCGAGCAGTTCGCGGCAGGCCTGCACGATCAGCAAAAACGGCACGACCGCGCAGATCGAGGCGACCGCGACGATCAGGCTCGCGACCGTGAGCATGCCCGATACCGGCGCGAGGATCTCCTTGCGCGCCTGCGCTTCCTGCTGCTTCTTCGCCTTCGCGACCGCCTTGGGCGGCCGGTTGCCCGACTCCGCCCCCGGCGGCGGCGCTACCTGCACCGTCATCACTTCTCGCCTCTCGACCTGTTCGCGGCAACTCGCCGAAGATAGGTTAGCCTAAATTGCCCGGCGGCGGACCGGTGGGCAGGGCGGATGAGCTGCGGGGTTGAAGGTGTGCGCCGACGGGAATGGCGAGAATGTAGGCGACGTTGCGCAGACCGAACCGATCGTTCACCGTGAGGAGCACATCGTGTCCGTTCTCGACGAAAGCACCACCTTCGGCGCCAAGGTCGCGCAGCGGCTGGCAGGCGATCATGTCGTCTGGTTGACCACCGTCGCCCCGAGCGGGACGCCCCAGCCCAATCCGGTCTGGTTCCTCTGGCAGAACGGGGAGTTTCTCCTGTTCACCCAGCCCGGCACCCCGAAGCTGCGCAATATCGCCGCCGACCCGCGCGTCTCGCTGAATCTCAACAGCACCGCCAGCGGCGGCGATTTCGCGGTGTTCACCGGGTCGGCCCGGGTGGGCGAGGCGGCGACCGACGCCGAGATCGCGGCGTACTCGCGCAAGTACACGCAGGGTTTCGTCGAGATCGCGATGACCGAGGCCGAGTTCTTCGCCGACTACGCGGTGCCCGTGCGTGTGGCGCCCGATCGCATTCGCGGGTTCTGATGGTCTTCGCGCCGCTGCCGTCCTCGGCCGCGTGGCGGCAGCACGGCGCGCGTACCGGATTCGAGGTGGCCTACTTCCGCGACGGCGAGCGCGGGCTCGTCGTCGAGGGCTGTGCGACCGCCGTCGAGGACGGCCAGACCTGGGCGATCGACTACCGCCTGCGGATCGACAGCGATTGGCGCACCCGCTCGGCCCAGATCACCGGCCGCTACCCCGGCGCCCGGCACGCGATCACCGTGCAGACCGACGGACTGGGCCGCTGGCAGGTCGACGGCGTGCACGCCCCCGAACTGGACGGATGTCTCGACGTGGACTTGGCGGCCTCGGCCTTCACCAACGCCCTGCCGGTGCACCGCCTCGGCCTGGCCGTCGGCGACGCCGCCGACGCCCCTGCGGTCTACGTGGACGCGACCGACCTCACCGTCACCCGCCTGAACCAGCACTACCGCCGCCTCGCCGACACCACCGCCCAGCGCTACGACTACCGCGCGCCCAGGTTCGACTTCGAGGCCACCCTCGAATACGACGACTCCGGCTTGATCCTCGACTACCCAGGACTAGCGACAAGGGCCGACTGACCCCCCACACCAGCCCCGCACGCCCCGACCTCGAGGAGGGGCAGGCCGACGAAGTCGGCCGTCGCGGCCCGTCCCGGGGGGCCGCGACTCGAGCGCGCCAGCGCTCCGATAACACTGCTCTCATGCGACGCAGGCAGCAGCCGCCGCTGCCGAAACGGCACGGCCTCGATCCCGCCCGGCTCCGGCTCCCCGAGGACGGGCACTGGGCGACCGTGCGCGAGCACCTGGTGGAGCGGTTGCCACGGGTCGATCCGGCGCGGATCGACGAGATGCTGGCGGCCGGTGAGATCGTCGATCTGACGGGTCCGCTGGCGCCGGACGCGCCGTATGTGCCCGGTGGCGCGGTGTGGTTCCACCGTGATCTGCCCGTGGAGCGCGAGGTGCCGTTCGAGATCGGGATCGTGTATCGCGACGCGGACATCCTCGTCATCGACAAGCCGCATTTCCTGGCGACCATCCCGCGCGGGCAGCACATCCTGCAGACCGCCCTGGTCCGCCTGCGCCGCGATCTCGACCTGCCCGATCTCATCCCCGCGCACCGCCTGGACCGGGTGACCGCCGGGCTGATCCTGTTCGTGGTGAATCCGGCCGCGCGCGGCGCGTATCAGACCATGTTCCACCGGCGCACCGTGCGCAAGGAGTACGAGGCCATCGCGCCCTACGATCCCGCGCTGGAGCTGCCGCGCGTCGTGCGCAGCCGGATCGTCAAGGAGAAGCACGTGATCGCGGCGCAGGAGGTCGAGGGCGAGCCGAATGCCGAGACCGAGGTGGAGCTGCTCGAGCACCGCGACGGCCTCGGCCGCTACCGGCTGCGCCCGCACACCGGCCGCACCCATCAGCTGCGCCTGCATATGAACAGCCTCGGCGTGCCGATCCTCGGCGACGATTTCTACCCGGTGCTCACCGACAAATCCGTCGACGACTACACCCGGCCGCTGCAATTGCTGGCCGCCTCGCTCGAGTTCACCGATCCGCTCAGCGGGCAGCCGCGACGGTTCGAGACCGGGCGCGGCTTGCAGGCGTGGACAGATCTGCCGGGCTGGTCCGGATCGGCTGACGAGTAGCTCACAACCCCCGGACGGCGTGTCGATCTTGATGCTCGCCAGCCGCCCCGGTAGCCCCCGGTTTCGGCCGGGAATCCCGCGTTGACCTGCGTTCCCCCGGCCGTTTCCTTTTCGTGACCTTTCCGTACACTCGGTCGGGTGCCCGTACCCGCCACCGTCGCCGAGCCCCGGCCCAAGCTGCACGCGTACATCGATATCGCGGTGGTCGTGGTCGTGCTGGCCGGGACCAATCTGATCGCGCACTTCACCACCGCGTGGGCCAATATCGTGACCGTGCCGATCGCCGCGATCGCGCTGCTGGCGCTGATGCGTCGGCGCGGGCTGGGCTGGGCCGAGCTGGGGTTGTCCCCACGGCACTGGCGACGCGGGACGATCTACGCGCTCGGCGCGGTCGGCATCGTGCTCACCGCGGTCGCGATCGGCGCGATCCTGCCGATCACCCGGCCGTTCTTCCTGGCCGACCGCTATGCCACCATCTCCGGCGCGCTCATCGCGTCGATGATCGTCATCCCGTTGCAGACGGTGATCCCCGAGGAGCTCGCCTTTCGCGGCGTGCTGCACGGGACGCTGGACCGGGTGCTCGGGGTGCGCGGGCTGTTCGCGGCCGGGTCGCTGCTGTTCGGGTTCTGGCATATCGCGTCGTCGCTGGGGTTGACCAGCGGGAACAAGGGGTTGTCCGACATCGTCGGGGGCGGGCTGGCCGGGCAGATTCTCGGCATCACGCTCGCCGTCGTGGCCACGGCCGGGGCCGGTGTGGTGTTCACCTGGCTGCGCAGGCGCAGTGGCAGTCTGCTCGCGCCGATCGCGTTGCACTGGTCGCTCAACGGGGCGGGCGCGCTGGCCGCGGCACTCGTCTGGCATACCGCGCTGCGCTGAAGGCTTCCGACATGATGTCATGTCAGAAGTACCTTGTTCTCGATCGAAAGGCTCCCTGCCGATGAAGCGCATCCATGCCGGTCTCGTCGTGGCAGTCACCGGCGGCGCGGCGGGCATCGGCCGCGAGATCGCGCACCAGTTCGCCGCCGCGGGCGCGAAGGTGTGCATCGGCGATCTCTCGGGCCACGACGCGCGGGTCACCGCCCGCCAGCTGCCCGGCACCGTGCACGGATGCGAACTCGACGTCACCGACGAGCGGTCCTTTCACAGCTTCCTCGCCACCGCCGAGGCACTGCTCGGACCGATCGACGTGCTGGTCAACAATGCGGGCGTGATGTGGGTCGGCGCCTTCGACACAGAACCCGACGCCGCCACCGCGCGGATGATCGCGGTCAACCTGCACGGTGTCATCCGGGGCGTGCGGCTGGTCGCGCCCGGCATGCGAGCCCGCAAGCGCGGTCACATCGTCACCATCGCCTCGGCCGCCTCCCGGCTCTCCCCACCTGGCGAGGCCACCTACGCGGCGACCAAACACGGCGTGCTGGGCTACCTCACCGCCGTCCGCGAGGAACTGCGCGGCACCGGCGTGCGGCTCTCGGTCATCCTGCCCGGCGTGGTCGACACCGAACTCGCCGTCGGCACCGCCACCGGCGCCGCGAAACTCCTCGACCCCACCGATGTCGCCCGCGCCGTCGTCGACGTGGTCGAACACCCCCGCTTCGAAGTCTCCCTCCCCGCCTACGTCACCCCCCTGGTCCACCTCACCGGCCTACTCCCCCAGCGACTACGCGACTTCTTCCTGCGCCGCACGGTCCCCAACCAGGTCACCGCCACCCGCGGCTCCGCCGCCCGCACCTCCTACGAAACCCGCGTACTGGGCGAAGAGCCGCACTCGGGGAACTGACCGCGACGGTCAGGCCGAAGTCGACCCGGGTCCGAGACGAGCCAGCAGCTCGCCGACCTCGCGAACCGCATCGACGGTTCGCAGCAGATCCGGCATCCGATCGAGAGCCCTTGACCATTTCCCCCGGAGCCGGTCCACCGGCTTGCCTTCATCGAGCGCCTCCACGATCTCCTCGACGTCAGCGGGCTGGGTCTGCGGCCCCGGCGCGGATTCGAGCAGCGCGACCACCCGCACCAGACTCGTGCGCAATTGCTCGAGGATGGCGGCGGAGGCGTCGTCCAGTCCGGCGCTGTGCTGCGTGACGGCAGCATTGATCATGCCGTTGTTCCCCGATCCGCCGATATTTCCGGCGACTACCTGGCCGCCCGAGATTTCGACACCATGTCCACCGGTCACTACGTTTCCCCTACTCCGTGCCCGCACCGTCGGCGGCACCCTGTTTGTTATCTATCGACCCGATATTGCCCGTGCCGCCGACATTTCCGGCGATCACCTGCGAGTTGTTGAGAACAGTCGAATTGTTGATCTGGGTGACCATTTCCCGGAGTCCCTCGGCCGCGATTCCGCGTTCCTCGAGAAATTTCTGTATCGCGTCCAGCACGCACCGCTCCATGATCTTGAGATAGCGATCGCTGTCGGACTCCTGGAAGAACGAATTCAGCCGGAGGCCTGCGGCGAGTTCTCGCATGCTCGCCCGGCTCCCGAAGACCTCGGCCGCCTCCGTCGGCGAACTCCACCGGCCACCCGAGCCCTCGCTCCCGCTGATCGACCGCCATAGATCGAGTGTCCGGGCCACCAGGTTCAAGGGAAGCAAGGCAAGTGCCGACGCGGCCTGGCCCAGTGCTTTGAGCTCGAGATTGGGCGGTGGCCGGTCGACCCCGCGGAAGCGGCCCGCGATAGGCGCGAGGACGAAACCATGCCACTCGACGACCAGCATCCGCTCGACGCAGCCGACGTGCAGATATCCCGATACCCCGAGCTGACGACCCCATCCTTCTACGCGAAAACACCGGAAGTACCGCATCCACTCCGGTGAGCAGTCGGCTAATTCCGCCCAGTCCCGGTTGCCGAGCACTGGGTCGGTATCGCTTTCGAGTGCGTGCAGCATCGCGTCGGCACGGCGCTGATACGGCAGTTGCCAAGCCGGGACGATCGCCCACTGGGTGACCGTCGCTTCGTTGAACCGCGAACCCGGCGTCAGGAACTCCGCTTTCGTCAGTTCCGCCACTCGCGCGGATACATAGTCCTGGAGTTCGCTCGGGCGGAACCGGGGAACTTCGGCCGCCGTGTCGTCTTTCGCACGCAGCTGAAACGCACTGGACCACGACCGGACCAGATTCCCCGCACCCAGGAACGGCGCGTCCCCGCGATAGACGATGACCTCACCCGAACTGTCGACCGCACGCCGGGCGTCCTCGGCGGCGATCCGGCGCAGCCGCTTCTCGTACCGGGCACACGCGGCCATGATGTCCGCCCGCCGGGACACCGACGGATCGTAGGCGTGGAACCGGAAATAGGCGGTCGCCGTCTGCCATGGCACGAACAGCTCGTAGGTCAGTGTCAGATAGATGCCAAGGGCGGCCACGAGCGCCACGGACAGCGAGATCATCACCGTAGCCGAGTCGTTCAGGCCGAGCAGGACGTACCCCGCGGCCAGCGGCCACGCCCACAAGAACGACAGGAGCCACCACAATGTCGCGGTGAGCGCCCAATTCGAACTCCGGCCCACCGAGCCCGAACCAGCGGGACCGAACTTGGCCACCACCCTGGCAAGCAGGCGCCAGCTCAACGCGGACAGTAGCCACCCCATCATCAGCGGCGCGGCGGCCAGGAGAAAGACCACCGCGCCACCGACCACATAGGCATTCAGCTTGCGCCGCTGCGCCCGTGCGGCAACAGCCTCGCGCAGGACCAGTTCGGCTTGCACACCAGGACTCGGTGGCACCGACCGTTTGGGCTCTGCGAGGAACTCGTTGATGAACCGATCGGCCAGCCGGGGGTCGAGATGAACCGCAGCGCTGAGAAACCTGGTGGCCTCGTCTTGATCACGACCCACGTCAGACATGCAACCCCCACGCAAAACGGTCGAATAGTGTTGACACTCCCCATATTTCACCGTGTCTCGCGCAACCGAGACTACCGCCCGCGATGACCGGCTGGGGTCATTTCGCCCCTAGCGACCCCTCGGGTTCGTTGACCTGACGACGGTCGACGTTTACGCTCTCTGCAATCACACATATGTTCGATAGTCCATATGTTCGAGTGACGCGGAAGGCGCGAGATGTCCGACGATCGGTCGATCGAGAATGCCCTCAGCACGCCGGACACCGCGATCACCGCCCTGGCTCAGCAGGTGGCGACGGCGCGGGGGAAGATCGGGCTGCAGCACGACACCGCGCTGTACGAGGCGCTCTCCGATGCCGAGATCCGCGCGGAACGTGAACTGGCCGAATGGGTTCGGGCGCAGCGGCGCAAGCAGCGCCGCCAGGCCGTCGCCGATGAACTCGCCACCGACCGGCGGGATCGGCGCACCGGCACACTGATCCGCCGGGCCGACGAGGCCGACGCGCGGTGGCATCGCAAGGCCCTGGCCGCGCGGCGGCGGGTGTCGAGCGCCGATGCCCGGCTCGCGCAGCTGTACCGGCGGTCGGA
Source organism: Nocardia sp. SSK8 (assembly GCF_037034205.1). NCBI lineage: Bacteria > Bacillati > Actinomycetota > Actinomycetes > Mycobacteriales > Nocardiaceae > Nocardia > Nocardia sp. SSK8. Next base: position 24,824 of record NZ_JBAGKD010000014.1, read on the forward strand.
GTGGTCCTCGCGGGCGCTGATCGGGGTCGTTGTGCTCGGCATGGTCTGGGCCGGGGTGAACGTCCAGCGCAATCTCGTGCCGAGCGGGGATATGAGCGATCCGCTCTACTGGCTCAGCTACGGCATCGAGGCGATGATCTCGATCCCGATCATCGTCATCATGATCACCGCCACCACCGCCGCCCGCTGGGGGCGCGAACTGGAACGCGGCAAGGTCCTGCTGTTCGAACTCGCCCTCCTCGGCACCACCGTCGCCCTCAACGCGGGCCCCCACCTCGCCGCCGGATCCTTCGGTCGCGCCGCCGAATACGCCATCGCGCCGGTCATGGTGGGCGTGGTGATCTGGCTACACGCGTGGGTCTCGGCGCGGTACGCGATGTTGATCGAGGCCGCGTCGGTCGGGCTGCCCAACGACGCACCGAGCTACTCCCCCGCCGAGCGGATGACGTCCGGCTTCGCGGACGAGGCAGACCAGACCTCCGCCATGGAGAACACCACCCGCCCCCGGACCGACGCGACGGACACCCCCGCCGCCGAGCGCACCTCACGCCCGCACGGTGTCCGCCGCGTCTCGACCGAGAAACCGACCGCCCCCAGCACTCTCGAACTGATCCACAAGGCCGCCGCCGAACACCGCCGCGGCACCCCCGCCCCCACCACCCGGCGAATACCGGTGGCCGCCGCCGCGCAGACTCCCGCCGGCGACGCGACCGGCACCGACCCGGTTCCCGAGGCGACGGCGCACGCCGACACCGTCGCCCGTAACCCGAACGGCGACACCCCGTCACCTGCCGAACTGGCAGCGGTGCACATCGATCCCCAGCCCCCGGCCGACGAGCCGGAACAACTCACCCGCACGGCCGAACCCGAGCCGATCCGCGATAGCGAGCCCGCGGCCGCAGTCGACGCAACCCCCGGTAGCGAGCCCCCAGTCGATCAAGCGGCAGCATCCGAACCGGCACCCACCGACCCGGCCGACGACCTCCTCACCGAAGATCCCGAAGAAACCCCCGACTACGACTTCGACACCGACACCGAAGTCCGAGCCCTGGCCCGCCAGATCGCCAACCGCAGCCCCCTCCGCCTGACCCTCGCCCAGATCGAGGAAATCCTAGAACTCACCGACCAGTCCTGGCCCGCCCCAAATATCGGCGCCGAGGTAGGCGTCTCCGGCGCCACCGTCACCAACATCATCGAATTCGCCCGAAAGATCCGCCAGCCCTACGCCTTCACCGGCTGACGAACTCACGCCGGATCAGACCACAGCTCCAAGCTCTTCGCGATCTCGGCGACCTCCACATCGGCCGTCGCGATTCTGTCCATCAACTCTTCCTGCTCGTCCGGGAGTGGGCGGACACGATAGCCGTTCAGCCGGAGCATGGCGACACCGGCGACGAACGCGGTTCGTTTGTCGCCGTCGATCAGCGCGTGGTTACGCGCGATCGAATGCAAGAGAGCAGCAGCTTTGAGGAACAACCCGGGGTAGGCCTCCTGCCCGAAGACCGTCGCCTTCGGACGCTCGACAGCCCCTGCTAGTAGACCGATGTCCGCGACAGCGTGCGGCGTCTTGTTGACCTTGCGAGCGATGGCGACGACCTCAGCGAGATCGAGATAGATCATGCGAGTCGGCGCATCAACTCGGCATGCTCGTCCATGATCGAGTCGACCATCGAACCGAACGCCTCTGCTTGCCGGGCGACATACATATGAATGGCTTCCTGCGCCAAGTCCTGCTTACTGCGCCCAAGCCGCTCGGCCAGCTCGGTGAGCCGCCGGTCATCGTCCGCATTGAGCCGCAGTGTCATCGCCATGGCCACATGATACCAGCCAGGTATCACACTCCTGACGCAACGACGAAGGCCCGCTTCCCAGGGGGAAACGGGCCTTCGTGGCAACGATCTCGATGGATCGAGGAGGGACCTTACTTGGCCTTCTCCAGGACCTCGACCAGACGCCAGCGCTTGGTGGCCGACAGCGGACGGGTCTCCATCAGCTGAACGCGGTCGCCGACGCCGGCGATCTCGTTCTCGTCATGCGCCTTCACCTTGGAGGTGGTGCGGATGATCTTGCCGTAGAGCGGGTGCCGGTGACGGTCTTCCAGCTCGACGACGATCGTCTTGTTCATCTTGTCCGAGACAACGTAGCCGCTGCGTACCTTGCGGCTGTTGCGCTCTTCCTTCTTCTCGCTCATGCCGCGTCTCCCTTGCCAGCGGGTGCCGAGGCCAGGCCGAGCTCGCGCTCACGCATGACCGTGTAGATGCGCGCGATCTCGTGGCGGACGACGCGCAGACGACGGTTGTTGTCGAGCTGACCCGTCGCCATCTGGAAGCGCAGGTTGAAGAGCTCTTCCTTGCTCTCGCGCAGTTTGGCCACGAGCTCTTCTTCGTTGAGCTCGCGGAGCTCTGCGGCCGGTGTTCCGGTAGCCATCAGAACTGCTCCTCCCTGGTCACGATCCTGCACTTCATGGGGAGCTTGTGCATCGCGCGACGCAGGGCCTCGCGAGCGATCTCCTCATTCGGGTAAGACATCTCGAACATGACCCGACCGGGCTTCACGTTCGCGACCCACCACTCCGGCGAACCCTTACCGGAACCCATGCGGGTCTCGGCAGGCTTCTTGGTGAGCGGGCGGTCGGGGTAGATGTTGATCCAGATCTTGCCGCCACGCTTGATGTGGCGGGTCATCGCGATACGCGCCGACTCGATCTGACGGTTGGTGACGTAGGCGGGCTCGAGAGCCTGGATGCCGTACTCACCGAACGCCACCGCGGTGCCGCCCTTGGACATGCCGGAGCGGGACGGGTGGTGCTGCTTGCGGTGCTTGACGCGACGGGGCATCAGCATGCGTCAGCCCTCCTGGTTCTCTGCCGGTGCGTCCGCCACAGCGGTGGCGGCGCGACCGACCTCGGTCGAGGTCGCGGTGGTGCCGGCGGAACCGGAACGACGCGGGCGGCTCGGACGCTCGCGACGCGGGCGCTCCGGAGCAGCGGCGGCGGCGGTCAGCTCACGACGACCACCGACGATGTCACCCTTGTAGATCCAGACCTTCACGCCGATGCGACCGAAGGTGGTCTTGGCCTCGTAGAGGCCGTAGTCGATGTCCGCGCGCAGCGTGTGCAGCGGGACGCGACCCTCACGGTAGAACTCCGAGCGCGACATTTCGGCGCCACCGAGGCGGCCCGAGCACTGCACACGGATGCCCTTGACGTTCGGCGAACGCATGGCCGACTGGATGGCCTTGCGCATCGCGCGACGGAACGCCACACGGTTGCTGAGCTGCTCGGCGACACCCTGAGCGACCAGCTGCGCATCCGACTCGGGGTTCTTGACCTCGAGGATGTTCAGCTGGACCTGCTTCTTGGTGAGCTTCTCCAGCTCGGCGCGGATGCGGTCGGCCTCCGCGCCACGGCGACCGATCACGATGCCGGGACGCGCGGTGTGGATGTCCACACGCACGCGGTCACGGGTGCGCTCGATCTCGACCTTCGAGATACCAGCCCGCTCCATGCCGGTGGCGAGGAGCTTGCGGATCTGAACGTCTTCCTTCACGTATTCCGCGTACTGCTTGTCCGCGTACCAACGCGACTTCCAGTCGGTGGTGATACCGAGGCGGAAGCCATGGGGGTTGATTTTCTGTCCCATTTACTTTGCCCCTCCCTTCCGGCGGCTACGAGTGGCAGCGCCGGCAGTGGGCACGCTCTCGACCTCGATGGTGATGTGGCTGGTGCGCTTGCGGATCCGGAACGCGCGGCCCTGGGCCCGCGGCTGGAAACGCTTCATGGTGGCACCCTCGTCGACGAACGCGGTCGAGATGACCAGGGTGGCCGGGTTCAGGCCGAGGTTGTTCTCGGCGTTCGCCGCGGCACTGGCCACGACCTTGGCGACCGGCTCGCTCGCGGCCTGCGGCGCGAACTTCAGGATCGCCAGGGCGTCCTCGACGCGCTGACCGCGGACCAGGTCCACGACGCGACGCGCCTTCATCGGGGTGACCCGCACGTGCTTGGCGGTGGCGCGGGCAGTCGGGTTCTGAACCGTTTCGGTGTTGGTGTCAGTCATCGCCGCTTGCTCTTCCGGTCGTCCTTGACGTGGCTCTTGAACGTCCTGGTCGGCGCGAACTCACCGAGCTTGTGTCCGACCATGTTGTCCGAGATGAACACCGGCACGTGCTTGCGACCGTCGTGGACGGCGAAGGTGTGGCCGATGAAATCGGGGATGATGGTCGAGCGACGCGACCAGGTCTTGATGACCTGCTTCGTGCCCTTCTCGTTCTGCACGTCCACCTTCGCGAGGAGGTGGTCGTCGACGAACGGGCCCTTCTTGAGGCTGCGTGGCATTTCTTACCTCCTCCTTAGCGCTTCTTGCCGGTCTTGCGACGGCGGACGATGAGCTTGTCGCTCGGACGGTTGGGCTTACGGGTGCGGCCCTCAGGCTGACCCCACGGGGAGACCGGGTGGCGACCACCGGAGGTCTTACCCTCACCACCACCGTGCGGGTGGTCGACCGGGTTCATGACGACACCACGGACGGTAGGACGACGGCCCTTCCAGCGCATACGGCCGGCCTTGCCCCAGTTGATGTTCGACTGCTCGGCGTTGCCGACCTCGCCGACGGTGGCGCGGCAGCGCACGTCGACACGGCGGATTTCACCGGAGGGCATACGCAGGGTCGCGTACGGCCCTTCCTTGCCCAGCAGCTGGATGCTCATGCCTGCGGCACGGGCCATCTTGGCGCCGCCGCCCGGACGCAGCTCCACGTTGTGGATCGTGGTACCGGTCGGGATGTTGCGCAGCGGCAGGTTGTTGCCCGGCTTGATGTCGGCCGTGGGGCCGGACTCGATCGGGCTGCCCTGCTTGATGCCCTTCGGCGCGATGATGTAGCGCTTCTCGCCGTCGGCGAAGTGCAGCAGGGCGATGTTGGCGGTGCGGTTGGGGTCGTACTCGATGTGCGCGACCTTGGCCGGGATGCCGTCCTTGTCCAGTCGACGGAAGTCGATGACACGGTAGGCACGCTTGTGACCGCCACCGCGGTGACGCGTGGTGATGCGACCGTGCGCGTTACGGCCACCGGACTTGGTGAGCGGGCGCAGCAGCGACTTCTCCGGCGTCGACCGGGTGATCTCGGCGAAGTCCGAGACGCTCGAGCCACGACGGCCCGGCGTAGTCGGCTTGTACTTACGGATTGCCATGAGTTCTTCTCTGCTTTCTGGATGACCAGCCGCTTACGCGACCGGGCCTCCGAAGATCTCGATGGGCTTGCTGTCGGCCGAGATGGTCACGAGCGCGCGCTTGGTGTCCTTGCGCTTGCCGTAACCGAAGCGGGTCCGCTTGCGCTTGCCCTGACGGTTGGCGGTGTTGACGCTGGTCACCTTGACGCCGAAGACCTTCTCGACGGCAATCTTGATCTGCGTCTTGTTCGAATCCGGGTGCACCAGGAAGGTGTAGGTGCCTTCCTCGATCAGTCCGTAGGACTTCTCCGAGATGACCGGTGCGAGCAGGATGTCGCGGGGGTCGGCGATGGTGCTCACTTGCTCTCCTCCTGGGCCGCCTCGGCGGGACCGTGAACGAACGCGTTCAGGGCCTCGACGCTGAACACCAGTTCGTCGCTGTTGAGGACGTCGTAGGTGTTGAGCTGATCCGGGGCGATCGGCAGCACGTTCTGCAGGTTCGCCACGCTCTTCCACGCGGCGACGTCCTCGCGACCGACGACGACCAGGAACTTCTTGCGGTCCGACAGCTCGGACAGGAAGCTCTTGGCGGCCTTGGTCGACGGGGTCTGACCCGCGACCAGCTCGGTGATCACGTGGATGCGCTCGTTGCGGGCCCGGTCGGAGAGGGCACCGCGCAGGGCGGCGGCCTTCATCTTCTTGGGGGTCCGCTGGCTGTAGTCACGCGGCTGCGGGCCGTGGACGGTGCCACCACCGGCGAACTGCGGCGCACGGGTCGAACCCTGGCGGGCGCGGCCGGTGCCCTTCTGGCGGTACGGCTTCTTGCCACCACCACGGACCTCGCCACGAGTCTTCGTGGAGTGGGTGCCCTGGCGAGCGGCGGCGAGCTGAGCGATGACGACCTGGTGCATCAGCGCGACGTTGGCGGTCACGTCGAAGATCTCCGCGGGGAGTTCGACGGTGCCTTCGGTCTTGCCGCCTGCGGCCTTGACGGTCAGCGTCAGGTTGGCCTTCTTGTCGAGGCTGGTCATGCGTGCGCACCACCCTTCACGGCGCTCTTGACGATCACGACGTTGCCCTTGCGGCCAGGGATCGCGCCCTTGACCAGGAGCAGGCCGTTCTCGGCGTCGACCTTGTGAACCGAGAGGTTCTGCGTGGTGACGCGGTCGTTACCCATGCGGCCCGACATGCGCATGCCCTTGAACACGCGGCCGGGGGTGGCGCAGCCACCGATGGAACCCGGGCGACGGTGCACAGCCTGCGCACCGTGCGAGGCGCCCTGACCGGCGAAGCCGTGACGCTTCATGGTGCCGGCGAAGCCCTTGCCCTTGCTGATACCGGTCACGTCGACGTAGGTGCCCTCTTCGAAGACATCGGCGGAGAGCTCCTGGCCGACCTCGAAGGTGGAGGCATCCGCGACGCGGATCTCGGTGACGTGGCGGCGCGGGGTGACACCGGCCTTGGCGAACTGGCCGGCAGTCGGCTTGTTCACCTTGCGCGGGTCGATGGCGCCGAAAGCGATCTGGACGGCCGAGTAGCCGTCGCGCTCCACGGTGCGGATCTGGGTGACCACGTTCGGGCCCGCCTTGATGACGGTGACCGGGACGACGCGGTTCTTCTCGTCGAAGACCTGGGTCATGCCGAGCTTGGTGCCCAGGATGCCGGCCGCGGGCCGGTTCTTGTTGTCAGTCATATCTCGAGTCCCCGTCACTGAATGTTGACGTCGACGCTGGCCGGCAGGTCGATGCGCATGAGCGCGTCGACCGTCTTCGGCGTCGGGTCGAGGATGTCGATGAGGCGCTTGTGTGTACGCATCTCGAAGTGTTCGCGCGAGTCCTTGTACTTGTGCGGCGAACGGATGACGCAGTACACGTTCTTCTCGGTGGGCAACGGCACAGGCCCGACCACGCGGGCGCCAGTGCGGGTCACCGTCTCCACGATCTTGCGCGCAGACGCGTCGATCGCCTCGTGGTCATAGGCCTTGAGCCTGATGCGGATCTTTTGTCCCGCCACGCTAAGTGTCCTTTTCTCCGCTTTCCTTCGTGGTCACAGGAGCAAGCTCCCGCACCACCCTCATTTGCACAGTCCGAACACACGGGCTCATCCCCGCAGGCGCGAGGAACAAGTTGAAGACCGTGACCGGGCATCGCCCGATCCTCGCCGCTGTTCATCTGTCATGGTGCTCCGGTCCACGCGGTCGGGCGTGTCGCCTTTTCGCTCATTCTTCAGCCCTGATCACTTGCTCATCATCGGCCTGGAACGTGGTCCCGGACGTATCCACACCCGGCGAACCGGGGAGATACAAACTTCTGCTCGCCTGACTCGAACCGCCTCCTCCGAGGAGAGGGCATGATCCTGTGCAAGGCAACCCGAACAGTATGCACCATTCCGACAAGGCTCTTCAAATCGGGGGTCATGAGGTATCGATCACGCCCCCGCAGGGGCATCTACCTGGACCGCATCGCCGGAACGGGCTGTACCGAACAATGGTAGCTGTCACGATGCCAGCGGCCTCGAGCGAGGGTTCCCCGCTAACTTACTTTTGAGTAAGATAGTTCCCATGACACAGGAAACCGCGACCTACCGCGGCTGGAAGAAGCTGCCCGACAACAAGCTCGGGCACGCGCTGTTCTCCCTGGGGATGGTCGCCCGGGTCCCCTACTTCGGCACCGTGCTGCCCCAGGTGGTCCGGCTCGAGCCGGGTATCTGCGAGGTGACCTCGCCCAAGTGGTTCGGCATCCACAACCACATCGGCACCTTCCACGCGATCGCGGCGTGCAACCTGGCCGAGGTGGCGATGGGCATGCTCAGCGAGGCCACCGTGCCCACCACGCACCGCTGGATTCCGAAGGCGATGAACGTGCAGTATCTGGCCAAGGCCGAGAGCGGGCTGCGCGCGGTGGCCAAGCTGGCCGAGATCCCGGACTTCGACGCCATCACCGAGGGCACCGAGCTCACGGTGCCGGTCTCGATCTACGACAAGGACGGCATCGAGGTCGTGCACGCCGACATCACCACCTGGGTCACCCCGCGCTGAGTTCGGCCCCCGAAAGTCGTTGACTCGGTACGGTTGTGCTCGACGACGACAGACGGGGAGTGGTCCATGCTGGAAGTCGCGCAGCTGGTGCGCCGGTTCGGCGAGCACGTGGCGGTCGACGGGGTGTCCTTCGGGGTGCCGCCCGGCGCGTTGACGGGGTTCGTCGGGGGCAATGGCGCGGGCAAGACCACCACCATGCGGATGATCATGGGGGTACTGGCCGTGCAGGGCGGGGAGATCCGCTGGGACGGCAGGCCGGTAACGGCGCAGGACCGGCGCGGCTTCGGGTACATGCCCGAGGAACGCGGGCTCTATCCCAAACAGCCGGTCCTCGATCAGCTGGTCTATCTGGCCCGGCTGCGCGGACTGGCCACGGCCGAGGCCAAGCAGCGGGCCGGGGAACTGCTGGAACGCTTCGGGCTGGCCGACCGGAGTAAGGACAAGCTCGAGTCGCTGTCGCTGGGCAATCAGCAGCGCGTGCAGATCGCGGCCGCGGTGATCGCCCAGCCCACCGCGCTGATACTGGACGAACCGTTCTCCGGGCTGGACCCGGCGGCGGTGGATTCCATGGTGGAACTGCTGCGCGAATACGCCGACCAGGGTGTGCCGGTGCTGTTCTCCTCGCATCAGCTGGATCTGGTGGAGCGGCTGTGCGATCAGCTGGTGATCCTGGCGGGCGGGCGGGTCGTCGGGCAGGGCTCGGTCGAGTCGCTGCGGGCGGGCAGCGCGGCCCGGTACCGGCTGGTGGTCGACGGTGATCCGGGGTGGTTGCGGGAATTCGCCGGGGTGCGGGTGCTCTCGACCGAGGGGTCCTCGGCACTGCTCGAACTGGACGGGACCGACACGGACACCGTGTTGAAGGAAGCGCTGACCCGGGGGTCGGTGCGGGAGTTCGCCGAGGCGCGGCCCACCGTCGCCGAGATCTACCGGGAGGTGACCGCGTGAGCGGGGTGTGGCGGATCGTCGCGGTGCGCGAGATCGTGGTGAAGCTGCGGGATCGCAACTTCGTCGTGTCGACCGTGGTCACCATTGTCGCGATCGTGGCGTCGCTGGCGATCAGCGGATTCCTCAGCAGCAGGCCGGACAAGGTCGAGGTGGCGATCACCGGGCCCGAGACCGCGGTGGTACTCGATACCGCGAACGCCCTGGCCGACGCCGCCGACAGCGATACCACCTTCACCGCGCACCCGGCCGCCGATCGGGCGGCCGTGGAACAGCAGGTGCGCGACGAGACCGTCGATGTGGGTCTGGTGCCCGCGGAGTCCGGTGGCTGGCTGCTGGTGGGCAAGACCGCCGAGGACGACAACGCCACCACCTACATCACCGCCGCCGCCCAGCAGCTGGCCCTGCAGCGCAATGCCGAGGCCGCGGGCGTCTCGCTCGAGGAGCTGGGGCGCGGCGCGGGGGTGAGCTACGACCTGCTGGAGAAGGGCGCCGTCGATCCGGGGCTGAGCAAGATCGTGGCGCTGGTCTTCGCGTTCCTGTTCTACCTGGCCTCGGTGCTGTTCGGCATGTCGATCGCGCAGAGCGTGGTGGAGGAGAAGCAGAACCGGATCGTGGAGATCCTGGCCAGCGCGATGCCGTTGCGGCAGTTGCTGATCGGCAAGGTCGTCGGCAACGCGGTGCTGGCCTTCGTGCAGCTGGCGCTGTTCGTCGGCGCCGGGCTGGCGGGTCTGGCGGCCACCGGCAAGGCCGATCAGCTGGGTCAGATCGCCGGGGCGGCGGGCTGGTTCATCGTGTTCTTCCTGGTCGGGTTCGTCGCGCTGGCCAGCCTGTGGGCGGTGGCCGGTGCGCTGGCCACCCGCAGCGAGGACCTGCAGTCCACCGCCACTCCCCTGTCGATGCTGATCATGATCGTGCTGTTCGCGGGTATCTTCCTCACCGGCACCGCGCGGGTGGTGGCCTCCTATGTGCCGATCATGTCGATCGTCGCCATGCCGGGGCGGCTGGCCGATGGCACGGCGGCCTGGTGGGAACCGATCGTCGCGCTGGTGCTGATGGGGGTGGCGGCCTACGGGATCGTGGTCGTCGCGGAGAAGATCTACCGCCGCTCGCTCATGCAGACCCAGGGCCGCCTGACTATGCGCCAGGCCCTGGCGCTCGAGGACTGAGCTCCGTTCGGGATCGCCTCGCCGGTGGCGCAGCTCCGCGGGCTGCGACACCGGTCCCGGCCGCTCGGCGATCCGGATGGAACCGTGGACGGCGCCGACCGCCGCCGGGTTCCGTCCGAACGCATGGTTGCGCCGCGCGGCGCGCAGCGGATTGAATGCGGACGTGAGTGTTGCGCGGGAATTCGATGTGTGTGTGGTCGGGCTCGGACCGACGGGGCGGGGGCTGGCGCATCGGGCGGCGGTGGCCGGACTGCGGGTCGCGGCGGTGGATCCGCGGCCGGAGCGGTTGTTCCCGCCGACCTTCTCCTGCTGGGTCGACGAGCTGCCGGACTGGCTGCCGGACAGCGTGATCGCCCAGCGCATCGCGACCCCGACGGTGTGGACCAAGACCGAGCACCGGATCCCGCGCGAGTACTGCGTGCTGTCCAAGGCGGGACTGCACGCGGCGCTGGCCCTCGATGACGCCACGGTCTTCGCCGAGCGCGCCCGCCGCGTGGACCAGCACGAGGTCGAGCTCACCGACGGGACCGTCGTCCGGGCGAACACCGTCTTCGACACCCGCGGTCTGCCCACGCTGGGCAAGCGCCGGGCCGCCTCGGCACACGGCATCTTCGTCGACGCCGAGACCGCCGCGCCCATGGTCGGCGACGGCGAGGGCCTGCTGCTGGACTGGCGGCCGGAAAACGGCGCGGGCCCGGACGAACCGCCCTCGTTCCTCTACGCGGTCCCGCTCGGCGACGGCACGGTGATCTTCGAGGAGACCAGTCTGGGCCTGCGCGGCGGTATGCCCCAGCACGAACTGCGCAAGCGCACCCTGGCCCGCCTCGCCGCGCACGGCATCGTCCTGCGCGGGGACGAGCCCAGCGAGGCCGCGCACTACCCGCTGGACCAGCCGCCGCCGAAGCAGGGCGCCGCCGTGGCGGTCCCGTTCGGTTCGCGCGGCGGCATGATGCACCCGTGCACCGGCTACAGCGTCGCCGATTCGCTGGCGCTGATCGATACCGCGGTCACCGCCGTGCGACAGGGCGAGGACCCGGTCGAGGCGCTGTGGCCGTGGCAGGCGCGCGCGGTCTACTGGATGCGGATGCGCGGGCTGTTCGGCCTGGGCAGGCTCACCACCGATCAGTCGATCGCCATGTTCGAGGCGTTCTTCACCGAGTCCGAACGCGGGCAGCGCGCCCTGCTCTCGGCCCACGACGACTACGCGGCGCTGGGCGCGGTGCTGTTCAATACCGTCGCGCACACCTGGCCGTTCCGCTGGCGCTACGACCTGGTCGGCTGGACCAACCGCGACCGCTGGGTGGACTACCCCTTCGCCCCGGCCGAGGTCCAGACCAGCTGACACGCGAATCGCCTCCCCGGAGTCCGAGGAGGCGATTCGGCGTGCGGAACCTAGGCGGTCTGCGCGGCCTTCTTGTATCCGGCGATGGCCGGGTACGCGAACACCGCGATCATGCCGACCGTCCACGCGAGAGTCTTGAGCAGCGGCTCGGTCACCGGACCGCCGTAGGACAGCCCGATCATGGCGTTGATCGCACAGCTCATCGGCTGATTGGCGACCACGGTCTGCAACCAGGTCGGGTAGGCGCCGATCGGCACGAAGCCGGTGTTGAAGAACATGAGCAGCGTGTTGACGATGCTGATCAAGCTCACCAGCATCACGCCCTCGGTAATGGTGGCCAACGCCGTGACCATCACCGCGAACCCGAGACCGAACAGCACCGGCACGCTGACCAGCGCGATATTGGTCAGCGGCGATTCCATGAACAGGAAGCCCAGCGGCACCGCGACCAGCAGCACGATGATCGTGGTGATCAGGATGCGCAGCACCTCGGCCAGCAGCCTGCCGGTGAGCAGCGAGGCCTTGTTCAGCGGCATCGTGTAGAAGCGGCTGAGCAGTCCGGCCGCCTTCTCGCGTTTGAAGCCGAGCGCGCTCACCACCGCGCCGGTCATGGCCGCGACCAGCGTCAACAGCGCGGCCTGGCCGTAGATGGCTGGCATGCCGCCGTAGGCGGTGATGTAGTCGCCGAGCACGATGCGGAACATCAGCAGGGTCACCGCCGGGTAGGCGATGGTCTGGATGGTCGTCGACGGGTCGCGCAGCCACACCATCAGCAGGCGCTTGGCCTGGATGACGCTGTGCGTCGCCCATACGGTCACCGCGCCCTCGGGCTTGGCGTGCACCTCCGGCAGCTGGGCCGCGGTCAGGGTTGTCGTCATGATCGCCTCACACTCGCCCACACAGCCAGTGGGAGGAAGAAGATGGCCAGCCCGCCGAGCCACGTCAGCGAGACCCAGGTGCCCGCCCAGCTCAGGTCACCGGCGGCCATATCGCTGAGGGTCTGCGCGGCCTGCGAGATCGGCTGGTTGCGCGCGAAGGCCCGCGCCCAGGTGGGGAAGGCCTGCTCGGGCACGAAGCCGGTGGAGAGCATGCCGAAGATCAGGATGGGCAGGGTGAGGGCCTGGCTGAGCGCCTCGGGGTTCTTGGTGAGGCTGCCCAGCGCGTCGGCGCCCAGCGTCAGCACCACGCCGACGGCCAGCGCGAAGCCGAAGAACGCCAGCGCCTGCACCCAGCCGCCGGTGAACCGGAAGCCGATCAGATAGCCGTAGCCCACTGTCGCGATCAGCGAGACCACCGAACGCACCAGGCCCGCGCTGATCCGCGAGAGCAGCGGCACCAGCGAGCCGATCGGCATGGTCTGCAACCGGGTACTCAGGCCGGTGAGCGCCTCGAACGCGGCCAGCTGGGCATTCGACATCATGGTCATGGCCATGGTCTGCAGCACGATGATGGGCATCACGTACTGCGCGTAGTCGATGCCCTGCACCTTCATCACATAGCGCAGCGGCAGGTAGAACGCGACGGTGATCACCAGCGGGAACAGCACCGCGACGATCAGCTCGCCCTTGGTGACCATGGTGCGCACGATGCGCCCGGTCAGCGCGCGCCACTGCGCGAAGCTGCTCGGATGCGCTTCGGGGAGATCGGCGAACAGGGTGTCCGCCGTGGCGGCGGGGGCACTCACTGATGCCCGCCCGAATGGCCGGTGATGGAGAGGAACACGTCGTCGAGCGAGGGCCTGCGCAGCGCGATGTCGGCCAGGTCGATGCCCGCGGTGTCGAGCCTGCGCAGCGCCTCGGCCAGGGTGGCCGCGCCGTCGGGGGCGGGCACCGAGAGCTTGTCGGCACCGGCGATCTCGGCGGCCACCGCGGCGGGGACCAGATCGCCCAGCGCCTGCACGGTCGCGGCCAGGCGGCTCGGGTCCAGCGGGACGATCTCGCAGAAGCTGCCGCCGGTCTTGGCCTTGAGCTGGTCGGCGGTGCCCTCGGCGATGACGGTGCCCTTGTCGATGACGATGATGTTGTCGCTGAGCACGTCGGCCTCTTCGAGGTACTGCGTGGTGAGCAGCACCGTGATGCCCTGGTTCTTCAGCGCGGTGACCAGGTCCCACACGCCCTGACGGCTGCGCGGGTCCAGACCGGTGGTCGGCTCGTCGAGGAAGACCACCTCGGGCCGCACCACCAGGCCGCAGGCGATGTCGACGCGGCGGCGCATCCCGCCGGAGTAGTTGCGCACCGCGCGCTTACCGGCGCTGACCAGGTCGAATTCCTCGAGCAGCACCTCGGCGCGCTTGCGGGCGGCCGATTTGGTCAGGCCCATCAGCCTGCCGAACAGCTCGAGGTTCTCCCGGCCGGTGAGGTTCTCGTCGAGGGCGGCGTACTGGCCGGTCATCATGATCGCCCGGCGCACCCCGGCGGCGTCGGTGCGCACGTCGTGTCCGGCGACCACCGCGGTGCCCGAATCGGGGCTCAGCAGGGTGGACAGGATCTTGACCGTGGTGGTCTTGCCCGCGCCGTTGGGGCCGAGGATGCCGAGCACGCTGGCCCGTTCGGCCTGGAAACTGATGCCTTGCAGGGCGTGCACGTCCCCGAAGGACTTGCGCACGTCGGATACCAGCACCGCGGGCTCGTCGCGGTGCTGCGCGACGCCACCCACGGGCGAATCCACTGACTTCGAACTCGGCATCAACTCTCCACCATCGCACCGGGCGCGCGAGACCCGTCCGGAAACGCGCACACGGAATTTTTCGTCTCGGTAGGTGATCCATACCGTTCGGCGCGATGTTACCGGTCCGGCGCTTTTCCCGGTCGCGTCTCGGTCTGACTCGCCGGTTTTCCACACTCGTGTGGTCTTCCTCACGAGGGCAGTGCAAGGGCAGTGCGGCGACCTTGTCGGGCCGCTCGGACGGCCATACGCTGACCTTCGGGGAAACACTCGTCTCACCGGTCCGTTCCGACGGGCGTGTTCGATCTGCCGTGAGAGGTGACAATGATCGAGTCAGCACCGGCGGGCGCCGCCGCGCCCGCGAGCCGAACCGACGTGCTGACGTCGTACGACCCGCGCACCGGCGAACAGCTCACGCAGTATTCCGTGCACAGCACCGCCGAGGTCACCCGCGCCGTGCGCACCGCGCGCGCCACCCAGAACTGGTGGGCCGAACTGGATTTCGCGGGCCGCAGACGGCTGCTGCTGAAGTGGCGCCGTCATATCGCCCGCAACGCGGGCGCCCTGGTGGAGGTACTGCGCAGCGAGACCGGCAAGCCGGAGGCCGACGCCGCACTCGAGGTGATGCTGGCGGTGGAGAACCTGGACTGGGCCGCCCGCAATGCCGAGCGCACGCTGGGCCGCAAGCGGCTGGCCTCGGGCTGGTTCACCCGTAATCAGCACGCCTCGGTCGGCTATCTGCCGCTGGGCGTGGTCGGGGTGCTCGGCGCCTGGAACAACCCGGTCTTCACGCCGATGGGCGCCATCGCCTACGCCATGGCCGCGGGCAACTCCGTGGTGTTCAAACCGCACGAGCTCACCACCGGCGTGGGCGTGTGGCTGGCCGAGAGCTGGGCGACCATCGCCCCCGACCAGCCGGTGCTGCAAGCCGTCACCGGTGACCAGCGCACCGCGACGGCACTGTGCCGGGCCGAAGTCGACAAGATCGCCTACGCCGGTCCGGAGGCGGGCGGGCGCGAGGTGATCGCCCAGTGCGCGCGCACCCTCACGCCGGTGGTGGTGGAACACAGCGGCAAGGGCAGCATGATCGTGCACGTCGACGCGGTGCTCGACGCGGCGGCCGAGGCGGCGGTCTTCGGTGCCATGGCCAACGCGGGCCAGAACGCCACCGGCATCCAGCGCTGTTATGTGGCGGATTCGGTCTTCGACGATTTCCTGGCCCGGGTGGCCGAGCGCGCGGCCCGGCTGCGGCCCGGCGCCGACAATCGCGCCGCCTACGGCCCGATGATCAACGGCGCCCAGGTCGACGTGGTGCGCAGGCAGGTCCGCGACGCCATCGCCCGGGGCGGGCACGCGGTACTCGGCGGGCTGGAGTCCTTCCGCGAGCCGTATGTGGAGCCGATCGTGCTGGCCGAGGTGCCCGAGGAGAGCATCGCCATCACCGGCGAGGGCATCGGCCCGGTCCTGGTGGTCAACCGGGTCGCCGACCTGGCCGACGCGGTGACCAGGGTGAACGCGGCGGGCAACGGCATCGCCGTCACGGTGTTCACCCTCGATATCGCCAGCGCCGAATTCATCGCCGAGCAGCTGAGAGTCGGGGTGGTGACGGTGAATTCGTCCACCGCCTTCACCGGCATCCCGGCCCTGCCCTTCGGCGGCGTCGGTGAGTACGGCCAGGGCCACAGCCACGGCCAGCAGGGTCTCTACGAGTACAGCCGCACCATGGCCATCGCCCGCAGGCGGTATCGCGCGCCGCTGCGGCTGTCCACCTTCGACCGCCACCCGCGCCATCTGCGCACCGCCAAGGCGTTCTTCCGGTTACGGCACGGCCGCTGAGACTCCGGCTCAGTCCTGATCGGTGGGGTTGCCGATCAGGACTGCGCCGGTCAGCGCGGCCATCCGGGCCAGCTGTTCGGGCCGGGCGTCGAAGCGCAGCAGCCTGCCGACGTCGATGATCTGCCCGATCGCGGCGTGCACCCGGAAGCGCGCCTCGATCGGATCACCGTCGAGCAGATTGGCCCATTCCAGGACGTTCTGACGCTGGATCGCGCGCAACCGGTGCTGTTCGGCCTGCGGCAGATTGCTGAACTCCGCGTAATACACCGGCATGATCTCCGGGGTCGCGAAGGTGAGCCGGGCGTAGCGGTCGGCGATGAGGCGGGCGGCGTCGGCGCGGGTCTCGGATTCGGCCAGCGCCTCGCCGATGGCGACGGCGAGCCGGTCGCCGGTGCGGTGAAAGGCGGCGGCGAGCAGGTCGGCCTTGCTGTCGAAGTGCCGGTAGACGCTGGAGGCGTTGATGCCGACGGCGGCGCCGATCTCCTCGATGCCGGACTCGTGGTAGCCGTTGCGGCCGAAGATCCGGATCGCCTCGGTGAGCAGCTGTTCACGTTTCGAGGTCACCGGCAGGCCGCGGTTCTGCCGGTCCGGTTCGGGCGCGGCGGGCGCGGGCGGCAGCTCGGCGCGCACGATCGACCAGGCCATATCGAGTTGCAGGGCGAGCATGCGCGAGTGCGCGAGGGTGGTGCGGTGCGCGGCGATACTGGCCAGCGCGCTCAGCGCGCCGACAGCGAGCAGGGTGACGTCCTCGGGGCTCGCCTCGGGGCGCAGCGCGGCGATGGGCGCGGCGACCATGGCCTCGAGTTCGCGGTAGAAGGCGCGGATGCGGACCCGGTCCTCGCGCTCGAGGTAGCGGCGTTCCCAGCGGTAGAGTCCGGCCTCGCGCCGCAGGTCGATGTTCTGTTCGGCGACGGCGGTGAGCAGCGCGTCGAGCCTGGCCTCGGGCGGCAGGGCGGGGTCGTCGGCGGCGGCCGCGCCGTCGCGCAGACCGCGCGCGCCCGCCTCCGCGGCGGCCACCAGCAGCGCGTATTTGTTGGCGAAATGGCGGTACAGGGCGGGTCCGGAGATGCCGACCTCGGCGGCGATCTCGTCCACCCCGACCGGGTAGTAGCCGCGGGCGCTGAACGCGCGCGCGGCGGCCCGCATGATCTGCAACTTGCGATCCTTGGGCCTGCGGCGCACGACCTTCGCCGGTGCGGTGGTCGGCTCGCAGGCGCGTTCGGCCTCACTGCGATCGGCGACCATGCACTCACTTTCCGTTCCGCGTACCGGGGTCATCGACTACTCGGGCGCCGCCGGGAAGCAGCGCCGGACCCAGTCAACCTAAGTTAACCACAATTCGCAAACGGCGAGAGGCAGGTCGGCCAAACGAAAACCGCCCCGCCGATGGGCGGGGCGGTTCGTCGAGCGTGCGGGCCTACAGGCCCAGGCCGCGGGCCAGGGTCGGCCAGGACAGCTTCAGCTCGTCCTTCCAGTAGCCCCAGGAGTGGGTGCCGTTGGGACGGAAGTTGAAGGTGGCCGGGATGCCGAGCTCGTTGAGCCGGTTGGCCAGGTTGTGCGTGCAGTAGTTGGTGCCCGCCTCGATGACACCACCGATGACGATCTGGTTGGCCAGGCCGTAGGCACCGGGCAGCGCGTACGGACCGTCGAGGGTGTCGTACGGGCCGGGCAGGCCGTTGCCGGTGGAGATGTAGAGATCGAGCCCGCGCAGCCCCTCGGCGTTGACGTACGGGTCGTTCTTCACCCACTCCTCGGAGCCCTGCGGACCCCACATGTTCATGGTGTCGCCGCCGCCCCAGGTCTCGACCGTGAGCTTCACGAACTCCGAGCCGACCGGGTCGGAGGTCTGCGCGCACCCGCTGTAGGCCGCGGCGGCCTGGTACAGGCCGGGCTTGGCGATCGGCAGCGCGAGCACGGTGGTGCCCGAGGTGGACAGCCCGGCGATGGCGTTCACGCCGTTGGTGCCCAGCGCGCCGTCGACCAGCGGGGGCAGCTCCTCGGTGAAGAAGGTCTTCCACTTGTTGCGGCCAACGACCGGGTCGTCGGCGATCCAGTCGGTGTAGTAGCTCCACGCGCCACCGATGGGCTGGATGACATTGACGTTCTTGTCGCCGAGGAATTCGAGCGCGTCGGTCTTGGCGACCCAGGACGCCGAGTCCTCGCCGCCCCCGGCACCGTTGAGCAGGTACAGGGTGGGCCGCGGGACCGAGGCGTCGGCCGGGCGCTGCACGTCGACGATGATGTTCTGGTCCATGGCCGCGGAGTACACGTGCAACCGCAGGCTGCGCGAATCCTTGACCTCGGCCTTGACGATCTTGGAACCGTCCGGGGCGACCGGGTTGGCCAGCAGGCTCTGGGAATCGATGATCGGGTCAGCCGAGGCGGGACTCGCGCCGAGACCGGACATCAGTCCGGCGGCCACTGCGGTTGCCGCGATCATCGCCGCGGCGCGGGAGCCACGACGCCGGGTCTGCCGACGCATCAATTTCGCACCTTCGCTTCGTCTCGAATTCTGTTTACTGCGTGCCCAAGATACGGGTTATGCATTCGATACAACAGTGGTAACCACGACAACAGTGCGGTCACATCTTGCCTCACCGGCCACAGTGCTGTCACCGGGACCCGGACTCCCGGTCCCCGGCGTCGAGCAACTCGGCCAAGCGCGGACCGATCTCGGCCAGCGCCTGGGGCGAGGTCATCTGATCATGCACCACCGCGACCGGCCGATCGCGGATCTCGCCGTCGACATACGGGGCCCAATTCCCGGCCGCCGCCTCGTGACCCAGCGCGCTGAAGTACTCGAGCCTGCCCCGGAACACCGCGGGCCGGTGTTCGGCGATCAGTTCCGCCGAGCGCACCGCGCTGCGATAGATCCGGCGCACCCGTTCCGGGGTCAGCACGGCCATATTGGCCGGGATGATCGCGTGCAGGGCGGCGAGCGCGTCCTCGCTGAGCTCACGCACCCCCGAGACGGGCAGCGCCGCGCTGATGTCGACGCCCAGTTCGGCGAGCGCGTCGCGGACCGCGGTGTGGAAATCGGGCACGTCGATGTCCGGGTGCGAGTCGAGCATGGCCAGCAGCGAGACCCGCTCCCCCGACGCCTGCAGCTCGGTGGCCATCGCGTGCGCGAGCACACCGCCCAGCGACCAGCCCATGAGCCGGTAGGGCCCGTGCGGCTGTTCGGCGCGGATCTCGGCGACGTAGCGCCGCGCCATCTCGGCCAGCGTGCCGGGCAGGTAGCCCGCCTCGCTCAGGGCCGGTGACTGCAGGCCGAAGATCGGACGCCGGGACGGGATGTACTGGGCGAGTCCGGCATAGCACCAGGACAGCCCGTACATCGGGTGCACGCAGAACAGCGGCCCGCCCGCCTCGGTGCCGTGCGGCACCCGGTTGCGGATGGGCAGCAGCACGCCGAGGGCGTCGTCGGATTCCTGGTCGTAGTCGCCGGAGCCCGCCTGGGTGGCGTCGATCCGATCGGCCAGGGCGGCCACGGTGGCGTCGGTGAAGAACCACTGCACCCGCACGTCGGCGCCCACCCGGGTGCGCAGCCTGCTGATGGCCTTGGTGGCGATCAGCGAGTTGCCGCCCAGTTCGAAGAAGTCGTCGTCGAGGCCGACCTTGCCCGCGCCGAGCACCTCGGCGTAGACCTCGGCGACCGCGCGCTGCAACGGCGTGGTCGGCGGGCGGTAGGGCCGGGTGGTGAAGGCGGGCACCGGCAGTGCCTTGCGGTCGAGCTTGCCACTGGCATTGAGCGGCAACGACTTCAGCACCAGCAGCGTGGCCGGAACCATGTAGGCGGGCAGCGCGGCCCTGGCGTGCGCGAGGACCGCGGCCTCGTCGAGCGTGGCGGTGGGATCGATGGCGTAGCCCGCGGGCTTGCCTGCCGGTGCGGGCTCCGCCGGAACCGGCACCACGTACCCCACCAGCCGGTCCCCGGTCGGCCCGTGGACCAGCGCGACGGCGGCGTGCCGCACGGCCGGATGATCGCGCAGCACCGCCTCGACCTCGCCGAGCTCGATCCGCTGCCCGCGCAGCTTCACCTGGAAGTCGCTGCGGCCCAGGTACTCCAGCTCGCCCCCGGCCCAGCGGACCATGTCACCGGTGCGGTACACCCGCCCGCCACCCGGCAGGGCGACGAACCGTTCGGCGGTCAGCGCCGGAGCACTCAGATACCCGCGCGCGAGCTGCACACCTTCCAGATACAGCTCCCCCGCTGTGCCGGGCGGCACCGGACGCAGCTGCCGGTCGAGCACGTGTACGCGGGTGTTGGCGACCGGCGCGCCGATCGGCACACTCACGCCCGCGACCCGTCCCACGTCGGCGGCGGTGACCACGGTGGCCTCGGCGGGACCGTACCAGTTGATCAGGTCCACACCCGACAGCACCTGGGCGAACCGGTGCGCGGTCGAGGTCGACAGTGCCTCACCGGCGGCGAACACCCGGCGCAGGGCGGGCAGTTCGACGCCACCCTCGTCGGCCAGGAACGCGTCGAGCATGGATGGCACGAAATGCACGGTGGTGACCTTCTGTTCGGCCATCACCCGGGCGAGATACGCGGGATCACGATGCCCGTCGGGTTCCGCGATGACCACAGTGGCACCGGTCTGCAACGGCCACAACAGTTCCCACGTGGAGATGTCGAAGGTCACCGGCGTCTTGTGGAGCACCACGTCACCGGGGCCGTGCGGGTACGTACGCTGCGCCCAGCGGAACTGGTTGACCAGCTGCCGATGGGTGAGCATGACACCCTTGGGCCTGCCGGTGGACCCGGAGGTGTGGATGACGTAAGCCAGATTGTCCGGCTGTGCCGCCGCGAACGCACCGTTCACGGAAGCGGCCGCGCGGGTACCGAATCCAGCCCCCGAAGCCGACCCGCCGACCTCGGTGCCACTACCCGGCGCACCGGGTACCCCACCGGCCGGGCCGGGAGTGCCGAACGGCGCACCGGCCCCGGCTACTTCGGACGCCGCCGCACCAGCGACCCGGTCCGCGCCGATGGTGTCGATGGCGACGACCGGAACTGCCCCACCGGTGCTGAACCCGGTTGTGGCAGTGGTCAATACGCACACCGGCTGGGCCGAGGCCAGCACCCGTTCGGTGCGTTCGGCGGGGTGATCCGGGTCGACCGGAACGTAGGCCGCGCCGGTGCGCAGGACGGCGTAGATGGCGGTGACGAGGTCGATCCCCCGCCGCATGGCGACGGCGACCAGCGCCTCCGGTCCGGCTCCGCGCGTCCGGAGTTCGGCGGCGAGTGCCCGTGCCCTGGCGTCGAATTCGGCGTAGGTGTAGGTCTTCTCGCCGTCGATCAGCGCGGTCGCGTGTGGCGTGCGGGCCACCTGTGCGTCGAACAGGGTCAGCAGTGTCGACTCGTCGAGCAGTTCCGGCGCGTCGGTGGCATTGACCGAAGCCAGGGTCGCGCGCTCCTCCGCCAGCAGCACGTCGATATCGGCCAGGCGGGCCTGCGGGTCGGCGGTGAACCGGGCCAGCAGCATCGAAAGTCGTTGCGCCAGCGCGGTAGCGGTGTCGGCGGCGAAGACATCGCGCAGGTACTTCACCGAGACCCGCAGCTGACCGCCGGACACCACCTGCACGGTCAGCGGGTAGTGGGTGCCGTTGGCGGCGTCCATGCCGGTGACCGTGGCCGAGCCGGTGGCGGCCTGGGCCAGGGCGGCCCGGTCGACGGGGAAGGACTCGAAGACCACCAGCGAGTCGAACAGCGCTTCGATGCCCGCGATCTCCTGGATCTCGCCGAGGCCCAGGTAGTGGTGGTCGAACAGGGCGGCCTGGTCGTCCTGGAGGGCGCGCAGCAGTTCGGCCACGGTATCGCCGGGTCGCACCCGCACCCGCACCGGGATGGCGTTGAGGAACAGCCCGACCATGCGCTCGACGCCGTCGAGGGCGGCGGGCCGGCCGGAGACGGTGGCGCCGAAGACCACGTCGTCGCGGTCGACCAGCCGGGCGATGAGCAGCCCCCACGCCGCCTGCACCACGGTATTGACCGTGACGCCGAGCCCGGCCGCCAGCGCGGCGAGCGCGGTGGTGTCGGCCGGGGTGAGCGCGAAGCCGGTTTCGCCGGTGCCGGTGGCGATTTCGCGGCCCTGGTCCACCGGGGCGAGCGGGGTGGGTTCGGCCAGGCCGGTGAGCGCGGTGCGCCAGGCCTGGCGGGCGGCGTCGAGATCCTGTCCGGCCAGCCAGGTCAGGTAGTCGCGGTACGGCGCGACCTTGGGCAGGCGCCTGCTGCGGCCGCCGACGGCGTAGGCGGTGAGCAGTTCCTGCAGCAGCAGCGGGGTGGACCAGCCGTCGATCAGGATGTGGTGGCTGGTCACCAGCAGGTGCGCGCCCGCGGGGGTGCGAGCCAGGGTGAAGCGCAGCAGCGGCGCGGTGGCCATGTCGAAGTGCGTGGCCAGGTCGGCATCGCGGAGGCGCTGGTAGGCGTCCTCGTCGGCGTCGACGACCCGCCACGGCACCGGGACCTCGTCGAGCACGATCTGTAGCGGGGTGCCCGCCGCGTCGGTGGCGAAGGCCACGCGCAGGTTGTCGTGCCGGTCGAGCACGGCCTGGGCGGCCTCGTGCAGCCGGTCGGCGTCCACGGCCGGGTCGAGATCGAGGACGAACTGGGTGATGTAGGGGTCGACCGAGTTCTCCGCGAGCAGCGCGTGGAAGAGCATGCCGGATTGCAGCGGCGTCACCGGCCACACATCGCTCAGGCGCGGGTACCGCCGGACCAGGCGGCCGAGTTCGGTCTGTCCGAGCGTGACCAGCGGGAAGTCCGAGGGCGTGAATCCGCCCGCGCCGGGCCGCAATCCGTGTTCGGCGAGGCCGCCGAGCGCGCGGATCCAGTGTTCGGCGAAGGTCTTCACCGCGTCGGCGGTGAGCACGGTGGTGGCGTAGTCGAAGCGGGCGACCATGCCGTCGGCGGTGGCGTCGACGGTGAGGACGAGCGCCAGGTCGTCGGCGGCCAGGTCGGTGTGCACGGTGGCCGGGCGCAGGTCGCGGAAGCGCACCGCGAACCGGCCGCGGTCGAGGGCGCGCACGCTGTCGGCGGCCTCGATATCGAGGTAGCGCAGCAGCCCGAAACCGGCGCCGTGGGCGGGGACCGTGCGGCGCAGTTCCTTGATCTGGGCCAGCGCGGCACCCGCGGCCGGACCGCCGACCAGGGCGTCGGCGATATCGATGCCGTCCAGGCGCAGCGGCAGCGGGAAGTCGGTGGTGAAGCCGCCGACGACGTTCTCCGCGTCGGCCCGGCCGAGCAGGCGTTGGTCGGCCCGCAGCCGGGCGACGCCGCCCAGCACCCGGACCGCGGGGGTGTCGGCGGCGGTGTGCAGGGCCAGCGCGGCGGCGGTGATCAGCACTTCGTCGACGGTGGCGCGGTAGGCGTCGGCGACCCCGCTCACGGCGGCGGACCCTTCGCCGGTGATGGTGAGCGAGACGCGGTTGCGCTGCCGCAGGTCCGCCGGTTCGTCGGCCCTGGACCGGATCACCCGGTGCCAGTACTCGCGTTCGGCGCGGGCGGCGACGGTGGACGGGTAGTCGGCGAGCCGGTGGATCAGATCGCCCAGCCCGGCGTCGGGTGCGCCCGGCGCGGCGTGGCGGCCCCGGCTCCAGGCCGAGGTCAGCTGGTCGATCACGGTGCGCCACGAATTCTCGTCCAGCACCAGCGCGTTGGCGACGACCACCAGCGTGGCCGGGCCGTCACCGACGCCCGTGAGTACGAAGTGGATATTGCGGCCCTCGTCCGGGTCGAGCGCGGCGGCGGCCGCGGCCACCACATCGTCGACAGGCAGCGTGGACTCGCCGTCCTCGGCGTCGAGCCTGCGGAAGGCCTCGCCGATGCGTTCCTCGGCGGGCGGAATCCGCAGCGCGGGGGTGTCACCGGTGCGATCCAGCAGCGCCCACAGCATCGGGTGCTGGTTCATGACGGCGGCCGCGGCCTCGGCGACGGCCTGATCCGGGCACTCGGCGGGCACGGTGAGCAGCACCGCGCGCGGTTCCACGGCCCGCTCCCCCGCCTCGATCAGCTGGGCGGCGGTGGCGGTGAGCGGCAGCGCGGCCCGCAGGACGCCCGCTCCGGACGACAGTTCGGCGCGCTCGGCGAGGGCGCCGACGGTGCGCGCGTCGAAAAGGTCGCGCGGCCGCAGCGCCACCCCGGCGGCCCCGGCCCGCGAGACCACCTGAATGGCGGTGATGCTGTCGCCGCCGAGGGCGAAGAAGTCGTCGTCGAGGCCGACCCGCTCATGTCCGAGCACCTCGCCGATCACCCGCGCGACGGCCCGCTCGGCCGGGGTGCGCGGCGGCCGGTGTTCGCTCCGGGCCACGATCGGGTCGGGCAGTGCCCGCCGATCCAGCTTGCCCACCGGGGTCAGCGGCAGTTCGTCGAGCACGATGATCGCGGCGGGAACCATGTAGTCCGGCAGCACCTGCGCGGCCAGCGCGGTCAGCTCAGCCGGAAGATCCTCCCGCACACCGCCTTCCGCCAGCACATAGGACACCAGCATGGTCGACCCGGACCCATTGTCCCGGCCGATCGTGGTCGCCCACGCGACACCCGGCGCGGCGGCCAGCACCGCGTCGATCTCGCCGAGCTCGATCCGCAGGCCACGAATCTTCACCTGGAAGTCGTTGCGGCCCACGAACTCCAGCACGTCACCCCGGCGCCGGACGAGGTCACCGGTGCGATAGAGACGAGCGGCAACACCGGTGGTGGCCACCGCGTACGGGTCGGCGATGAAGCGGGCGGCGGTCAGGGACGGGCGCTCGTGGTAGCCGCGGGCCAGCTGGATGCCGCCCAGGTAGAGCTCGCCCGTAACGCCCTCGGGGACTGGGCGCAGGCGGGCGTCGAGGACCAGGGCGCGCACGCCGCGGATCGGGCCGCCCATGTGGACCGGCTCGCCGGGGCGCAGCGGGTCGCTGATGGCGGTCATGATGGTGGTCTCGGTGGGGCCGTAGCCATTGTGGAAGTGCCGCTGCGGCACGGTGTTCCAGCGAGCGGCCAGGTCGGCGGGGACGTGTTCGCCACCGACGACGAGCGAGCGCAGACCGGGCACACCCTCGGGGTCGAGGGTGGACAGCACGGTCGGGGTGAGGAAGGCGTGCGTGACGCCCTCGGACCGGATCAGTTCGGCCAGTTCGGTGCCACCCACCGATCCGGCGGGCGCGATCACCAGGGTGCCCGCGCCGCCGAGAGCGAGCAGCAGCTCGAGCATGGAGGCGTCGAAGGACGGCGAGGCGAAAGCCAGGGCACGCGAATCGGGACCGAGCTGGTAGCGCTGCTTCTGCTCGGCGCAGAAGTTCGCCAGTCCGGCGTGGGTGACCACGACGCCCTTGGGCAGCCCGGTCGAGCCGGAGGTGTAGATCATGTACGCGGCCTGGGCCGTGTGCGGTGTGCCGCGCAGTTCGATCTCGCGCAGCGGGATGCCGGGGAATCCGGCGATCTCGGCGGTGAACGCGCGCTCGTCGAGCGCCACCCAGCCGGTGTCGCCCGCCAGCGGCGGCAGGTCGGCGAGTTCGGCGGTGAGCGTGATGCCGAACAGCGCACCGGAATCGGCCACCATGTGGCTGATCCGCTCGGCGGGATAACCCGGATCGATCGGCACGATCACCGCGCCGGTGCGCGCGATGGCCCACACGGCCAGCACCGCTTCGGCCGAGCGCCGGATGGCCACGGCCACCGCGACTTCCGGTCCAGCGCCCCGGGCGAGCAGGCCGCGGGCGAGCTGATTCGCGGCGGCGTCGAGGTCCTTGTACGGGTAGCCGCGACCGTCGGCGCGCAGGGCCGGGCCGGTGGGGTTGGCGCGGACGGCGGCGTCGAGGAGTTCGGCAAGGGTGCGCGGCGGTTCGGCGGCGGGTCCGGCGAAGCTGGTCTGCCGGGCGATCTCGGTGGCGTCGAGCAGCTCGATATCGCCGACCGCGAGATCGGGGTCGGCGACCAGTCCGCCGAGCAGGCGCTGGAACCGCACCGCGAGGGACTGCACGGTCTCGGCGTCGAACAGGTCTGTTGCGTAGGCGAATTCGGCCTGGATGCCGCCGTTCTCGGGGAACTCGCGCAGGGTGAGCAACAGGTCGAATTTGGCTTCGGCGGTGCGGGCGTCGAGCGCGCTCACCGCGAGCCCGGGCAGTTCGACCGCAACCGGGGCGAGGTTCTCGAACGACAGCGCCACCTGGAACAGCGGATGCCTGCCCGCCGAGCGCGCGGGCTGGACCGCGTCCACGACCCGCTCGAACGGCACATCGGCGTGCGCGAAGGCCCGCAGATCGGTCTCGCGGGTCTGGGTGAGCAGCTCGGTGAACGGCCTGCCCTCATCGACGTGATTGCGCAGCACCAGCGTGTTGACGAACATGCCGACCAGGTCGTCGAGTTCCCTGGCCCCACGCCCGGCGATAGGCGTGCCGATGGCGACGTCATCGGTATCGGCGAGCCGGGCCAGCAGCACCGCGAGCGCCGCCTGCACCACCATGAACACGGTGACACCCTGCGCCCGAGCGAGTTTCGCCATCTCCGCGTGCAGCCCGGCATCGATCGCGAACTCACTGGTGGCGCCCGCGAAGGACTGCACCGGCGGCCGCGGCCGATCGGTGGGCAGCGCGATCTCCTCGGGCAACCCCGCCAGTTCGGTGGTCCAGTAGGCCAGCTGTTCAGCGGCCACCGACGACGGATCGTCCTCCGCCCCCAGTGAATCCCGCTGCCACACCGCGTAATCCGCGTACTGCAAGGGCAGTGGCACCCACGCGGGCTCCGCACCGGCGGTCCGCGCGGTGTAGGCGAGCACGAGGTCGCGGGTCAGCGGCCCCATCGAGAAACCATCTGCCGCGATGTGATGCGCGACGAACACCAGCACGTACTCGTAGTCCCCACCGGCGGACCGCGCGTCAGCGTCCAAGTCCGCGGACCGCGCGCCCGCCTGGGGGGCTGAGCCGTCCGACGGTGGTGTCCGCGTAACTGCTCCGGTGCTCCCCCGGCCCTCTGGCGACGGACCACCGTCGTGCCCGATCACCCGGAGCAGCCGCATCCGCACCGGCGGCGCGGCCGTCACATCGAACCCGACCCCGACAATGTCCCGGATCACGTCCGCGAGCTCGCCGGGCATGACCACCACGGGCGTCAGATCAAGCGGCACCGCCCCCGGCGCCAGCACCTCCTGGACCGGGCCGTCACCGACCTCGGGGTACCGCGTGCGCAGCACCTCGTGCCGGGCGAACAGATCACCAACGGCCAGGTTCAGGGCCGCGAGGTCCAGATCGCCGGTCAGGCGGATGGCGGCGGGGATGTTGTAGACCGTGGCCGCGGGGTCGAGGCGGTTGAGCAGCCACATGCGGTGCTGGGCCAGGGACAGCGGCACACGATCCGGACGGGGGCCCGCGACCGGGGGTAGCGCGGCCAGGGCGTCGGCGCGGTGGACGCGCAGGGCCAGGTCGGCGACGGTGGGAGCCTCGAAGAGGAGGCGGACGCCGACCGCGCGGTCGAGGGCGGTGCCGATGCGGGCGGCGGCGCGGGTGGCGAGCAGGGAGTTGCCGCCGAGGGCGAAGAAGTCGTCGTCGGCGCCGACGGTGTCGAGTTCGAGGATCTCGCCGTAGACCCCGGCGATCAGCTGTTCGGTGGGGGTGGCGGGGGCGCGGAAGGTGGCCGCCTCGAAAACCGGGGCGGGCAGCGCATTCCGGTCGAGTTTGCCGTTGACGGTCAGCGGCAGCGCGTCGAGCACCACGAACGCCTCGGGCACCAGATACGCGGGCAGCGCGTCTCGCAGCGCCGACTTCACCTGCGCCACATCGAGTTCGGCGCCGACCAGATAGGCGACCAGCCGATCGCCGAAGTGCGCGTCGGTACGGGCCAGCACGGCGGCCTGATCGACGGCGGGCAGCGCCAGCAGCGCGGCCTCGATCTCGCCCGGCTCCACCCGGAATCCGCGCACCTTCACCTGGAAGTCGGTGCGGCCGAAGTAGATCAGTGCACCGTCGCGGGTGCGGGCCACGAGGTCACCGGTGCGGTACATCCGCGCACCGGGCTCGAACGGATCGGCGACGAACCGCTCGGCCGTGAGCGCGGCCTTGCGCAGATAGCCCCGCGCCAGCTGCACACCACCGAGATACAGCTCGCCCCGGACACCCGGCGGTACCGGCCGCAACCGCTCGTCGAGCACGTGCACCCGGCTGTTCCATTCGGGCGTGCCGATGGGCACGGTCACCACGTCGGCGGCGGTGACCCGGTGATCGGTGATCGAGACGGCCGCCTCGGTGGGGCCGTACAGATTGTCGATCCTGGTGCCGGGCAGCGCGTTCAGCAGCCGCTGGGCCAGCACGGCGGGCAGCGCCTCACCGATGGCGAGGATCCGCGACAGCGGGCGCGGGGTGGTCTCCCAGTACCCGGCCAGCGCGTCGAGCAGCGAGGGCACGGCGGTCAGCGTGGTGACGCCGGTGTCGGCGATGAGCGCGTCCAGGTATCCGGGATCGCGATGCCCGTCCGGCGCGGCCAGCACCAGCGTGCCACCGCACACTGCCGCCGACCAGAACTCCCATACAGACAGGTCGAAGGTGGCGGGTGTCTTCAGCAGGAACACATCGGACGCGTCGGTCCCGAATTCGCCACGCAGCCACTGGACCTGGTTGACGACGGCACCGTGCGAGACCGCCACACCCTTGGGCCGCCCGGTCGACCCGGAGGTGAAGATGACATACGCCGTGTTCTCCGGCCGCAGCGGCGCGCGCCGGTCGGCGTCGGTGATCGGTCCGGGATCGTGCGAGCCGATCACCGGATGATCCACATGCACCACCGGTGCGACTTCGGTCCGGAAACCATTGGTGAGCACACAGATCGGTGCCGCCGTACCGAGAATGTAGTCGGTGCGCTCGGCGGGCTGATCCGGATCGATCGGCACATACGCGCCCCCGGCCCTGGCCACCGCGTACATGGCGACCACCAGCTCGACCGACCGCGACAGCGCCAGCGCCACCAGTGATTCCGGCCCGACTCCCAGCGAGATGAGATGCCGTGCCAGCCGGTTGACCCGCGCGTCGAACTCGGCGTAGGTGAGTTCGAGGCGCCCCTGCGGCAGATCGGCGACCAGCGCCACCGCCGTGGGACGAGCATCCAGCGGCAGATCCGCCAGCGTGCCACCAGGCACCGCGAGATCCGCCGCACCGCTGACGATTTCGCTCGCCAGCTCGTCCGGAGTCCGCAGCTCTACGGCGCCGACGACCACCGACGGCTCACGCACCACCGCGTCGAGCAGCAGCGTCAACCGGTCGGCGAAGGCCGTGACGGTCGCGGCGTCGAACAGCTCGGTGGCGTAGGTGAAGAAGCCCTCGATGCCGGTCGGGGTGCCGTCGGCGGCGTAGCCGTCGCCGACGATCAGGTGCAGGTCGAACTGCGAGACCGCCAGCTCCGCCTCGACGGGCGCGATCCGCAGCCCGGGCAGTTCCAGCGCGGCCCGGTCGACATTCTGGAACGACAGCCCCACCTGGAACAGCGGGTGCCGCGCGGTCGAGCGCGGCGGGTCCAGGACCTCCACCAGCCGCTCGAACGACACATCGGCGGCGGCGAACGCGGCCAGATCGCGGGCCCGCTGGGCGGCGACCAGTTCGGTGAAGCTCGCGCCACCGTCGTAGCTGGTACGCAGCACGACGGTATTGACGAACATGCCGATCAGCTCGTCGAGCTCACGCTCCCCGCGCCCGGCGACCGGCGTGCCAACGGCCACCTCGGTGGCCCCGGCCAGCCGGGCCAGCAGCACGGCGAAGGCGGTGTGCAACACCATGAATACCGTCGCGCCGCTCTCGCGGGCGATCCCGGCCAGCCCGGCGTGGGTGTCGGCGTCGATCCGCACCGGCACCCGGGCACCGGCCAGCGAGGCGACGGCCGGACGCGGCCGGTCGGCGGGCAGTTCCAGCAGGTCCGGCAGCCCGGCCAGTTCCGCGCGCCAGAACGTGATCTGCTGGGCGGCAACGGATTCGGTGTCGTCCTCGGTGCCGAGCCGGTCGAGCTGCCAGAGCGCGTAGTCGGCGTATTGCACGGGCAGCGCGGCCCAGTCGGGGGCGCGCCCGGCGGCGCGGGCGAGGTAGGCGGTGGTCACATCGCGCACCAGCGGCGGCATGGAGGACGCGTCGGCGGCGATGTGGTGCACCACCACCGCGAGTACGTACTCGGTGGGCGCGTCGGGGTCGGGCTCGGTGATGTCGAGCAGCCGCACCCGCAGCGGGACCTCGGTGGTCACATCGAAGGCGGTGGCCGCGAGCACGCCGACCTGTTCGACCAGCTCGGCGACATCACCGCGATGGGCCTTGACATCCAGGTCGACGGCCTCGACGGGCAGCACCTGCTGGATCGGGCCGTGATCGGTCTCGGGGTAGATGGTGCGCAGCACCTCGTGGCGGGCCAGCACATCGCGCAGGGCCGCGCCGAGCGCGTCCACGTCGAGACGGCCGGTCAGGCGCAGCGCGAAGGGCAGGTTGTAGGCCGCGGCCCCGTCCCCGCCCATGCCCTGGTCGAAGCGGTTGAGGAACCACATGCGCCGCTGGGCCGGTGAGAGCGGCAGCTCGGCGGGCCGGTCGAGGGTGCCGAGGCCGCTGGTGACGACCGGTTCGGCGTCGATATCGAGGACGGCGGCCAGCGCGGCCACGGTCGGGTTCTCGAACAGGGTGCGTACCGCGATCCGGCCGCCGGTGGCGGCGCCGAGCCGGGCGATCAGGCGGGTGGCGACCAGCGAGTTGCCGCCGAGGGCGAAGAAGTCGTCGTCGGCACCGATCTCGGTGCGGCCGAGTACGGCGCCGAACTGCTCGGCGACCAGCTGTTCGGCGGCGGTCGCGGGTGCCCGGAAGGCCCGCGCGCGGAAGTGCGGCGCGGGCAACGCCTTCCGGTCGAGCTTGCCGCTGGCATTGAGCGGCAGCGCGTCGAGCACGGTGATCGAGGCCGGAACCATATAGGCGGGCAGTGTTTTCGCCACCACGGCTTGCAGCCGGTCGGCCTCTGCGGCATGGCCGGGCGTGGGCACGACATAGGCGACGAGCTGATCACCCAGCTCGGTCGCGGCGACCAGCGCGGCCGCCTGGTTGACCGATTCGTGGGCCAGCAGCGCGGTTTCGATCTCGCCGAGCTCGATCCGCTGCCCACGGAACTTCACCTGGAAGTCGATGCGACCCAGGTAGTCCAGCCGGTGCGGCGCGGTGGCGGTGGGCTCGCGCCACACCACCAGATCGCCGGTGCGGTAGAGCCGTTCACCGGTGCCGAACGGATCGGCGACGAAACGATCGGCGGTGAGACCCGGGCGCGCGACGTAGCCGCGCGCGAGCTGATCGCCCGCGAGATAGAGCTCGCCCGCGATCCCCGGCGGCACCGGTCGCAACCGCGAATCCAGCACGTAGACGCGAGTATTCCACTGCGGCAGGCCGATCGGCACCGAGCGCTGTCCCGCGCGGGCGGGCCAGTAGGTCACCGAGACGGCGGCCTCGGTGGGCCCGTAGAGATTGTGCAACCGCGCCGAGCCGACGGCGGCCATGGCGTCGACGGTCTCCGGCGGCAGCGCCTCGCCGATCACGAACACCTCGCGCAGCGAACCGAGGCTGCCGGGGGTCACCTGGGCGGCGAACACCGTCAGCATGGAGGGCACGAAATCGGTGACGGTCACGTTGTGCCGCCCGATCAGCTCGATCAGGTAGGCCGGGTCGCGATGCCCGTCCGGGGTGGCCAGCACCAGCGTGGCGCCGACCCGCAACGGCATGAAATAGCCCCACAGCGATACGTCGAAGGTGGTGGCGGTCTTCTGGAGGTACACGTCACCCAGCACCAGCGGGTATTTGGCGAGCATCCACACCAGCTGGTTGTGGATGGCGCCGTGGGTGACGGCCACGCCCTTGGGCTTGCCGGTCGAGCCGGAGGTGAAGATGACGTAGGCGGGGTTCTCGGGGCGCAGCGGGGCGCGGAGTTCCGCCGGGCGCACCGCGTCGGTCGGCACCGCGCGGGTGTCGAGTTCGTCGAGCAGTAGCAGTTCGATGTCGGCGGGTACGGCGATGGCGTCGGCGCGGGTGCTCAGCACCGCGGCGGGCCGGGCGGTGTCGAGGATGTAGGCCAGGCGCTCGGCCGGGTGGTCCGGGTCCAGCGGCACGTACGCGCCACCGGCGGTGAGCACCGCGTACATGCCGATCACCAGCTCCGGCGAACGCCGGATGGCCAGGCCGACCAGCGCCTCCGGGCCGACACCCGCGCCGATGAGCAGCCGGGCCAGCGCGTTGACCCGCTCGTCGAACTGCCGGTACGACAGCTCGACACCCTCGTAGACCAGCGCGGTCGCCTCGGGGTACGCCTTGACCGCCCGGCGGTACGCGTCGAGCAGCAGTTCCGGGGCGACCGGGTGGGCGGTGCCGTTCCAGGCCGTGAGGGTGAGTTCGCGCTCGCGCTCGGTGATCAGGCCGATCTCGGCGATGGCGGCATCGGGGGCCGCGGCCACCGCGCCGAGCAGGTGGGTGAAGCGGGCCGCCATCGTGGCGATGGTGTCGGGATCGAACAGATCGGTGGCGTAGGTGAAGGCCGCGGCCATCGGCTCGGTCGGGTCGCTGCCCGGCACGATGGTGAGCTGGAGGTCGAAACGCGCGACGGTGCCGCCGAATTCGACCGCGGTGGCGTCCAGGCCGGGCAGCCGCAGGTTCGGCAGGTCGAGGTTCTGGAAGAACAGCGCCACCTGGAACAGCGGGTGGTGGGCCTGCGAGCGGACCGGGTCGAGCAGTTCGACCAGCCGCTCGAAGGGCAGGTCGGCGTGGGCGAAGGCGGCCAGGTCGGCCTGCTTGGTGGCGCGCAGCAGTTCGGCGAAGCTGGTCCGCTGGTCGATCTGCGAGCGCAGCA
Source organism: Nocardia sp. SSK8 (assembly GCF_037034205.1). Taxonomy (NCBI): domain Bacteria; kingdom Bacillati; phylum Actinomycetota; class Actinomycetes; order Mycobacteriales; family Nocardiaceae; genus Nocardia; species Nocardia sp. SSK8. The sequence continues at coordinate 57,802 of NZ_JBAGKD010000014.1, forward strand.
CCAGGGTGTTGACGAACATGCCGATCAGGTCGTCGAGTTCGCGGGCGCCGCGCCCAGCGACCGGGGTGCCGATGGCGATGTCGTCGGCGTGCGCGATCCGGCTCAGCAGCACCGCGAAGGCGGCGTGCACCACCATGAACTCCGACGCGCCGCTGCGCTGGGCCAGCGCGGCCAGGGCCGTGTGCACCTCGGCCGGGATCTGGAAGCTGTACTCTGCGCCGCGGCCGGAGAACACCGGCGGGCGCGGGCGGTCGGTGGGTAGGTCGATGCGGTCGGGCAGTCCGGCCAGCGCCGCGCGCCAGTAGGTGATCTGGGCGGTGGCGAGCGAATCGGGATCGTCCTCGGCGCCGAGCAGTTCCCGATGCCACAGCGTGTAGTCGGCGTACTGCACCGGCAGCGGCTGTTCCCTGGGCCGGGAGCGGTTGCGGCGCGCGAGGTAGGCGCCGAGCAGATCACGCAGCAGCGGGGCGATCGAGGCGCCGTCGGCGGTGATGTGGTGCAGGGCGATGGCGAGGACGTGATCGCGCGGACCGAGCTGGGCCAGCGCCACCCGCAGCGGCACCCCGGCCGCCACATCGAAGCCGGTGGCCGCGAATTCGCCCAGCCAGAGCGGCAATTCGTCCTCGGTGAGCGAATCGACCAGCACATCGGGCACGGCGTCCTCGATCGGCAGCACCACCTGGTGCCCGACCCCGTCAACCGCCGGATACCAGGTGCGCAGTGATTCGTGCCGCCGCACCAGGTCCGACAGGGCGGTGTGCAGGGCGCGCGCGTCGAACGGTCCGGCCAGGCGCAGCGCGAACGGGATGGTCTCAGCGGTGGAGGCCGGGTCGAACTGATTGAGGAACCACATCCGCTGCTGCGCGGGCGAGAGCGGGATGAGCTCGGGACGCTCGCGCGGGGTCGGCGCGGCGTGCCCACCGGCGCCCTCGAGCGGTTCCAGCAGCGCGGCCAGTCCGGCGACGGTGGGGCTTTCGAAGACATGACCGGCGGGCACCCGCGCGGACAGCTCGGCGCCGAGGCGCGCGGCCGCCTGGGTGGCCAGCAGCGAGTTGCCGCCGAGGGCGAAGAAATCGTCGTCGGCGCCGACCGGCTGTTCCGGGGTCAGCAGCTCGGTGAAGACGTGCGCGACCAGTTCCTCCATCGCCCCCGAGGGCGCGCGGAACTCGGTGGCGCGCAACGACGGCGCGGGCAGGGCGGCGCGATCGAGCTTGCCGACCGGGGTCAGCGGGATGACGTCGAGTTCGGTGATCGCGGTCGGCACCATATGCGCGGGCAACCCGGCCTTGGCGTGCGCGAGCAGCTCGTCCGGGTCGATCCGGGCACCCGGGGTGGCGTGCACGTAGGCGGCGAGAATCGTGGTGCCGTTGTCGAGTTCGTGCCCGACGGTCACCGCGAAGTCGACGCTGTCGTGCGCGGTGAGCACCGTGTCGATCTCGCCGAGCTCGATCCGGAAACCGCGCACCTTCACCTGGAAGTCGTTGCGGCCCACGAACTCCACCGCGCCGTCGGGGCGGCGGCGCACGAGATCACCCGTGCGGTACATCCGGCTACCAGCCGTGTCGAACGGGTCGGTGACGAAGCGGGCGGCGGTCAGCGCGGGCTGGTGGTAGTAGCCGCGGGCCAGGCCGTTGCCCGCGATGTAGAGCTCGCCGACCATGCCGTCGGGCACGCGGCCCAGCCGCTCGTCGAGCACGTATTCGGTGACCCCGCGCAGCGGCGCGCCGAAGTTCATGGTGTCGCCGACCAGCAGCGGTGCGCTGATATTGGTGACGATGGTGGTCTCGGTCGGGCCGTAGCAGTCGTGGAAGCGGCGGGTGCCGGTGGCCCAGCGCCGGATCAGGTCCGGCGGACACGCCTCGCCGCCGGTGGTGACCACCGCGAGCTCGTCGAGCCCGGCCGGATCGAGCCCGGCCAGCGCGGCGGTGGTGATGAACATGTGCGTCACCGACTCGCGGCGCAGCACCTCGGCCAGCTCGGGACCACCGAGAATGCCCGCGGGCACGATCACCATGGTGGCCGCGGCACCGACCGCCATCAGCAGTTCCAGGACCGCGCCGTCGAACGAGGGCGAGGCGAAATGCAGAGTGCGCGAGGTGGGTTCGATGACGTACTGCGCGCGCTGCTCGGCGCTGTACCCGGCCAGCCCGGCGTGGGTCACCGCGACACCCTTGGGCAGACCGGTGGAGCCGGAGGTGTACACCACGTAGGCGGGGTGGGTCAGGCGCAGCGGGCGCACCCGGTCGGCGAAGGTCACCGGGTCGCCGGACTGCTCCTCGACGGCGCGGCGCACGGCCGGGTCGTCCAGGCACAGCCAGTCCACCGCGGCGGGCAGGCGGTCCAGGTCGGCGGTGCTCGACAGCCCGGCCACCGCACCGGAATCGGCGAGCATGTGCTCGACGCGGGCGCGCGGATAGTTCGGGTCCACCGGCAGGAAGGCCGCGCCTGCCTTGGTGATCGCCCACATGGCCAGCACCGAGGCGGGTGAGCGCGGCAACCCGACGGCGACCACGTCCTCGGGACCGATGCCGCGCGCGATGAGCAGCCGGGCCAGCCGGTTGGCGCGCTCGTCGAGTTCGGCGTAGGTCCAGCGCACCGGCGCGGACACACCGTCGTCCCAGGTCAGCGCGAGGCCGCCCGGGTTGGATTCCACCGCGACGGACAGCAGTTGCGGCAGCGACTTTCCGCGCTGCCGGGCACGGGCACCGGACGCCCGAGACGCCCGGGTCACGCCAGTTCCCTCCGATCGAGGGTGAGGACTAGCCGCTGCCCGGTCATGCGCTTTCCACCTATCCATCCATGCCGATCACCGCGCGCCGCTGCTGCGGCACTCCGGCGTCGCCGATCATCTCACCCAGCGCCACGATCGTCGCGCCCGCGCCGTCCCCCGGTGCCGCCACCGCCACCGCCGATTCGGTGAACACGTGACTCACCTCGTCCTGCCCGTCGTCGGGGGCCAGCACCACGGTCGCGCCCGCGATACCCGCCGCGACGATCTCCAGCACCGCCGCCACCGAATCGGGCCGCCCGGCGGCGCGGGTGCGCGATTCGAAGTTCAGCCCGGTGCGCTGGGCCACCCGTTCGGCGGCCCCGGCCAGCTCGTCGTAGCTGAGCGTGCGGCCACCGCCGACCAGGGCCACGTCGTCACCGCGCAGGGCACGGGTGCGGTGGGCGTAGCCGATCGGGCGCGGCGACTCGGCGGTCAGCTCGGCTTCGAGCGCCGGGTCGGCCAGGTCGTACCAGTCCAGACCGTCGGGTACATCGTAGATGTCCAGGGTCAGACCGAGTTTCACCTCGAGGCCGTGCGGCAGCCGGGCGTCGAGCCGGGCCAGCGGCACCACGGCCGCACCGGCCTTGAGCACCGCCCAGGTCGCGATCGACGCGTGCACGCCCCGGTCCAGCCGCACCGCAACGCCGGTGCCGGGGCCCGCGCCGCGCGCGATCAGCGAGCGCGCCAACTGCGAAGAGCGGGCGTCGAATTCGTGATAGGTCAGCTCGGTGTCGCCCAGGTCGAGGGCGGGCGCCTCCGGGTCCTCCTCCACGGCCGAGGCAAGTTCCTGGGCCAGGGCGGCGCCATTGGCCGAGGGCACCGGCGCGTAGGCCGCGGCGGTGAGTTCGCGCTCGCGCTGGCGGGCGTCGCGCAGGTCGATATCGCCGATGCGCACGCGCGGGTCGGCGGCCACCGCGGTGACGATCTCGGTGAGGCCGTGGGCGAACATCGTCACGGTGTGCTCGTCGAAAAGGTCGGTGGCGTAGGTGAACACGAGGCCGACCTCGTCGGGGTCGCCCTCGGCGGTGAGCCGCGGTTCCACGTTCACCTGGAGGTCGAACTTGGCGGGCCGGGCGGCCAGGTCCATCGCCTCGATGGTGAGCCCGGGCAGCCGCAGCACCGGCGCCTCGTTGTTGTGGAACGACAGCACGACCTGGAACAGCGGGTTGTGCGAGACGGTGCCGGTGGGGGCCACTTCCTCCACGATCCGCTCGAACGGCAGGTCGGCGTGCGCGAAGGCGGCCAGATCGGTTTCCCGTGCGGCGGTGACCAATTCGTCGAAGCCATGCTGCGGCGATACCTCGGTGCGCAGGGCGAGCGTGTTGACGAACATGCCGACCAGGTCGTCGAGCTCGGGTTCGCCACGGCCCGCGATCGGGGTGCCGATGGTGACATTGGAGCTGCCGGACAGCCGGGCCAGCAGCACGGCCAGCGCCGCGTGCACCACCATGAACAGCGAGGCGTTGTGCGCGCGGGCGATCTCGGTCAGCCGCACGTGGATGTCGGCGGGCAGGGTGCTGGTCACATCGGCGCCGCGCAGCGAGGCGTGCGGCGGCCGGGGGTGGTCGTGCGGGAGCTCGACGGTGCCCGACTGCCCGGCCAGGGTGTGCCGCCAGAAGTCGAGTTGCCGTGCGGCGGTGGAGTTCTCGTCGCTCTCCTCACCCAGCACCGCGCGCTGCCACAGCGCGTAGTCGGCGTACTGCACCGGCAGTGGCGCCCAGCTGGGCGAGCGGCCCTCGACCCGGGCGCGATAGGCGATCACCAGGTCCCGTGCCAGCGGCGCCAGCGAGGCGCCGTCGGCGATGATGTGCTGCACCACCACGGCCAGCACGTGTTCTTCCTCGGCCAGCGGATCGTCGTCGGGGGCGGTGAACAGCCCGGCGCGCAACGGGACTCGCTCGGCGACGTCGAAACCGCCCGCGAGCAGGCGCATCACGCGTTCGCGCGGGTCCTCGCACTCCTCCACCGGCAGGCCGTTCGGCAGCACCGCGCTGACCGGCAGGATCTCCTGGTACGGCACCGCGTCGGGGCCGTCGGCGGGGAAACGGGTGCGCAGCGCCTCGTGGCGTTCGAGCAGGTCGGCCACGGCGTAGCGCAGGGCCGAGGTGTCCAGGGCGCCGCGCAGGCGCAGCACCAGCGGGATGTTGTAGGCCGGGGAATCGGGGTCGATCCGGTTGAGCAGCCACATCCGCTGCTGGGCGGGCGAGAGCGGCACCCGGCCGCGCTCCTGGGCCGGGACCAGCGGCGGGCGCGGGGCGGCCAGCGCGCCGGGACGCACCCGGCTCGCCAGGGTGGCCACCGTGGGCGATTCGAACAGGTCGCGCACCACCAGGTCGGCGCCGAGGGCCTGGTCGATGCGGGCGATGGCCCGGGTGGCCAGCAGCGAGTTGCCGCCGCGATCGAAGAAGTTGTCGTCCAGGCCCACCTCGGGCACGCCGAGCAGCGCGGCGAAGACCTCGGCGATACTGAGCTCGATCGGGGTGGTCGGCGCCCGGAAGACGGTGGCGGCGGTGAACTCCGGGGCGGGCAGCGCGGCCTGGTCGAGCTTGCCGTTGGCGGTCAGCGGCAGGGCCTCGACCACCACCACGGCGTCGGGAATCATGTAGCCGGTGAGGAAGTCGCCGACGGCGCCGCGCACCGCGACCGGGTCGAGCGCCGCACCGGCGACCGGGACGACATAGCCGATCAGCCGGTCACCCGCGTGTTCGTCGGCACGCACCACCACCGCGGCCTGGCCGACGCCGGGCACGCCGAGCAGCGCGGTCTCGATCTCGCCGGGCTCGATCCGGAAGCCGCGCAGCTGGACCTGCTGGTCGCCGCGGCCGCCGTACTCGAGGGTCGGGGTGCCGCGGAAACCGATCCAGCGGCCGAGGTCGCCGGAGCGGTAGCGGCGGGCGCCGGGCGGGCCGAACGGGTCGGCCACGAACCGGGTGGCGGTGAGCCCCGGCTTGCCGAGATAGCCGCGGGTCACCTGGTTGCCCGCGATGTAGAGCTCCCCGGCGACGCCGAAGGGCACCGGTCGCAGCCGGTCGTCGAGCACGGCCACCGACAGTCCGGGCAGGGCCCGGCCGATCAGGCTGCCGGGCAGGTCGACCACCTCGCCGTCGCGGTCGGCCGGGCGCGGCGCGATGGCCAGGTGCGAGACGTGCACGGTGGTCTCGGTGATGCCGTACATGTTCACCAGTTGCGGTGCGTCCGGGCCGAATCCGTAGCGGTCGTACCAGCGGTGCAGCTTGCGCGGATCCAGCGCCTCACCGCCGAAGACCACGTAGCGCAGGGCCAGCGGCGCGGCACCGGCGGCCTGGGCGGCGCGGTCGGCCTCGTCGAGCTGGGCGAAGGCGGTGGGGGTCTGGCTCAGCACCGTCACCTGTTCGCGGGCCAGCAGCTCGCGGAACTCGATCGGCGACCGCGAGGTGTAGTGGTCGACCACCACCACCGCGGCGCCACCGGCCAGCGCGCACCACAGTTCCCAGATGGAGAAGTCGAAGGCGACCGAGTGGAACACCGTCCACACATCGGTCTCGTCGAAGGTGAACAGCAATTGGGTATTGGCGAACAGCTCCAGCACGTTCCGGTGGCTCACGGCGACGCCCTTGGGCAGGCCGGTGGAACCGGAGGTGTAGATGACGTAAGCGAGGTGGTCCGGGCGCAGCGGCGCGTGCCGCTCGTTCGGGCGCAGCGGCGCGGTCGAGTAGGCCGACTGTTCCTCGAGTAGCACCACGGGCAGGCCCGCCGCGGGCACCCGCTCGGCCTCGGCCGAGGTCGTCAGCAGCACAGTCGGTTTGGCGTCGGTGAGGATGTACTCGAGGCGTTGCGCCGGATAGCTCGCGTCGATCGGCAGGTATCCCGCGCCCGCCAGCAGCACCGCCAGCAGCGCGACCGGCAGTTCCTCGGTGCGCGGAACCGCCACGGCCACCAGGGTTTCCGGGCCAGCGCCGTGGGTGATCAGGGCGCGGGCGAGCGCGGAGGCGCGGCCGAGCAGTTCGGCGAAACTCAGCGAGTACTCCCCCGCCCGCACCGCGACGGCGTCGGGACGCTGCTGGGCCTGCGCGGTGATCAGGTCGGCCAGGGTCACCTCGGGCACCGCGATACCCGGCGAATCCCCTTCGCGCAGCACGAGTTCGCGCTCGCCGGGCGCGAAGACGTCGATATCGCCGACCGGGACGGCCGGGTCGGCGACCACGGCGGCCAGCACCCGCGACCAGCGGTCCGCGAAGTCCGCGACGGTGGCCCGGTCGAACAGGTCGGTGGCGTAGACGAACGAGACCGCCATGCCCTGCGGCGCGCCGTCGGCGCCGATGCGCTCGGCCAGCTCCACCTGGAGATCGAATTTGGCCAGCGGCACCGTGAAGTCGGCGCCGGACACGGCCAGGCCCGGCAGTGCCAGGTCGGTGCGGGCCAGGTTCTGGAAGGTCAGCATCACCTGGAACAGCGGGTGCCGCGCCGTCGAGCGGACCGGTTCCAGCAGTTCCACCAGGCGCTCGAAGGGCACGTCGGCGTGGCCGAAGGCGGCCAGGTCACCGGCCCTGACCTCGGTGAGCAGGTCGGTGAAGCGGGTGCCGGGGTGCACCTCGGTGCGCAGCACCAGGGTGTTGACGAACATGCCGATCAGCTCGTCGAGGGCCTGCTCGCCACGCCCGGCGACCGGGGTGCCGATGGCGATGTCACGGGTGCCGGACAGTCGCGCCAGCAGCAGTGCGAGCGCGGTGTGCACCACCATGAACAGGGTGGCGTTGTGCTCGCGGGCGAGCCCGGCCAGCCCGGCGTGCACCGAGGCGGGCACCTGGATGCTCATGGTGGCGCCGCGGCGGCTGGCCACCGCCGGGCGCGGCCGGTCGGCGGGCAGGTCGAGCTGTTCGGGCAGACCCGACAGAGTCGTGCGCCAGAACGCCACCTGGGCGGCCAGCAGCGACTGCGGGTCGTCCTCGGTGCCGAGCAGTTCACGCTGCCACAGCGTGTAGTCGGCGTACTGCACCGGCAGCGGCGGCCACTGCGGCGCACCCCCGCCGCGACGCTCGGCGTAGGCGGTGAGCAGGTCGCGGGTCAGTGGCGCGAAGGAGAATCCGTCGGCGGCGATGTGGTGCACCACGCACACCACCACGTGCTCGGTCGCTGTGCTCGATGGCGCCGCGACCGAGGGCTCTGCGTGGTCACGCTCCGCTACCGCCTCCGAGCCCGCCGGTCGCGACGCGGAAAGGACCAGCACCCGTACCCGCACGGGCGGTCGGGCGGTGACATCGAAACCGGTGAGCGCGGCCTCGGCGATCGCGTCGGTCAGCTCGCTCTCGTCGACCTCGACGACCTCGAATTCGGGGGCGGCGGCGGGATCGCCGGGGGCCAGCACCACCTGGTGGCCCTCACCGTCGAGCACCGTGTCGGCGGCCACGCCGTCGAACACCGGGTAGACGGTGCGCAGCACTTCGTGCCTGGTCACCAGGTCGGCGACGGCGGCCTGGAGGGCGGGCAGATCGAGCCGCCCGGACAGCCGGACGGCGACCGGGATGTTGTCCACGGCCGAGGCGGGATCGAAGCGGTTGAGGAACCACATCCGCTGCTGCGCGTACGACAGCGGGATCACCGCGGGGCGCGGGCGCGGGGTCAGCGCGAGCGCGCGGGCCGACACCCGGTGCTGCTCGGCCTTGTTCGCCAGCGCGGCCACGGTCGGCGCCTCGAACACCGCCTGCACCGGCACCCGCACGTCCAGCGCGGCACCGATCCGGGCGACGGCCTGCGCGGCCAGCAGCGAGTCGCCGCCGAGTTCGAAGAAGTCGTCGTCGGCGCCGACCCGGCCCGCGCCATCGCGCAGCAACAGCGCGGCGAACACATCGGCGACGACCTGTTCGGCCGGGGTGGCGGGCGCGCGGAACCCGCGCACGGTGAACACCGGCGTGGGCAGCGCGGCGCGATCGAGCTTGCCGACCGGGGTCAGCGGCAGCTCGTCGAGCACCATGATGACGGCCGGAATCATGTACGCCGGAAGGGATTCGGCGAGGAACTCGGCCAGCGCGCCGGTATCGACGGTGCGGCCCACGCGCGGCAGCACATACGACACCAGACCGGTCGCCCCCGAAGGCATGGCCTTGCCGAGGGTGACCGCGTAGTCGAGGTCGGGGTGCGCGGTGAGCGCGTTGTCGATCTCGCCCAGCTCGATCCGGAAGCCGCGCACCTTCACCTGGAAATCGGTGCGGCCCAGGTATTCCAGCGTGCCCTCCGGCTCGAGCCTGCGCACCACATCACCGGTGCGATAGAGCCTGCCCGCCCCGAACGGCGAGGCCACGAACCGTTCCGCGGTGAGTCCCGGCCTGCCCAGATAGCCCTGCGCCAGCGCGGGTCCGGACAGATACAGCTCGCCGACCACGCCCGCGGGCACCGGCCGCAGCCGCGCGTCGAGGACATACAGCCCCATGCCCGGGATGGCGCCGCCGATGGTGACCGGCGCGTGCGGGTGCAGCGGTCCGGTGCTGGTGGCCAGGATGGTGGCCTCGGTGGGGCCGTAGCCGTTGTGGAAGGCGCGGGTGTCGGTGGCCCAGCGGCCGACCAGTTCCGGGCCGAACCGGTCACCGGCGACGACGACGGTCCGCAGGTCCGGCAGCCCGGCGGGGTCGACCGACTCCAGCGCGCCCGGGGTGATCAGCAGATGCGTGATCCGTTCGCGGCGCAGCAGATCCGACAGCTCGAAGCCGCCGAAGATGCGCGGCGGTGAGATCACCAGGGTGGCGCCGGTCGCGAAGGCCAGCAGCAGCTCCAGCACGGACACGTCGAAGTTCGGCGAGCACACATGCAGCACACGCGAATCCGGCTCGACGCCGTAGTGCTCGCGCTCGGCGGCCACCAGCGCGGCCAGACCCGTGTGGGTCACCACCACGCCCTTGGGCTTGCCGGTGGAACCGGAGGTGTAGATGACATACGCCGGGTGGTGGTCGTCGATCGGGCGCAGCCGGTCGGCGTAGCTGACGGCGTGCGCGGGCCGCGCGGCGATCCGCTCGGCGACCACCGGGTCGTCGAGTTCGATCCAGTACAGGCTGGTGCCGAGCAGGGCGCGGTGCGCGGCGGTGGTCAGGCCGAGGACGGCGCCGGAATCGGCGACGATGTGGGCGATCCGCTCGCTCGGATAGGCCGGATCCACCGGCACGTACGCGGCACCGGTCTTGGCGATGGCCCAGACCGCGAGCACCGATTCGATGGAGCGGGCGATGGCGACGGCGACCACGTCACCCGCGCCGACCCCGCGATCGATGAGCTCGCGCGCCAGCCGTGAAGACTCCTCGTCGAGCTCGCGATAAGTGAGTTCGCGTTCACCACCGGGCATTCCGGTGGGGTTGTAGCGAACAGCTATCGACCCGGCCGCGGATTCGACGGCGGCCGTGAGCAACTGGCCGAACAATGTACCGGTAGGTCGACGCCTACCGGCACGGCCAGAGCGGCGGGGGTTTTCCACAGACCAATACACCTCTCGCGTCCGGCGGGCCGATTCGGACACAGCATAGCCACACCTACCTTGCTACCGCCGACCGTCGCCGTGGTGTGCGCCACGACACACCAACTCTCTCGAAACGAAATCGTAATCCCCCGGCGACCCGTTACGGGCCGCTATCCGACTACCGCTCGAAAAGGGCGAGGACCTGCGCCGTTACCGGGCCGACCGTGGCCGAGGACACGGGTGAGAGCATTTCGTTATGGGTCGCGTCGACGGGATGATCCGCGATGACCCCAGTGATATGGGCACGCCAGCGCGAGGCGCCACCGCGCAGCGAACGCGGGGTACGCACGGCGGTGAAGTAGGTGAGATCACCGTCGTATCGGCTGGGCGACAATTCGGTCACCGCGGCCACCGCGTGCAACGCGCCGCGATACATGCCGACGAACTGCTCGCGCGAGATCGGCAGATCCGCCGCCAGCGTGGCGTGCAGCGCGGCCACGGCCTCGTCGCTCAGGTCGGTCAGCCGGTCGGCGGCGGGCAGTTGGTGATCCGGGATTCCGAGCTCGACCAGGGCGTGGCGGAGCTCGTCGCGGAAGTCGGCCAGCTCGGCGCCGGGCACGCTGTCGAGCATGATCAGCGAGGCCACCGTCTCGCCGTCGGCCTGTAGCCGGGTGGCGACGGCCTGGGCCAGCACGCCACCCAGCGACCAGCCGAGCAGGTGATAGGGACCGTGTGGTTGCGCGGTGCGGATCTCGGCCAGATACCGGCCGACCAGTTCGTCGGCCGAGCCGGGCCGGAAGTCCGGCTCGCTCAGGGCCGGGGACTGGATGCCGATGATCGGCTGATCGGCGGGCAGGTGCGGTTCGAGGCTCGCGTACGCCCACGCCAGGCCCGAGACCGGGTGCAGGCACAGCAGCGGTGGGCGGGTGCCACCCGCGCGAATCGGCAGCACCACCGCCAGCGCGGCGGCGAGGTCGCCCGCGCCCGCGTGTTCGTCGCCGACGCGAGCGGCCAGCCCGGCCACCGTCGGGTCGACGAAGAAGGCGGCCACGGTGAGTTCGGCGCCGGTGCGCTCGCGCAGCAGGTGCACCACCCGGGTGGCCAGCAGGGAGTTGCCGCCGAGGGCGAAGAAGTCGTCGTCCAGGCCCGGACGTTCGGCGCCGAGCACTTCGGTGAACACCGCGGCCACGGCGATCTCCTCGGGGCTCGCCGGTGCCCGGTAGGTGCGGGGTTCGAGCGCCGGTGCGGGCAGGGCGGCGCGGTCGAGTTTGCCGTTGGCGTTGAGCGGGAGGCGATCGAGGACAACGAACGCGGCGGGCACCATGTACGACGGGAGTACCTGCGCCACCGCGGCTTTCGCTGTCACGGCGGACAGGTCGGCGCCTTGCGTCGGCACCACGTAGGCGATCAGGCGATCACCGAGCTGCGGATCGGTCTGCGCGACCACCGCGGCCTGCGCGATGCGCGGCGCGGCCAGCAGGGCGGCTTCGATCTCACCCAGCTCGATGCGGAAACCACGGATCTTCACCTGGAAGTCGGTGCGGCCCCGGTATTCCAGTTCGCCGTCGGCGGTCCAGGCCACCAGGTCGCCGGTGCGGTACATGCGTGCGGCGGGCGCGGGTCGCTCGCGATCGGCGGCAGGGGCGAACGGATCGGGCTGCCCAGCGCCGGTGGACGCGGGTCGCCCGCGATCCCCGCCGGGCGCGAACGCACCAGGCTGATCGGCGCCAACGGACGGGCGATCGGTGGGTCCACTGGGGACAGCCGCGGCGAACGGGTCGGCGACGAAGCGGTCGGCGGTGAGGTCGGGGCGGGCGAAGTAGCCGCGGGCCAGCTGGTCACCGGCGAGGTAGAGCTCGCCGGAAACGCCGACCGGGACCGGGCGCAGGCGGGCGTCGAGCACATAGACGCGACTGTTCCATTCGGGGGCGCCGATCGGGACGGTGGTGCGGTCCTTCGCGGTGACGCGGTGGTCGGTGATGGAGACCGCGGCTTCGGTGGGGCCGTAGAGGTTGTGCAGGGCGGCGGTATTGCCGTCGAGGAAGCGCTGGGCCGTGGCGGCGGGCAGCGCCTCACCGATGGCGAGCACGCGACGCAGCGAATCCGGCAGGGCGCCACCGGCTTCGGTGAGCACGGCGTCGAGCATGGACGGGACCGCGTGCAGGGTGGTCACTGCCTGTCGCGCCAGGATCTGGAGCAGGTACGCCGGATCGCGATGCCCGTCGGGCGCCGCGATGACCAGCCGCCCACCGCACACCGCCGCCGACCAGAACTCCCACACCGAGAGGTCGAAGGTCGCGGCGGTCTTCAGCAGCACCGAGTCGTCGCGCCCGAGTCCGAATCGTTCTGTCTTCCAGAGCAATTGGTTGACGATCGCGCCGTGCGAGACAGCGACACCCTTGGGCTTGCCGGTCGAACCGGACGTGAAGATCACGTACGCGGTGTTCTCCGGCCGCAGCACACCCCGCCGCTCGCTCGCGGCGATCCGCGTGCCAGGGATGGCGGACAGATCGACGGTGTCGATCACGATGACCGGCGGGGCGGCGTGGAGCACGTCGCCGCGGTCGCCGATGCCGCGATCGACGGCGGTGGGTGCCGCCGCGCCGTCAGCGAGTTCATCCGTCGCTGCCCCGCCCGGTGCGGGCGAGAGGCCGGTCGCATCGACGTCGGGCAGCGGGTGGTCGGCGGTGACGACCCGATCCGCGACCGTGAAGGTCGCGCTGCCGTGGCTTTCCCCGACCGTGGTGATCCGTGCGGTCGGACGACCATCGGAGTCCGGGACCTGGTCGGCGGGGGCGGTGAACGCCTCGCGGGTGGTGGTCAGCACGCAGACCGGCGCGGCGGTGTCGAGGATGTGGGCTACCCGGTCGGTGGGCTGGTCGGGGTCGATCGGGACGTAGGCGGCGCCGGTCTGGGTGACCGCGTACATGGCGACGACCAGGTCGGTGGAGCGGCGGATGGCCAGGGCGACACGGTCTTCCACGCCGACGCCCTGGGTGATGAGGTGGCGGGCGAGGCGGTTGACCCGGTCGGCGAAGGCGCGGTAGGTGAGTTCGGTGCCGTCGGGGTCGACCAGGGCGACACCGGCCGGGTAGGTGGCGGCGGTGTCCGCGAACAGGGCGGCCAAGGTGGTCGGGGTGACCGGATGACCAGTGGTGTTCCAGCCGTGCAGGATTCGCTCGCGCTCGGTGTCCGAGAGCAACTCCAGTTCGTCGACCGGGCGCGCGGGGGCGGCGGCGATGGCGGTGAGGACGCGGGCGAAGCGGTCGGCGTAGGACTGGGCGGTGGCCTCGTCGAAAAGGTCGGTGGCGTAGGTGAAGACGCCGCTGATGCCCTGGGCGGTGCCGTCGGCGTCGTAGTGGTCGGCGACGATGGCGTGCAGGTCGAACTGGGAGACGGCGAGGTCCACGTCGACCGCCTCGACCGCCGCCTGGCCGAGTTCGAGGCCGGTGCGGGTGAGGTTCTGGAAGGACAAGCCCACCTGGAACAGCGGGTGGCGGGCCGTCGAGCGGGCGGGGTTGATCGCCTCGACCAGGCGCTCGAAGGGTAGGTCGGCGTGCGCGAAGACCTGGAGGTCGGTATCGCGCTGGCGGGCGAGCAGGGCGGCGAAGGGCTCGCCGGGGGTGAGGGTGGTGCGGAAGACGAGGGTGTTGACGAACATGCCGATGAGATCGTCGAGCGCGGCCTCACCACGGCCCGCGATCGGGGTGCCGATGGCCAGGTCGTCGGTGCCAGCCAGCCGGGCCAGGGTCACCGCGAGCGCGGTGTGCACCACCATGAACAGGGTCGCGCCCTGCTCGCGGGCCAGGGCCACCAGCGCGCGATGGGTCCGCGCGTCGATCTCGACCGGCACGCGCCCACCGGCGAACGACTGCACGGCTGGACGCGGCCGGTCGGCGGGCAGGTCCAGCTGGTCGGGCAGGTCGGCCAGCGCGTCACGCCAGTAGGCCAGCTGGGCCGAGGCCAGCGAGTCCGGGTCGTCCTCGCTGCCGAGCAGCGCTCGCTGCCACAGCGCGTAGTCGGCGTACTGCACGGCCAGCGGCGCCCAGTCCGGCGCGGTACCGGCCGCGCGGGCGCCGTAGGCGAGCATCAGATCGCGGGTCAGCGGGGTCAGCGAGGAGCCGTCACCGGCGATGTGGTGCACCACCACGGCCAGCACGGACGCGTCGTCACCGAGCTGGAACAGCGCCACCCGCACCGGCACCTGGCCACGCACATCGAATCCGGACGAGCCGAGTTCGTGCATGGCGGCGGTGAGCTGATCGGCAGTGATCCGCCGCACCTCGAGCTGCGGAGTCGCGTCGGAGGCGGCCAGCACCCGCTGCACCGGACCGTCGGCGGTCTCGGGGTAGATGGTGCGCAGCGTCTCGTGCCGGGCGACCAGATCGCCCACCGCGGCCCGCAGCGCCTCGACATCGATGGCCCCGTCGAGCCGCACCGCCATCGGGATGTTGTAGGCCACCGAGCCGGGATCGAACTGGTTGAGGAACCACATCCGCTGCTGCGCCAGCGAGAGCGGAATCCGGTCGGGCCGCTCCCCCGCCACCAGCGCGGGCCGCGCCCCGGCACCCGCGGTCTCGGTGAGCCGCTGGGCCAGCGCGCCCACAGTGGGCACCTCGAACAGCAGCCGCACCGGGAAGTCGGTGTCCAGCGCGGCACCCAGGCGCGCGGCCACCTGGGTGGCCAGCAGGGAATTGCCGCCGAGGGCGAAGAAGTCGTCATCGAGGCCGAGGGTCGCGTCCTCGGCCAGGTCCAGCACCTGGGCGAAGGTCCCGGCGACGATCTGTTCCACCGGCGTGGACGGCGCGCGGAATTCGGCGTGCTCGAGCACCGGGTCGGGCAGTGCGCGCCGGTCCAGCTTGCCGACCGGGGTGAGCGGGATGGTGTCCAGCGCCATGATCACCGTGGGCACCATGTGCGCGGGCAGGCTGCGCTCGGCGAAGGCGGTGAGCGCGGCGGCGTCGACGGTGGCACCCGGGGCGGCGTGCACATACGACACGAGAATGGTGGCGCCGCTGTCGAGTTCGTGGCCGAGGGTGGCGGCGAAATCGAGGCTGTCATGACCGGACAGCACCGCGTCGATCTCGCCGAGCTCGATCCGGAAGCCGCGGATCTTCACCTGGAAGTCGTTGCGGCCCACGTACTCCAGGGCTCCGTCACCGGTCCAGCGGACCAGGTCACCGGTGCGGTAGAGCCGGGAACCGGCCGGGTCGAACGGATTCGCGACATAGCGCGCGGAGGTCAGGCCGGGGCGGGCGTGGTAGCCGCGGGTCAGCTGGGCGCCGGTGATGTAGAGCTCGCCGGTCACCCCGGGCGGCACGGGGCCGAGCCGGTCGTCCAGGACATATTCGGCCACACCACCGATCGGCCCGCCGATGGTCAGCGGATCACCGGGCTTCAGCGGCACACTGATATTGGTGACGATGGTGGTCTCGGTCGGCCCGTAGACATTGTGGAACTCGCGCAGCGTCCCGTCGGCCAGCGGAATCGCCCAGCGCCGCAGCAGATCCGGCGGGCACGCCTCACCACCGACGGCGACCACCCGGAAGTCGTCGAGCCCAGCCGGGTCGATCGAGGCCAGCGCGGCGGGGGTGATGAACGCGTGGCTCACCCGCTCGCGGCGCAGCAGCGCGGCCAGGTCGTCACCGCCGAACACGCTCGGGTCGACGATCACCATCGTCGCGGCGGCACCGACCGCCAGCAGCAGTTCCAGCAGCGACGCGTCGAACGAAGGCGAGGCGAAATGCAGGGTGCGCGAGCCGGATTCGACACCGTAGAGCCTGCGCTGCTCTTCACAGAACGGCGCCAGCCCGGCCTGGCTCACCGCCACGCCCTTGGGCAGGCCGGTGGAACCGGAGGTGTAGATGATGTAGGCCAGATCCTCCGCGCGGACCGGACGCAACCGGTCGGCATTGGTGATCGGCTCGCCGGACACCTCGTCGAGCAGCGCCGACGCGTCCGGCCCGTCGATGGCCAGCCAGTCGACCTCGGCGGGCAGCCGGTCGGCCACCCCGGTGACGGTCAGGCCGAAGACCGCGCCGGAATCGGTGACCATGTGCGTCACGCGATCCGGCGGATAGTTCGGGTCCACCGGCACGAAACCGGCGCCGGTCTTGGTGACCGCCCACACCGCCAGCACCGACTCGATCGAGCGGGAGATGCCGATGGCGACCAGGTCACCCGCGCCGATCCCGCGCGCGATGAGCAGCCGGGCGATCCGGGTGGAGCGGTCGTCGAGTTCGGCGTAGGTGCGGGTGCCGAGGGTGCGGGTGGCGTCGGCGAGCACGACGGCGGTGCCGTCGGGCGCGGTCTCGACGGCGGCGGCCAGCAGCTGCGCCAGGGTGGTCACCCGGGGGCGCCGGGTGCGTACCGGTCGGGTCCGTGCCGGACGTGTCATTGCTGTTCCACCTCACCCATCACCGAAACTTGTTGCGCGAAGGCCGGTTCAGGCGACCGGCGCGCGCAGCTCACCGAGTACCAGGACCACCTCGGCGGGGCCGGGGTTGCCCGGCGCCGCGTCCTCGGCGATCACGGCCCGCAGGTCTTCGAGCGCCGCGGTGTCGAGCGACTCGAGACCGGCCCGGTCACCGAACAGGTGACTCACCCATTCCTCGGCGAGCTCGGCCGAGCTCGCCAGCACCATCGACGCACCGGCCACACCGGCCGCGACGGGTTCCACCAGGGCGGCGAAGCTGTCGGCCGCGGCGTGCCCGAAGGTGCGCGATTCGTAGGTCAGCTCGGCCTCGGCGCGCACCCGCGCACCGGCGGTGGCGAGTTCGTCGTAGCTGCGGACGCCGTCGGTGCCGACGAAGGCCGGGTCGCCGCCGCGCAGGGCGCGGGTGCGGTCGGCGTAGGTGACCGGACGCGCGGACTGCGTGGACAGCTCGGTGCGCACCGCCGTGTCGTCGAGCACCACCCAGTCGATCTCGCCCGCGGGCGCGCTGCCGCGGGTGATGCCGATCTTGGCGCACGGCTCGTCGACCGCCCGCGCACCCGGCAGCGGGACAACGGCGGCACCGGACTTGAGCACCGCCCAGACCGCGACCGCCCAGTCGACGCCACGCGGAAGATCCAGGGCCACACCGGTTCCCGGGCCGAAACCGCGCCCGATCAGCAGCCGGGCCAGGCGCGAGGAACGCGCGTCGAGCTGCTCATAGCTCAGCGCTTCCTCGCCCCACACCAGGGCCGGACCGTCCGGGTCGTCCTCGGCCGCGGCGGCGAAGGCCTGGGCCAGGGTGGTGCCGCCGGTCGGCGCGCTCGCCGCGGCGGCCGGTTCGGCGCCGCCGAGCAGCCGGGCGCGTTCCTGCTCGTCGAGGATGTCGATATCGCCGACACACAGCTGCGGGTCGGCGGCGACCGCGGTCAGGATGCGGGCGAAGCGGGTGCCGAGGGTGCGCACGGTGGCCTCGTCGAACAGGTCGGTGGCGTAGTTGAACAGCGTCACCAGCTCGTCCGGCTCCCCGGCCGCGGTGAAGCGCGGTTCCACGTCGACCTGCAGATCGAACTTGGCCGCCACCGCGGTCTCCAGCGCGTTGACCGTCAGGCCCGGCAGTTCGAGCGCGGCGGCCTCGTTGTTGGAGAAGGTCAGCGCCACCTGGAACAGCGGGTTGTGCGCGCTGCCCTTGCCCGGCGCGACGACCTCGACGACCCGCTCGAACGGCAGGTCGGCGTGCGCGAAGGCGCCCAGGTCGGTGTCGCGGGCCAGGTCGACGGCCTCGTCGAAGGACCCGGCCGGATCGAGCGCGGTGCGCAGGGTCAGCGTATTGACGAACATGCCGACCAGCTCGTCGAGGGCGCGCTCGCCACGACCGGCGACCGCCGTGCCGATGGCGATGTCGGAGGTGCCCGAGAGCCGGGCCAGCAGCACCGCCAGCGCCGCGTGCACGACCATGAACAGCGACGACTTGTGGTCGCGGGCAAGCTGATTCAGCCGCGTGTGCACCTCGGCGGGCAGCCGCAGTTCGGTGGTGGCGCCGCGCAGCGTCGGCACGGCCGGACGCGGGCGGTCCTGCGGGAGTTCGAGCAGCGGCGGCAGCCCGGCCAGCTGTTCGCGCCAGTAGTCGAGCTGTCCGGCGGCCACCGAGCCCGGCTCGTCGTCGGCGCCGACCACCTCGCGCTGCCACAGCGCGAAGTCCGCGTACTGCACCGGCAGCGGGGTCCAGGCCGGAGCCTGCTGCCCGGCGCGGGAGACATAGGCGGTCATCAGGTCGCGGGCCAGCGGGGCCAGCGAGGCGCCGTCGGCGGAGATGTGGTGCACCACGAAGACCAGCAGCCAGTCGGCGGCCGAACCATCGGTGAGCAGCCGGACCCGCAGCGGCACCTCCCTGGTCACGTCGAATCCGGCCTCGGCCAGTTCGGCGACCCGGGTGAGTATATCGGCGCTGGTCTCGACCTCGAGACCGTGCGGCAGCACCTCGGCCACCGGCAGGATCTCCTGGGTCGCCGTGCCGTCGGGCACGCCACCGAGTCCCGCGCTACCGGGCGAGTCCGCGGCCGTGGGCACCGGATCGGACCCGGCCGTATCGCCCCCGCGTCCGGCGAGCCGGGAGCCCGCCACCGGGAAGCGAGTGCGCAGCGACTCGTGCCGGTCGAGCACATCGAGCACGGCGGCGCTCAGCGCGGCGGTGTCGAGTTCGCCGGTGAGCCGGATGGCGAAGGGGATGTTGTAGGAGCCCGAGGCGGGATCGAGCTGGTTGAGCACCCACATGCGCTGCTGGGCCAGCGAGAGCGGAATCCGCTCCGGGCGCGCGGCGGCGACCAGGGCGGGCCGGGCCGACCCGTCGCGCGGCACCACGCGCGCGGCCAGCGCCGCCACGGTGGGTGCCTCGAACAGGTCGCGGATGGCGAGCTCGGCGTCGAGAGCCTCGTTGATCCGGGCGACGGCGCGGGTGGCCAGCAGCGAGTTGCCGCCGAGCGCGAAGTAGTCGTCGTCGGCGCCGACGCGGGCCAGGCCGAGCAGATCGGCGAAGACGCCCGCCACGATCTCCTCGGTGGGGGTGCTCGGCGCGCGGAACGCACCGGCGGTGAAGGTCGGCGCGGGCAGTGCCTTGCGGTCGAGCTTGCCGCTGGTGTTGAGCGGGAACGCGTCGAGGGAGACCAGCGCGGCCGGAATCATGTACGCGGGCAGCGATTCCCCGATGGCGGCCAGCAGCGCCGCCTGCTCGATCTCGGCACCCGGCTTGGGCACCACATAGGCGACCAGCTGCTCCCCGGCCGCCGAATCGGCGACGATGGCCACGGCCTGGCTCACCGCGGGCTGGGCCAGCAGGGCGGTCTCGATCTCGCCGAGCTCGATGCGCTGACCACGGAACTTCACCTGGAAGTCGGTGCGGCCCAGGTATTCCAGCACGGGCGTCTCGGCGGTGGGCGTGCGCCAGACGACGAGGTCGCCGGTGCGATACATGCGCGCGCCGGGCTCGAAGGGGTTGGCCACGAACCGATCCGAGGTGAGATCCGGCCGGGCGACATAGCCGCGGGCGAGCTGGTCACCGGCGAGGTACAGCTCGCCGACCACCCCGGC
Organism: Nocardia sp. SSK8; assembly: GCF_037034205.1. Lineage (NCBI taxonomy): Bacteria > Bacillati > Actinomycetota > Actinomycetes > Mycobacteriales > Nocardiaceae > Nocardia > Nocardia sp. SSK8. The sequence continues at coordinate 77,512 of NZ_JBAGKD010000014.1, forward strand.
GGGCACCGGACGCAGCCGCGCGTCCAGCACGTAGACCCGGGTGTTCCACTGCGGCACACCGATCGGCACCGAGCCGCGGTCGGTCTCCCCGGCGGGCCAGTAGGTGACCGAGACGGCCGCCTCGGTCGGGCCGTACAGGTTGTGCACCTGCGCGGTGGACACCGCCCGCAGCGCCTCGACCGTCTCCGGCGGCAGCGCCTCGCCGATGGCGAAGACATCACGCAGCGTGGGAATCGAGCCCGCGGGGGTGTGCGCGGCGAACACGGTCAGCATCGACGGCACGAAGTCGGTCACCGTGACGCCCTGGGCGGCAATGGTTTCGGCGATGTAGGCCGGGTCGCGATGCCCGTCGTGGGTGGCCACCACCAGCTTGGCGCCGGTGCGCAGCGGCATGAAGTAGCCCCACAGCGACACGTCGAAGGTGGTGGCGGTCTTCTGCAGGTACACATCGCCCGGGCCCAGCGGGTATTCCGCGAGCATCCAGGCGGTCTGGTTGTCGATGGCCGCGTGCGAGACCGCGACACCCTTGGGGCGGCCGGTCGAGCCCGAGGTGAAGATGACGTAGGCCGGGTGCTGCGGCAGCACCGGGCGCAGCAGCTCGGAGGCGGTCAGTGGCCCGGCCGGGAAGTCTTGCAGCGCAACGGTATCCATGGTGATCACCGGAGTACCGGCGGGCACCTCCACGGCGTCGGCAGTGGTGGTGAGCACGCACACCGGCTGCGCGGTGTCGAGGATGTGCGCGATGCGCTCGGCCGGGTGGTCCGGGTCCAGCGGCACGTACGCGCCACCGGCGGTGACGATCGCGTACATGCCGACGACCAGGTCCAGCGAGCGGCGCACGGCCAGGCCGACCAGCGATTCCGCGCCGACCCCGCGCCGCACCAGCAGCCGGGCCAGCCGGTTCACCCGCTCGTCGAACTCGCGGTAGGTCAGCTCGGTGCCCTCGTAGGCCACCGCCACGGCGTCGGGGTGGGCGGCGACGGCCGCGCGGTAGCCGTCGAGCAGCAGTGCCGACGGCAGCGCGTGCGCGGTGTCGTTCCAGCCCACCAGGATTCGCGCGCGCTCGGCGGGCTCGAGCAGCTCGATCGCGCCGACCGGGCGGGCCGGATCGGCGACGACCTGGCCGAGCAGGCGCACCAGCCGGTCGGCGAATCCGGCGACGGTGGCCTCGTCGAACAGGTCGGTGGCGTAGGTGAACGCGGCCGAGACGCCGTCGGCGACCCCGTCGGTCTCGCGCGGCACCATGGTCAGTTCCAGATCGAACTTGGCGAACGGCGTGGCCAGGTCGACCCCGGCGACGGTGAGCCCGGGCAGCTGGAGTTCGGTGCCCGCCAGGTTCTGGAAGGTGAGCATCACCTGGAACAGCGGATGCCGGGCCATCGACCGGGCCGGGTCGAGCAGTTCGACCAGGCGCTCGAACGGCACGTCGGCGTGGCCGAAGGCGGCCACGTCGGTGGCACGGACGGTACCGAGCAGCTCGTCGAAGCTACGAGCCGGGTCGATCTCGGTGCGCAGCACCAGGGTGTTGACGAACATGCCGATCACGTCGTCGAGCACGGCCTCGCCGCGCCCGGCCACCGGGGTGCCCACGGCGATATCGGTGGTGCCCGAGAGCCGGGCCAGCAGCACCGCCAGCGCGGTGTGGACCACCATGAACAGCGTCGAATTGTGTTCGCGCGAGAGCCGATCCAGCGCGGCGTGCACCTCGGCGGGGATCGCGAAGTCGTAGCTCGCGCCGCGGTTGGTCATGGCGGCGGGGCGCGGACGGTCGGCGGGCAGGTCCAATTGTTCGGGCAGCCCGGCCAGTTCGTCGCGCCAGAACGAGATCTGCTGGGCCAGCAGCGAATCCGGGTCGGATTCGGCGCCCAGGGTGGCGCGCTGCCACAGCGTGAAGTCGGCGTACTGCACCGGCAGCTCGTGCCAGCGGGGGGCACCGCCGCGCAGGCGGTCGGAGTAGGCCGCGATCAGGTCGCGGGTCAGCGGGGCCATCGAGAAGCCGTCGGCGGCGATGTGGTGCACCACGCACAGCAGCACGTGCTCCTCGGCGCCGAGCCGGAACAGGCGCAGCCGCACCGGCGGCGCGAGCGTCACGTCGAAACCGGCCACGGCCTGTTCGCCGATCAGCGCGGGCAGCTGCTCGGCGGTCGCGTCGACCACCTCGAGCCGCGGGACCGCGCGCGGATCGCGCACCGGCAGCACCAACTGCACGGCGTCACCGTCGACCTCGGGGTAGATGGTGCGCAGCACCTCGTGCCGGGTGACCAGATCGGTGACCGCGGCGCGCATGGCGGCCAGGTCGAGCACGCCCGACAGGCGCACCGGCAGCGGAATGTTGTTGGCGCCACTGGCCGGATCGAACCGGTTGAGGAACCACATGCGCTGCTGCGCGTAGGACAGCGGGATCTGCTCCGGGCGCTCCTGCGCGGTGAGCGGATTGCCGGTGCCCACGCCGACGTGCGATTCCACCCGGGCCGCCAGCGTCGACACCGTCGACGCCTCGAACACCAGCTGCACGGGCACCCGGGTGTCGAGCGCGGTACCGATGCGGGCCACCGCCTGCGCGGCCAGCAGCGAGTTGCCGCCGAGCTCGAAGAAGTCGTCGTCCGCGCCGACCCGCTCCCCCTCTTCGGGCACCAGCAGATCCGCGAATACCCGCGCCACGATCTCCTCGACCGGGGTGCTCGGGGCGCGGTAGGCGCGGGCGGTGAAGGTGGGCTCGGGCAGGGCCTTGCGGTCGAGCTTGCCGACCGGGGTCAGCGGGATCTCGTCGAGCAGCATGACCGCCGCGGGCACCATGTACGCGGGCAGCAGCCCGGCCAGGTGGGTGGTGAGCTCGGCCGGGGTCACCGTGGCGCCCGCGCGGGGCAGCACATAGGACACCAGCGAGGTCGCGCCGCTGGGCAGCGTGCGGCCCAGGGTGGCGGCGAAATCCACGTCGGGGTGGGTGGTGAGTGCGTTGTCGATCTCGCCCAATTCGATGCGCAGGCCACGGATCTTGACCTGGAAGTCCGAGCGGCCCAGGTACTCGAAGTCGCCGGAGGTGTTGCGGCGCACCAGGTCACCGGTGCGGTAGAGGCGGCCACCGGGCGCGCCCGCGTCGGCGCCGAACGGATTGGCGACGAAACGCTCGGCGGTGAGACCCGGGCGGTCCAGATAGCCCTGGGCCAGTGCGGGACCCGCGAGATAGAGCTCGCCGACCACCCCGGCGGGCACCGGCCGCAGCCGCGCGTCGAGCACGAACGCGGCCACCCCGGGGATCACCGAACCCAGCGTCACCGGCTGACCGGCGACCATCTCGCCGGTGGTCACCATGACGGTGGCCTCGGTCGGGCCGTAGGCGTTGAACACCGAACGGCCCTGCGCCGCCCAGCGATCCACCAGTTCCGGGCCGAGCTTGTCACCACCGGTGACGACCACGCGCACGCTGTCCACGGCGTGCACGTCCACCGACTCCAGCGCGCCCGGCGTGATCAGCAGATGCGAAACCTGCTCGCGGCGAACCAGATCGGCCAGCTCCACACCACCGAAGACCGTCGGCGGCACCACCACGAGGGTCGCGCCCGCGCTGAAGGTGAACAGCATCTCCATCAGCGAGAAGTCGAAGCTGGGCGAGCTCAGGTGGGTCACCCGCGCGCCCGCCTCGATGCGGTACTGCCTGCCGACCGCGGCCATGGTGGCCAGTCCGGCCTGGGTCACCGCGACGCCCTTGGGCAGACCGGTGGAGCCGGAGGTGTAGATGAGATAGGCCGGGTGGCGCTCGTCGAGGGTGCGGACCCGGTCGCTGTAGGAGATGGCGTGCGCGGGGCGGGCCGCGACGGCGGCGGCCAGGGTGGGGTCGTCGAGTTCGAGCCAGGCGGTGCTGTCGCCGAGGCTGTCGCGATGCGCGCCGGTGGTGATGCCGAGCACGGCCCGCGAATCGGTGACGATGTGGGCGATGCGGTCGGCCGGGTAGGCCGGGTCGATGGGCACGTAGGCCGCGCCGGTCTTGGCGACCGCCCACACGCTCAGCACCGACTCCACCGAGCGGGTGCTGGCGACGGCGACGATGTCACCGGGGCCCACGCCGCGGTCGATCAGTTCGCGGGCCAGCTGGGAGGAGCGCTCGTCGAGTTCGCGGTAAGTGAGTTCGCGCTGGTCGGCGGGGTCACCGGTGGGGTTGAACCGAAGGGCGACGGCCTCGGCGGCCGATTCGACCGCTGCCGTCAGCAACTGCCCGAATGTCGGACTGCTCGACCGGCGACGGCGGCTACCGCGGGCAGAACGACGGGCAGTTTCCATTCGGGTTCATTCACCTCTCATCGAGCCTGGACGCGCGGCGACACCGCACCGTGCAGATCGAGCCATCATATCGACCGGTCACATCGCGCTGCCGGTCGCGCCGGTGCCCCCGGCACTCGGGGCCCTGAGGAGTATCGGCCGCAGCACAATCATTGTTGCCGGATCAATAGCAAAGTGACGGGGGTCATACCAACCACCGCCACTGTGCCTACGCGAACGATCCGCGTGGGAGGAAACGCGCACTCAGTGCGAGGAGGGACCCCATTCCAGCGGGACACCCTTGGAAGCGAGGTACGGCATCGGGTCCATCTTGGCGCCGCCCTGGTCCCAGATCTCCAGGTGCAGGTGCGGGCCGGTGGACTGGCCGCGGTTGCCGACGGTGGCGATGACGTCACCGGCGTTGACCCGCTGACCCTCGCTGACCAGCATCTCGTTGACGTGGCCGTAGACGGCGGTGGTGCCGTCGTCCTGGAGCACACGCACCCACAGGCCGAAGCCCGAGGCCGGGCCCGCCTCGATGACGGTGCCGCTGGACACCGAGTGGATCGGCGCGCCGAGCTGGTCGGCGAAGTCGATGCCGTAGTGCATGGCGCCCCAGCGGGAGCCGAAGCCGGAGCTGATCGGGCCCGCGACCGGGCGCACGCTCTGCGGCGGCGCGACCTGGTGCTGGATGCCCTGGAGGATGTCCTCGACCTGGCTGAGCGGGCCCGCGATCTCCGGCGGCAGGTTGCCGATGCCGAACGGCGCGGCCACGGGGGCGGCGATCGGGGCGGCCACGGCGTCGACCTGGACGGGGGCCTCGGTGTGCGCGGAGACTTCCTGCGCGGCGACCAGGTTCACGTCCTGGCGGGCCGACTCGGGGACGACGGAATCCTGCACGTCGTTGTGGGTCGGTAGCAGCGGGGTGGCGTTGGCGATGGTCGGGGCGATCTGCGCGGCGACGCCGACCAGGGCGCCGGTGGCGACCGCGGCGCTGGCGGCGGCGCGCACCCGGTCGGTGCGCGAGGGCTCGGCACGGTGCCTGCTGGGGCGCCCGGCCACTCCGTCACCCAGCAGGGCCTGCACGGAGATCGATTCGGGGCCAACCCGGTGCTGCGACAACGTTTCGTCCTAGCGTCCGACTACAGGGATAACGTCACCGGCGGGCCGGTCCGGGAGCCACCGAAGTGTTCCCCGGTGCCGAACTGTCTGTAACGGTTCGGCATCCGTTGTGACGGGAACTCTACTCGGCCGTGATCATTCCGCAACCTTCTGGGGAATAAACGCAGGTAGATGACGTGTCTCATAGTCACCGAAGCCGTGTCCGGCGGCTCACACGCCCGTCATGGGGGCTGAACGCGCGCCGAACGAGCAGACTCGAGGCCATGGTGATCGAGAGCTTGCGTGTCCCCATCGTCGCCGCGCCCATGGCGGGCGGCCCGACCACTCCGGAACTCACCGCCGCGGTCTCGGCCGCGGGCGGCTTCGGCCAGGTGGCCGCCGGATACCTCACCGCCGATGCACTGGCCGACCAGATCGCGGCCACCAGAGCCGCCACCGCCGCGCCCTTCGGCGTCAACCTCTTCGCCCCGGGACCGGTCACCGAACCGGCCACCTACGCGGGCTTCCTCGCCGAACTCGGCGCGCGGTTCCCCCTGGGCACCCCCAAACACGACACCGACGCCTGGACCGAGAAGCTCGACCTGCTGGTCGCCGACCCGGTCGCGGTGGTGTCGACGACCTTCGGCTGTCCCACCGCCGTGGAGATCGACCGGCTGCACGCGGTCGGCACCGAGGTCTGGGTGACGGTCACCTCGCCCGCCGAGGCGCTGATCGCCGTCGACGCGGGCGCCGACGCGCTGATCGCCCAGGGCGCCGAGGCGGGCGGGCACCGCGCGAGCTTCCTCGACGACCCCGCCGATGACCCCGTCGACCCGCTCGGCCTGCTCACCCTGCTGCAACTGCTCACCGCCACGACCGACCGGCCGCTCGTCGCCGCGGGCGGCATCGCCACCGGCGCGGGCGTGGCCGCCGTGCTCGCCGCGGGCGCGCGGGCCGCCCAGCTCGGCACCGCCCTGCTGCGTTGCGCTGAGGCGGGCACCAATGCCGTGCACCGCGGCGCGATCGGCTCGGCCGAACCGACCATGCTCACCCGCGCGTTCACCGGACGCAGGGCCCGCGGCATCCGCAACCGTTTCCTGGTCGAGCACTCCGCCGACGCGCCCGCCGCCTACCCCGAAATCCACTACGCCACCGCACCGTTGCGGGCTACCGGCCGGGCCGCGGGCAACCCCGACGAGGTGAACCTGTGGGCAGGCCAAGCGCACTCGCTCAGCACCGGGCAATCGGCAAGCGAACTGGTCAGCGACTTGGCCGCGGACGCGAAAAGCGCACTCCGGAAAGCACTTTCGGAATGAATCCAGGGTTATTGACAACGAATTTCGTTTAGACTCGGAGGGGCAGACAGCCCGCCCCAAGCAGGAGGAAGCGCCATGTCCCTCGATGTACCCGCCGCCTTGCTCGAACGCGCCGAACAGGGCGATATCGACGACGCGGAATTCGTCGAATGCGTCCGCACATCACTGCCCTACGCCTGGGAGGTGGTGAGCCGCGTGGCCGGTGAACTGCGGGACGGTGACGCGGAATTCGCCGACAATGTGGTGCCCCCGCCGGACGAGGTCGCCCGCGGCCAGCTGCTGCGCGCCCTGGCCTCCGACGCCATCCGCGGCGGCCTCGAGCGCCACTTCGGGGTGAAGCTGGCCTTCCAGAACTGCCACCGCGTCGCGGCGTTCCCGCTGTCCTCGGTCGGCGGGGAGACCTACACCCGCTACATCAGCCCCCGCGCCCAGCTGCTCAACCAGAGCCCGGAGCTGCGCAACTGCTGACTTTTCGATCGACAACTGAATATCGACAACTGCATCGCACAACAGAATCCGACAACTGAATACGACACAGCGGGCGTGGAAGCGAATTCCACGCCCGCCGTCGTTGTTCGGGACCTCAGCCCAGGGTGACGACGTCCAGCTCGCCCTCGGCGTACTGGGCCCGCAGCCGCTTCTTGTCGAACTTGCCGACGCTGGTCTTGGGCACCTCCGCGATGAAGGTCCAGCGCTCGGGCAGCTGCCACTTGGCGAACTTGTCGGCCAGGAAGTCGCGCAGCTCGGCCGCCTCGGTGCTCACGCCGTCGGCCAGCACGATGGCCACCAGCGGGCGCTCGTCCCACTTCTCGTCCGGCACGCCGATCACGGCGGCCTCGGCGACCGACGGGTGGCCCATCACCGCGTTCTCCAGGTCCACCGAGGAGATCCACTCACCGCCGGACTTGATCACGTCCTTGGAGCGGTCGACCAGGGTGAGGTAGCCGTTCGGGCTGATCTTGCCGACGTCGCCGGTGCGCAGCCAGCCGTCGTCGAACTTGTCCGGGTCGATCTCGGCGCCGGTGGGCGAGTAGTAGGAGCCGGTGATCCAGGCGCCGCGCACCTCGAGCTCGCCGAGCGATTCGCCGTCGTTGGGCACGACCTTGCCGTCGTCGCCGACCAGGCGGGCCTCGACATTGGCCGGGAAACGGCCCTGGGTGTAGCGGTAGGCCCAGGCCTCCTCGCCCTCGGCACCGGCGGGCGCGTGCGCGACGCTGCCCAGCGGGGAGGTCTCGGTCATGCCCCACGCGTGCAGGATGCGCACGCCGTGCTTCTCCTCGAACGCGCGCATCATCGACGGCGGCACCGCCGAACCGCCGACCACGGCGGTGCGCAGGTGCGAGATGTCCTGCGGCTGGGCGGCCAGCGCGGCCAGCACGCCACCCCAGATGGTCGGCACGGCGGCGGCGAAGGTCGGCTTCTCGGCGGCCATCATCTCCAGCAGCGGCGCGGGCTGCAGGAAGCGGTCCGGCATCAGGATGTTGGCACCCGACATCAGCGCCGCGTACGGCAGGCCCCACGCGTTGGCATGGAACAGCGGCACGATCGCCAGCACGTAGTCCGAGCCCTCGAAACCCATGCCGTTGGGCGAGTTCACCTGCATGGCGTGCAGCCAGTTGGAGCGGTGCGAGTAAACGACGCCCTTCGGGTCACCGGTGGTGCCCGAGGTGTAGCACATGGCGGCGGCCGAGCGCTCGTCGATCACCGGGAAGTCGAACTCGGCGGACTGGCTGTCGAGCAGCTCGCGGTAGGCGTGCACCTGGATGCCCTCGGGCGCGGTGAGGGCGGCGGCGTCACCGTTGACGACGATCACGTGCTTCACGGTCTTCAGATTCGGCAGGTACTGCGCGAACAGCGGCAGCAGCGTGCCGTCGACGAGCACGACCTGGTCCTCGGCGTGATTGGCGACGAACACCAGCTGCTCCGGGAACAGGCGGATATTGAGCGCGTGCAGCACCGCGCCCATGGCGGGCACCGCGATGTAGGCGGTCATGTGCTCGTTGTTGTTCCACATGAAGGTGCCGACGCGGTCGCCCTCGCCGATGCCGAGCCCACGCAGCGCGTTGGCCAGGCGGGCCGAATCGGCGCCCAGCTCGCGGTAGGTCATGGTCCGCACGCCGTCACCGGTCCAGGTGGACACGATCGAATCGCCCTGGAAAGTGGCGGCGTACTTCAGCAGTGTGGCCAGCGACAGCTGGTCGTTCTGCATGGTGCTCAGCATTGTGGTGCTCCTTCGGTCCCTGCCATGGCATGAGCCACGTCACACCGGATGCTACCGAAAAGTATGCGTTCGGAGATCGTTTCCTCCGGCAACATTCCTGCAGGTCTGTAGGGTCACCGCGAAGTCGGCGGCACCTCGTGCGGCGGCTCGGCGCCGGGGCCGCGATGGTGCGCCGGAACGCCCGGTCCGGCGTGCTCGGCGTTGTGCACCGCGTCGACCACCAGGCGCCGGACGTGGTCGTTGTCGAGGCTGTAATAGATGGTGGTGCCCTCGCGCCGGGTACGCACCAGCCGGGCCATCCGCAGCTTGGCCAGATGCTGGGACACCGAGGGGCCCGGCTTGCCGACCCGCTGGGCCAGTTCGTTGACCGACAGTTCGGCGTCGGCCAGCGCCCACAGCACCTGCACCCGGGTGGGGTCGGCCAGCATCCGGAACACCTCAACCACCAGGCCGACCTGGTCCTCGGCCAGCGGCGGGCGCTTGTCTGCGGTCATGCGCAGATAGTAGAGAACCGCCGAGGGTCGTGTCGTCGACGAGCGCGGCGAGCTCGTCGCTCGCGGCACATGACCTGCCTGATCCAGCCGCTCGGCTGATCAGCGCAGGGCGGTCTCCGCCAAAGTGGTCCAGTCGGCGAGCACCTGTTTGCGGCGGGCGCGGTCGCGGCCGACCATTTCGTCGAGGGTGGCGCCCCGGACGAGGTTGATGGTGAGCCAGAAGGTGCTCTCCAGGCGTTCGCGGGCGATATCGCGGGCGATCAGTGCGGCGCAGCGGTCGAGGAGTTCGACCGTGAGGTCGTGCTGGACGCGCAGCATCTCGCGGCGCAGGGGCGCGTCGTTGGCTATGCCGACGTAGAGCTCGACAGCGGCCCGGCCCAGTTGCCCCGCGAAGGTCGCGGTGACCAGCTGCACCAGCACCGCACCGGCGGTCTCCCCGACGAGGGCTCTCGCCTTGCGCTGCATGGCCTCTCGCTGCCGCTCGGTGAGATGCCCGATGGTCTGGGCGAAAAGCTCCGCGCGCGTGTGGAACTGGTGCAACTGCGCCCCGCGCGTCACTCCGGCGCGGGCGGTGATGTCGGCGATCGAGGCACCCGCGTATCCCACCTCGGCCAGGCTCTCGATGGCCGCGTCGAGCAGCAGCGTGCGCGTGCGCAGGCTCTTCTCCTGATGCTTGTTCGGTGGCAACCCCGGCATCCGCCCAGTATAGAGGGAGAAAATTCCGTGCTCCCTTGCATGCAATTCAGTGCTACCCGTACTGTGATCGGCATGGCTGTTGACCGGATGCTGCCCACCGACGAGGCGCGCGAGCTGATCGAGCTGACCCGCGACATCGCCGACAAGGTGCTCGAACCCCGCGTCGCCGAGAGCGAGAAGACCGGCGTCTTCCCCGAGGGCGTGTTCCCCGCGCTCGGCGCGGCCGGGCTGCTGAGCTTGCCGTACCCGGAGGAGTTCGGCGGCGGCGCGCAGCCCTACGAGGTGTACCTGCAGGTGCTCGAGGAGCTGGCCAGCCGCTGGGCCGCCGTCGCCGTCGCCGTGAGCGTGCACGGACTGAGCTGCCATCCCCTGTTCACCTACGGCACCGACGAGCAGAAGCAGCAGTGGCTGGCGGGCATGCTCTCCGGCGAAACCGTCGGCGCCTACAGCCTTTCCGAGGCCCACGCCGGGTCCGACGCGGCCGCCCTGCGCTGCCGCGCCACCCCCGTCGACGGCGGCTACCGGATCACCGGCACCAAGGCGTGGATCACCAACGGCGGCCGCGCCGACTTCTACACCCTGTTCGCCCGCACCGGCGAGGGTTCGCGCGGCATCTCCTGCTTCCTGGTCCCGGCGGACACCGAGGGCCTGAGCTTCGGCAAGCCCGAGGAGAAGATGGGCCTGCGCGGCATCCCCACCACCACCGCCGCCTACGACGACGCCTTCCTGCCCGCCGAACGGCGCGTCGGCGAAGAGGGACAGGGCCTTTCGATCGCCTTCAGCGCCCTGGACGCGGGCCGCCTCGGCATCGCCGCCGTCGCCACCGGCGTCGCCCAGCGCGCCCTCGACGAGGCCGTCGCCTACGCCAAGGAACGAGAGGCGTTCGGCCGCAAGATCATCGACCACCAGGGTCTCGGTTTCGTCCTCGCCGATATGGCCGCCGCCGTCGACACCGCCCGCGCCACCTACCTCGACGCAGCCCGCCGCCGCGACGCCGGGCTGCCGTACTCGCGCCAGGCCAGCGTCGCCAAGCTGGTCGCCACCGACGCCGCCATGAAGGTGACCACCGACGCCGTGCAGGTCTTCGGCGGTTACGGCTACACCCAGGACTTCCCGGTGGAGCGCTACATGCGCGAGGCGAAGGTCATGCAGATCTTCGAGGGCACCAATCAGATCCAGCGCCTGGTGATCGCCCGCCACCTCGCCGGGTAGCTATCCCGCCACGCGCTGATCAACACGGGTCGGCGCGTTCGGGCAACCAGCCAGTAAACTGGACGGCATCTCGAGACCTCGGGCGAAAGAGGTGCGCGATGCTGTGGTGGCTGGTCGTGATCGTGATCGTCTGCGTGGGGCTCCTGCTGTACCTGCGGGCCGAACAGAATCGGCGCACCGCCAGGGAGCTCGAGGAGGCTCAGGCCGAGGCCAGGGTGACCATCGAGCGGCTCGGCGGGCAGGTCTACCAGCTCACGCCCCGCAACGAAGCCGCCCGGCAGGCCCTGGCCGACGCCGCCGAGCGTTACAACGCCGCGGGCGGCCAGCTCGACCGCGCCACCTCCCCCGCCCAGGCGGGTCTGGCCAAACAGTCCGCCGTCGAGGGCCTCTATTACATCGCCGCCGCCCGCACCGCCATGAACATGGACCCGGGTCCGCCGATCCCCCCGCTCCCCGGCCAGGACATCGCGGGCCGCGTCGACCAGCCCCGCGTGATCGAACACAACGGCCGCCGCATCGCCGCCTCCCCCGCCGCCTCCCCCGGGACTCCCAACTACTACCCCGGCGGCCGCGTCGCCGGGCGTCCGGTGCCCGCGGGCTGGTACTCCGAGCCGTGGTGGCGGCCCGCCCTGATCGCCGGTGCCTGGGGTGCGGGCACGGCGCTGCTGTTCACCTCGCTGTTCGCCGGGATGCCCGGGGTCGGTTACGACGCGCAGGCCTTCGAGGACGGGACCGGCGAAGCCGAGCCGGACATCGGCGACGCGGGCGTCGACCCCACCGGATTCGACGATCCGAGCGGGTTCGACGACCCGAGCTGGGGTGGCAGCACCGACGGCGGGTTCGACGGGGGCTTCGATGGCGGGTTCGCCTGAGCCCAGCACGATCCGAGCCGACAGCAGGCGCCCGCGACCAGGTCAGCCGGGACCGGGCAGACCCCTGGTCGACGCGGTCAACTCCGCGTCTGGCACTCGGCCAGCTCCGAGGTCGCCCGCCGCACCGGCTCGGAGGCGGGCAGCCGATCGGCGACCAGCCGCACCCGCGGATTCTGATTCTCGATCTGCTCGGCCGAAGCGGCGATGAGATCACGCGCGGCGGTCTTCAGATGCTCCGCATCGGCCGGATCGACTGCGGCCATCTCACTCGCCCGCGCGCGATCGGCCAGGTGCAGACCGTCGAAGAGCAGGATCAATTCCGCCTGCGCGGACCGCCATTCCTCCGGGAACAGATCCGGGATGGGCAACTCCGCGACCCCGCGCCGCGCGGAATCGGCCGCCGCGGCCCGCGCGCTCAACATGCCCGCCGCCGCATCGCGATACCGCACCGGCGTGAGCTGTCCACCCGCCGCCTCCGCCGCCTGCAGATCCGCCCGATACCGCGTCTGCACCACACACACCGACCGGAAGAACGCCACCATGCTCGCCTGCGTCCCCGGCCCCGCCCCCTCGATCTCGGCCGCCCGCGCCACCACCCCCGGATCCGCCTCCCGCGTCACCGCCGACCCCACCAGCCCACCCTCGACCGCACACCCACCCAGCACCCCACCCGCCGCCACCGCGACCACAACCCCCAAGAATCCCGCCCGACCAGCCATGACCACGCACTCCTCAGAAGAAGAACACTCAGCATGTGCACCAGAGCCCCAGGGGGCCGAACCGAACCGAACGCTAGATCACCACCCCCCGAGTACCCCCACCCACACCCATTTCACTTCCCCGTGTCGCCCCACCGCCCATGTTTGTCACCACCCCACCCCCACCCGGTAGACTCCCTACTCGTCCACCGAGGACCCCCGCCTTCGTAGCTCAGGGGATAGAGCACCGCTCTCCTAAAGCGGGTGTCGCAGGTTCGAATCCTGCCGAGGGCACCAGCATTTATGCAGGTCAGGCAACTTTCCTGTCGTCGCCATCGAACCCTTCCGCCGCTTCTGTACGCAGTTTGTACGCAGTAGCGGCGTAGCCCTTGCGCGCGGAGTCGAGTTTGAAGGCCCACGTCGTCCAGGTCGTCATCGAACAGGCCCGAGTAGAAGTCCAGGGTGGTACTCGGCTTGTCGTGTCCAAGCATCCGCTGGAGCGCCAGCACCGAGGCACCTTGCGAAACGGCGAGCGAAGCGGCGGTGCCGAAGCTCGTGCGGGGTGAGCCCTTCCAGCCTGGCGGCTTTCGCGGCAGCGTCGAACCAGTCCCGTCGCATGTTCCGCAGCAGTCCCTCGCGCTGATCGGATCGGTCGCGCTGGCGGTGGCACTCGGCGTCGCTTCGGACGAGATCCTGGATTCCGATGAGAAGGTCGACTCCTACTTCCTCGACTAAGTGAGCGAGGGCCGAACTCGGGCGCGTGCTACGGGCCGAGATTGCGTCGGAGGCCCGCGGGCGGCATGGTCGACTGCCCGGACCAACTCGTTGCCGGATATCGACAGCTGCCGCTACCCTTGCCGAGCCAACAGGTCAGAGTACTGGTCGCAATTATGACCGACTGATACCATGTACAGATGGAGATCATCCCCATCACCGATGCCAAGGCGCGCATTGCCGAGCTCGCCGACCGAGTGGCGCGCGAGCACGATCACTTCACCATCACTCGCAACGGCCGTGCCGACGTCATGCTGATTTCCGTCGCAGAGTACGAGTCGATGCAGGAGACGCTGGAGATCCTGAGCGACAGCGACACCATGTCCGACCTCCGCCAGTCCAAGGAAGACTTCGCTTCCGGCGACACCTTCGATGTCGATGAGGTCCGCGCCGAGCTGGAGAAGCGCCGTCGCGGTGCGGCGTGACCACAGCACCTGAGCCCTACTCCGTGATCATGTCCGCCCAGGCTCGCCACAATATCCACGAGAACCTGCCCGCTGATGTCGCGTTCGCCGCCATGGAGACCATTACCGGACCGATCTCCACCAATCCACACCGAGTTGGCAAGCCCCTGGATGAGCCATTCGATGGATTCTACTCAGCTAGACGCGGAACTTATCGAATCGTATACCGCATCAACGAGGACAAGCACGCGGTCGAAATCCACTCGGTTCGCCACCGGCGCGACGCCTACCGGTCGTAGACAGACCCCCGCAGCGCCGACGGAGAACGCGATGCGGGCCGAACTCGGATTGCCTCTATGAGGCAGTGGATTTCGACTTCGATGAGCAAGTGAACATCTGCGCGTTCCAGTCGCGCTCGTCCGGTGCACGATCGAACAATTGCGGAGTGGGGATACTCATGCCCCCGCCCAATCCTTCGCACGCCGAAGCGCCGCGCCCAGACGTTGGTCCGTGGCGAGCTGTGCGAGTCTGGCGGAATCGCACCGATAGTAGAGCGTCTCGATCGCTGGACGAACCTTCGTTTCGGCATTGCCCAGTTCGGGTCGCCGGGCGAGATCGAGTACGGTCTGCTCGGGCGTCGTGACCAGTGCCGGGCCCAGCGGCGTTTCGACACGCTCCGCGTCGAGCGCCTCGGTGTCGCGGCGGACGAACCGGTGCAGCGCGCCCCGATCGACCATCCGCGCGATCTCGGGTCGCGGTTGGGCGTAGATGTGAGCCAAGTCCTGCGGCCGCAAAGTCCGAAGCGGTGCCGCCAGAGGTCACCGAGGAGCACGGTGCTGCGATGCTCAGCCACCGGCACCACCTTCCCGGAAGTATGCAGATAGTTGGCTTATTCCCAACTATTTGCATACTTATCGCCACCTTGCCTGCCATTGCCCCAGAGCTTCTCAGTCAGGCATCGCCGAGTAGGTCACCACGAGGGGCGCGTGATCGGAGAGTCGCTCGGTGGGTGACGGTTCCTTGTCGACGACGACAGACGTGGCGTGGCGGGCGAGACCGGGTGTGGCGAGTTGGTGGTCCACTCGCCAACCAACATCCTTGGCGAACGATTGGCCCGCCCAACTCCACCAGGTGAGTGGACCAGGATGATCGCCGTGCACCTGTCGCACCACGTCGACGAGGCGGCGCGTGCCGAGAATCGAACTGAACCATTCGCGGTCGGCGGGCAGGAAGCCGTCCATCGTGCGGGCGGCGCGCCAGTTGGTCACATCGTGCTGGGTGTGCGCGATGTTCAGATCCCCGGTGAGGACGAACTCGCGTCCCGCACTCAACGCGGCGAGCCGGTTCCGGTGCACTTCGCGGGCGAACGCCGCGAGGAACCGCTGCTTGCGTTCGTACTTGACCCCACCGTCGGGCTGTTCGCGCATCGATCCCGGGCGTTGGAGGTGCGCGGGCAGACCGCCCTTGGGGAGATAGAGAGAGGCCACCGTCACCGGACGGTCGGCCAGATCCACCTCGATATAGCGTCCCTGCGCGGCGAACTCACCGAGTCCGCGGGCCCTGGGTGGGTGGGTCACCCAGGTCCGCACGGCAGCGGCGGGAACCCTCGTCAGTACCGCCACGCCGTTACGACCGGCGACGGAACCGACGTCCACCGCCGCCGAATAGCCCAGGAAGGTGCCTACATCGGCTGCGGGACAACGCAACTCCTGCAACGCGACCACATCGACCGACCGCGCCCGCAACCACTGGTCGAATCCACGACGACATGCCGCGCGGATTCCGTTCACGTTGAATGTGGCGACAGTGAAAGTGTCAGCGACCGACGAACCCATGGCAACACTGTGCCGGAGCCCCCGGCCACCCACCCGGGCAGCTCCGGTACGCGACCCGCGACCAGTGCGTGTCGCAGGTTCGCATTCCGCCGTGGGCACATCGGAGATGGGGACGCGATAGGATCGGCACCGGCGAACCGGAATCGCTGGATCGTGGCCTGACGAGGACACCAGAGTACGCCTGGCGCGAGGAAGAACGGCCATGTCGAACCCGTCGACGCACGTCCCCCCGCTGCCCGATCGCATGACCTGGGCCGAGTTGAGTGCCCTGCCCCCCGACCAGGCAGCACGCATCGAACTGATCAAGGGGCGCCCGGTGTGGGTTCGTACCGGCCCGCCGGAACACCAGCGCTTCGCCACTCGCCTGCGCAACGCGCTGGAGAACGCCGCGCGAGGCAGCATGAAAGCCCGGCCCGGTGAGCGCTGGCAGGTGGACACCGAGACCAATGTCTTCCTGAGTCGCGCCAAGGATGATTTCCTCACCCCGGATTTCCTGGTCTATCACTGCCCTGACGAGCCGTGGACGCCGATCTTCGCCGAGGATGTCGTCATCGTCGGCGAAGTGCTCTCCCCGTCCAACCACATCGGCCAGATGCTGACGAAACAGGCGCGCTACGCCGAGGCCGGGATCGACGAGTACTGGGAAGTGCTGCTCGATCGCGAAGGCCGCCGGATCGACACCATCTTGACCTACGTGCTGGCGACTCCCACCGACCTTCCGCCCGGTGTCACCCCCTTGCGCCCGCGGCAGTACGCACTGGTCAGCGAGTGGTCCCCGAACGTCCACCCCGAAATCGACCTGAACCACCCCTTCCCACTCACCCTCAGCTGGGCCGACCTCGAATACTGAGAACCGGTCGAGCCCGCGTTGCCCAGTTCTGGCGGCCGAGCGAGCCGAGAACGCCCGCGCACGGTGGCCCGCGACTGACTCAGACAGGCCCTTGCCAGTGAGCTGTGACCCAGGTAACCTCACCCTCCAGATTTGAGACGATCGCGTCTCAATGATGGAGGAGCGGAACATGATCATGCGGACACGGTTGTCTCGCAGGGTGGCGGCGCTGGCTGTCGCCGTCACGGCCATCGGCCCCATGGTGAGCGGCGCAGTGGCGTCGGCGGAACCCGCTGGGACAGTTCCGGTGCAGCCCGCGCCCGCGATCGCGGTGCCGCCGGAGCTCGACGCGGCGTTCTATCGACCGCCCGCGGAGGTGGTGGCGGGTAAGCGGCCCGGGGAGATCATCGCCGCGCGGGAGGTCCACGTGGCCAACGCGGGGCTGATTCCGCTCAATGTGGACGCGTGGCAGGTGTCGTATCGGTCGAACAACACCAGGGACGAGCCGATCGCGGCGGTCGCGACCTTGTTGAAGCCGCGGGGGTCGGCGCCGGACAAGATGGTGTCGATGCAGATCGCCGAGGACTCGCTGGCGGCCTACTGTTCGCCCTCGTACGCAGTGCGGCAGTGGTCGGTCGCGACGGCGGTCGGGCAGATCGTGGTGCCGCTGGAATTCGTTGTCGCCCAGGCGCAATTGCAGCAGGGGTGGGCGGTGGTCATCCCCGATCACCAGGGGCCCGACAGCGCGTTCGGGGCCGGGCCGCTCGGCGCGCGGATCACCCTCGACGGCATGCGCGCGGCGCGCGACTTCGCGCCGATGCGCCTCGCGCCGGACACCCGGATCGGCATGTACGGCTACTCCGGTGGGGCGATCGTGACCGGGCACGCCGCCGAGCTGAAGCAGACCTACGCGCCGGAACTGAATATCGTCGGCGCGGCCGAGGGCGGTGTCCCGGCGGACTTCGGGCCGCTGCTCGATATCGGCAACGGGCAGATGTGGTCGGGCATGATCATGGCCGCCGTGCTCGGGCTCGGGCGCGAGTACCCGGAGTTCGGCGAGCTGCTCGCCCGCGACCTGGACCCGCTCGGCCAGGGACTGGCGCTGATCAAGGGCGGGCTGTGCGTGCAGTACAACACCGCGCTGCTGCCGTTCGCGAATCTCAAAGGCATGCTGCGGGTTCCCGAGGGCGACCCGATGCGCAACCCGGTCGTGCGCGAGGTGCTCGACCAGACCCGGATGGGCAAGGCCGTCCCGGACATGCCGATGTTCATCTGGCAGGCCAACCCCGACGAACTGATCCCGGTGGGTCCGGTCAACACCTTGGTCGACACCTACTGCCGGAACCCGGAGGCCGATGTCCAGTACGTCCGTGAGCATCTCGGCGAGCACATCACCACCGAGGTCTCCGGTTCGGCCACCGCGCTGCTGTGGCTGCGCGACCGCCTCGACGGGGTGCCGGTCGCCCAGGGGTGCAGTACCTCCGACGCGGGGCTGCTCGCGCTCAACCCGGACGGGTTGTCCCTGCTGGCAGGCACTTTCGGGGAGACGATCGCGTCGCTGTTCGGCAAGGCCGTCGGGACTCGCTGAGCGCGCGTAGACTTCGAAGGTGTTGGTTGCGAAGGCATCTGCGGTAACGCCGGGCGAACGGTAGCCGACAAGGTAGCGAAATCTCCGTCTGTCCCGTTCGAGAATGGACGTGCCATGCCTGATGCCGGTTTCCCTGTGTTGCTCATTCCCGCCGACGAGCGGTTCGACGAGGATGATCCGATGTTCCTGGACGAGGTCGGGTTGCTCCGCCGGGAGTTGCGGGCGGCCGAGGTGGAGGTGGTGGAGCAGCCGTCCTCGGGGGGTAAGGGTGCCGAGCTCGCGGTGCCGATCATTCAGGCGGTGGTAGCCGGGGGTGCCGGGATGGGCACGATCGGGTTCGTCATCCGGGAGTGGATCAAGCGGCGGGGGACGCGGTCGGTGCGGGTGGAGATCGAGGCCGGGGGGAAGAAGTCCACCTATGACGTGACGGCGAAGAACGTCACCGACGAGACCTTCATGGCCGGAATGCGGGAAATCCTCGATGCCGCAGAGGAATCGTAGCCGCCAGCGCCGCCCCCCTCGTGCGCTGCTCATCGGCGTCACCGACTACACCGAGGGCTTCGATCCGCTGGTCGGCCCGAAGAACGACGTCGCCGAGCTGGGCAAGCTGCTCGACTCGACGACGGGAGGGATCTATGAGGTCACGCCGGTCGACAATCCCACCTTCGAGATGGGCAACACGATCGGCGATTTCCTCAAGGCCGCGACATCGAAGAGCGACCTGCTCATCTATTTCAGCGGCCACGGAGCGGTGGATGATCGCGGCAGGCTTCACCTGACCCACGCGAAGAGCCAGCCTTCGCTCGGGGCATCCGCACTCAAGTACGACGACCTGAATGAATGGGTACTCGATTCACCGGCGCGCTCGGTGCTTGTGGTGCTCGATTGCTGCCGGGCAGGCAAGGCGGGGGCGAAGGGGTCCGACACCGCCGCCGCCGACGTGCGAGAGGCCCTGCGGAAAGCCCGCACCCAGACCGAAAAAGTACGGGTCGTGCTCGCCGCGGTGCCCGCGCATCTGCGGGCCGAGGACGCCGAACGCCCCGGCGACATGAGCCCGTTCACCGAGCGCTTCGTCGCGGCGATCAAGACGGCCTACCCGCACGACGACGGCATCGTCGACCTGACGCAGTGCCTGACCCGGCTCGGGGAGATCTACGACGAGGCCGATCTGGTCCGGCCCACGCCAGCGGGCTCGCATCGACTCGACGACATTCACCTGGCCCACCGGCCGGATTTCGTGGTCAAGCTGCTCGAACGCGAAGGGCTGACACCGAATCTGCCGCAGCGCAACGGCGGTGCGACGCATCGCGGTGTGGCGATCGTCGTGCCGACGGCGGCGGCGAATTCGGTGTTCAGCGGGCTGGAGAAGAATCATCCGGCGGCCGTGCTGGTGGGTGGCAAGGAAGGCACCGGTAAGACCTGGCTGCTGTGTGAGGTCGTCGAACGGATGCGGGCGGCGCAGTGGAACGTGCACGGGTTCCGGCCGAGTGGGAACGCGCCCGCGCAGCCGACGGCGCTGGTCGACGCGATCGGTACCTATCTCGAGGCCCATCGCTCCCCCGACAAGACGCTGGTGGTGGTCGACGGAATCGAGTGGAGCGAGCAGTGGCGGCGGGTCGTCGAGGAGATCAGCCGGATCGTCTACGAGCGGGATGTGAGCCTGCTCGTCGCGGTGGAAGGGCTGAGTACGACCGAGTGGAAGATGCCCGGCGCCACCACCGTCGCCGCCCCGGGGACCATGACGGCGATCAACGAGTTCCTCCGTGACCTGCTCGCTGGCGACTACTACCCCGAACTCGCCCAGCTCCCGATCGCCGATCGGCAGGGCTTGGCGGCGGAGTTGAAACGGCAGGCGACCACCGACCTGTGGGCGGCGGTGCATCTGGCGCCGCTGGTCACACAGCCCGACGGGCTCCGGATCGCCGGGGAGCGGCTGTGGCGTGATCGGGTCGGCAATATCGACGACCCCGACCTGTTGCTGGCCATGAAGGTGATCGCCGGGCTCTCCTCGTTCGGGATCTGGGCACCGATCGAGCCGTGGACCGAACCCGGCGTCGCGGCCGCGCAGCGTCTCGGGGCCGATATCAGCGCGGCCGGGATACGGATCAACAGCTTGTTCGTCAACCGCGCGCTGCTGGCCCGGATCGGCGGCGGCGGTCTCCATCTCGACTTCAACTGGCACTCCGCCACCAGGGAAGCCAGTGCCTTCATGCGTGAGTACATCACCACCAGCCTGAAGACACCCAGCAGACACAAGGACGCGACCGCCGCACTCGCGCGTCTCAAGCTGTACAACAAGGGTTTCGACGACTATGTGACCGACCTGGCGGAAGCCCCGTCGTTTTCGTGGCAGACGTGGGAGACGATCAGCGTCTCGGCGGCCTCGGTGGCCGCGACCTTGCTGGTGATCCGCTCCAGCCTGCCCCCCAAAACGGCTATCGCGCTGGGCAGACGGCTCGCCGGACGGGTCGAGGACGGCCAGCTCGACCATGCCACCTTGCCGGTGGTGCTGGACTGTCTCCAGGTGTTGCGCCTGACCCCGGGCATGCAGAACGACGCCGATATGAGCGCGGCGTGGCAGACGCTGCTCACCCTGGTCGAGCGGCAACTGACCGACCAGAGGTATGGCGCGGAGACCCGGATCCGCGCGCTGAAGGTGATCCACCGGTTCGGCAACGCCGATTCCATTGCCGCGCTGCGCAGAATCGGACCGCCGCTGATCGCGCGACACGGTGAAGTCGGGCAGGAGGACCTACGTGTACTGATCGAACTGAACCGGTTGCTCGAGCGATCCGGGACCGCGGATGGCCGGGGCCTGCGCGATCAGCTCGCCGCTTGGCCGGAGGCGGTGGACCTGGTGCAGGAAGGGACCAGGAGTACGGCCTCGCGGTCAGCGGGCTACCTCGCGAGATGGCTGGTCGCCGCCCGGATCATCGACCGCCTACCCGTCGACAGCCCCCAGCAACAGCGGCTCCTGCGCGTGCTGCGGTCGGCGGCGGTCAACGAGCTGCGCCCGATCGTCGACTTCTGCCACACCCACCATCCAGCCCTCGCCGCCAAGATCCTCGACACCCTGGAACAGGACCAGTGGCTGCGCAGGCGGCTGCTCGATACCTCGCCCACCGACCTCGCCGACTGGATACAGACCTTCGGGCGGCGCAGTCCGCGCAAGGCCGCGATGCAATTGCGCAGTGGCCCACGCACTCTCGATCACGCGCTGCTCAACGCGCAGGAGAAGGCGCTGCGGGTGTCCTCGGACCGGGTGGCGTGCAGCAAGCTGCTGACCGTCACCGCCCGCATCGAGGATCAGGCCGGGCTGCTCGAAACCGGGTTCGCCGCGGCGCTCGCCGCGCGGCTCGGCACGAAATTCCTGGCCGACCAACTCGTCGCCGAGCATCGGCCGTCGGTCATGGCGCATCTGGTCGCCGCCTTTCTGGGAGCGGGCACCGCGCTCGACGACGAGTTGGTCAAGGTGGCACTGGAGATCGTCAGCGAGGGTGTGCGTTCCGATCGGACCGGGCGAAGTCCCCGGCTGGCCCTGATCCTGGCCGCCGACAGCGCGGATGGACAGCAGTTCCTGGAGCAGCTGCGCGGCTTCGCGCCCCGCTCGCGCGACAAGCCGATGTCGCGCGACAAGATGCGCGTCTACATGCAGACGACGCGGGATCCCGGCGCGTTGGCGGCGTTCCATCGGCTCGGCGTGCTGCTCTATCCCGATCTCGCCGCCGACTACCTCGACTGGCTCGACGAGGGCGATCTCAAGAACCGGACCTTCCTGCGTGACGTCAAGGAAGGCATGGAGCCGCTTCCCGCGCTGACGGCGGCCGCGGCGATCGCGTCCACGTTGCGCAATGCCGGTGACGTCGAGGTCGGCAGGCACATCCTCGGAGTGCTCGAACAGCACTCGCCCCAAGCCAGTTGGGCGCGGGAGATCCTGCAGTCGGAGCTGGTGGATCTCCCACCGTCCCTGTCGCTGCTGTACAAGCTCTCGCCCGAGGACGCGCACGCGCTGGTCGCCGAGCCGACGAACGCGAAGATGTTGTTCCGGAAACTGTCGAGCTGCGCGGAGATTCCGTCGATCTTCTTTGCCATCCTGCACGTGGCCGCGCGTGCGAACGGCGCGGCCGTCGGCGAGTTGATCGACCTGCTGGACGCGCAGGGCACCTTCGTCCTCGCCGTCGAGCATCTCGGCACCGAGGCCGATCTGTTCACCCAGATCGAGATCCTGCGCCAGATCATCTACACCAGCGACCGGGCCGCCAAGCGGATGGTGCCGGACGTCCTGCTCGACGAGCTGTTCACGACCGCGCGGGAGAACCTGCCGGTGCTGACCAATCCCCGGGCGGTGGCGCGGCTGCTGGAATCGCTGGCCGCCTGGCGGCGCCCGGTGGCGGACCGGGCGGTGACGACCCTGAACACCACCGGGCTGCGGATGCGGTTCGGTCATCGCAAGCAGACCGAGAGCCAGGACACCGTGCATCTGGCCGATGTCGTCTTCGACCTCGACCCGGCGCGGGCCCGCGACCTGCTGGACGAGGAGACCTTCGCCTGGCTGCTCGCCAAGACCCCGGTCGAATACCTCGGCAATCTCGTGGAGATCGGGCTGCGGCAGTTCCCCGGGGTCGACACCGTGCGGATCGTGGGTGACCGCTTCGCCGATATCGGTGTCCGGCCGTTCACCCACGACATGTGGGAGGTGTGTACCGCGCTCGGCGATGTCGCCTGGGCGATCCAGCGCTTCGGTCTCGCGCCGCTGGAGATTCCGGAGCCCGCCGATATCGAGTTGATCACGCGGTTGCCCGCCGACACCGTGCTGCACGGCCTGGCCTGGCTCGCCCCGAGCGACTGGCGTGACCAGGCGCTGGCCGGACTGCCGACCAGCGCCGCCTCGACGCCGAACGACGCCGCCACCCGCTTGGCCGCCTACCTGCACCTCGGCCTGCGCGACCGGTGGGCGGCGGCGGACGCGGCGGAATCGGTGTGGCGACCCGCCCTCGCCGCCGCTGCCCCGCGCTTGCGGCCGCTGCTGGGCGCGCTGGCCGGGTTGCCACCGGCGGATCGAGAGGTCGTCCGCCGCCATCTCGACGACCTCGATGCGGTGCGCGCACGGCTGCGTTCCGGAGCCGCCGCCTGGCGACGCCACGCGACGGAGTCGATCGTCCTGCTGGACACCGTGCTCGACCCCACCTGGCTGGGGAGCCCGGGGCCGGTGACGAGCTGACGTGGCGGTCCCCGCCGACCAGGTATCGGGGGGCGGCGGGGATTCGCGGGCGGGGTCAGTGGGAGTAGTCGCGGAAGGTCATGACGCCGCCGACGAGGACGAGCATCACCGTGAGAATGTAGACGGTGACGCGGATCCAGGTGGGGCCGTAGAAGCTGACCGCCATCGACGCGCCGAGTGCCGCGAGAATCAGCACCACGCCGTAGAAGGGTGTGCGTTGCTCTCTGTCAACCATTCTTCCAGTGTCCGCCGTGCGGGGGCGGGCGGCAATGGTCGGGGGTGACGCGGCGGGTCACCTTGCTCTCGGGGGAGAACGTGTGTTTGCGTAGCCGGAGTGTGTCGTGCTCGGTCAGACGGTCGTCTTTCGGAAGGCTGGAACACTGATGCGGATCGGCAGATTTCTGCGGGTGGCCGCGCTTTCTCTCGCTACTGTCGCCGGGCTGGGGCTGGTGGCGGCGCCGGTGGGCGCCGAGGACGAATTGGCGCGTTATCTGGATTTGCCGCTGGTCAACCGGGACGCGGCGCAGGGACCGGGTGGGGTGAATCCGGAATTGCCCTATGACGGGGCGCGGTTGCGGGAGTTGCTGGACGCGGCCAGGGCGCGTGGGGTGGCGCCGCCGCGTTATGCGGCGTTGCTGTATCAGTACTGGCTGGTCGATGTCACCGGGAAAGCGGGGATCGACCTGCGAAGCTGGGATCCGCGGGCGGGGGTGCGGGCCAATCGGCAGAATCTGATCAATTCGTATCGGTATTACGAAGACCTGCAATTGGCACACCGCGAGTTGCAGTGGGCGGGAATGGGCGGGCAGGTCGGCGCCGATTTCGGAGGCGGGCTCGAGGATTTCGAGCTGATGACCGATATCTACAGCACGCCGGGCATCGCCGAGTCGGCGCGGGCGGTGATCGGGGCGGTGCGGCAGGTGGCGGGCCCCCAGGCACTGGCCCTGCTGCCGCGCGGGCTGTTCGCGCTGGCCGAGGCCGGATCGCAGATCACGCCCGCGGACCTGCGGTATCTGATCGGCGCGATCCTGGTGATGCAGAAGAACATCTTCTCGGATCTGATGCCCATGCACGACGCGTATGTCACCGAGGGGCTCGGCGCGCTCGCCGAATTCCAGGCGGCGGGGCTGTTCGGCGAGGACATCATGAACGCCTGGCGCGATATCGCCTCCGGTGACGACGACCGCGTCGCGCGCGGCAACGGCCTGCTGCTGCGGCGCGAGCAGGACTGGGTCATCGGCGAGCAGTGGAATCAGGCGCGGGCCTACAAGGGCGCGGTCGGCGAGGCGATCACCTATGCCAGCGGGGCGGCGGGCTCGCCGTCGGTGGCGGGCGTGCGGCCGCCGCGGGAATTCCGGCCGGTGCGGATTCCGTTCACCATGGCCGACGGGAAACCCGCGCTGCTGACCTTGCCCCTGCCCGACTGGAACTGGTCGGAACTGGATCCGCGCTGGGACTACATCACCACCGAACTGCTCCCCAAATACAAGGACCAGGTCGAGCACAACTGGCCCGCGCTGGAAGCGACCATGCGCACCCCCTACGAGGTCCAGATGGAATCGCACCGGCCGCTGCTGACCATTCCGCAATTGCTGGACTCGGCGATTCGCGGCTTGCGGATCACGCCGGTCGAGCGGGAAACGGCGGTGAATTGATGAAGTATTCGATCGCGGCATTGGCCGCCACGCTGGTGCTGGGTGGTGCGGGAATCGCGGCGGCGCAACCGGTGCCGCCGCGCACGCCGGGCCTGGGCGAGATCTTCAACGGGTATGTCGTCGGTTCCCTGCAGGGCGCCACGCCCGGTTCGCCGGAAGAGATCTTCCACGGTCTGCTCGCGAACGACCCGTTCTACGCCGAACCGCCGCTGACCGGCACCGAGCGGCCGGGCACGCTGCTGAAGTCGAAGAAGGTCGACGTGCTGTTCAGCGGCCTGAAACCGGCGAATCTGGACGCCTACAAGCTCATGTATGTCACCACCGGGCTGGACGGGGTGACCCCGGAGATCAGCACCGGGATCCTGATGATCCCGCGCGACGGGCAGCCGGTGGCGGACAAGAAGCTGATCTCGTATCAGGAGGCCAACGACAGCGTCGGCTGGTCGTGTCATCCGAGCACGCAGTGGACCGGCGGCGCCCCGTTCGACGGGTCGTCCTGGTCGGCGCTGGGTCCGCTGGCGCTGATGTTCGGCAAGGGCTACGCGGTGATGATCTCCGATGTCGGCAATGACGCCGACCGCGCGCCGCACGGGGTGTTCGCGGGCAAGTACGCCGCGCACACCCAGCTCGACGGGGCCCGCGCGGCACTGAACTTCGGCGAGGCCGGGCTGGATCCGGCGGCGCAGATGGCGCTGTTCGGGATCGCGGGCGGCGGGGTGGGGGCGGCGTTCTCGGCCGAATTGCAGCCCACCTACGCGCCGGAGCTGAATGTGAAGTCGACGGTGCTGGAGGGGATGGTCGTCGATCAGCGCAATTTCCTGCGGGTGGCCGACGGGTCGGTGGGCTCGGGGTTCGGGTTCGCGACGCTGCTCGGGCTCGAGCCGCGGTATCCGGAGATGCGGGTCGACGAGAAGCTGAATCCGATCGGGCGCGCGGTCGCCGATTTCTACCGCACGCGCTGCCAGGACGCCTATTTCACGATGCCGTTCGTCCCGCTGCACGCGCTGTTCGCGACCGGCCGCAGCCCCGCCGACGAGCCCGATTTCCAGCGCGCCTTCGACGACAATCTGCTCGGCCGCTCCGGCGCGCCCGGCACGAAGGTCCTCATCGCCTCGTGCGCGGCCGACGACTCGTTCATGTCGCTGGTGCCCGCCCAGGACGCGCGTAACCTGGCCGACGCCTACCGCGCGCAGGGCACCGACGTGACCTACCAGCCCACCGACTGCGGCATGCTCACCATGCTCACCGACCTCTACGGCTGGGGCACCGATCTGTTCGGCATGCAGACCATCGACTGGCTGGCCGCCCAGTTCGACTGACCCCACGCGGCGGCGTCGTCGGTCAGAATCGAGGCATGGGTACCGCATCGGCTGTCGCCGTCGCCGTCGTGTTCGTCTGGCTGGGCATGGTGCTGGCCATCTCGTTCCTCGAGGCTCCGCTGAAGTTCCGCGCGCCGGAGGTGACGCTGGCGATCGGGTTGGGGATCGGGCGGCTGGTGTTCCGCGCGCTCAACGGGTTCGAGATCCTGTGGGCCGCGGCGGTGCTCGTGACGCTGATGCTCGACCCGCCCGGCGCGACCGCGCTCGCCGCCCTGGTGACGGCGGTGCTCGCGCTGGCGGTGCAGCTGATCGCGGTGCGGCCCGGGCTGACCCGGCGCAGCGACGCCGTGCTGGCCGGGCTGGACGCGCCCCGCTCGGGCGGCCACTACGTCTACATCGGGCTGGAAGTGGTGAAGACGCTCGCCCTGCTCGTCGGCGGGATCGCGCTGCTGGCCGCGGCCTGAGCCGTCAGCGGGAGTGGGTGCGGCGGTAGGCGGCGACGAACATCGCCACGCCCACCGACAGGGCCGCGACGACGGCGATCGCCAGCAGGATCACCGGCGTGGTCGCGGCGGCGTCGGTGCGGCCCGCGCCGTTGTAGCGGATGAGGACGGCGGCGGCCAGCGGGCCGATCATCGCCAGCCCGACGGCGCTCAGCAGCATGCCGCCGGTGATCAGTTCGACCGGGCCGAGCGAGACGCCCGCCGAGCGGGCCCGTCGCACGGGTCTGACTCCGGCACCCAGCAAACGATGCTCGACGGACATGGCTACCCCTTTCGGTTACCACGCGGACACCCTGTTGAACTGGTAACTGAAAGGTACCCGTCGCTGGGCTGTCCCACGCCGCACCGTGATCCGACTGACGCCGGGACCGACAACAGCTACTTTCTAGCGACCGTCCGTGCCACTCCGGCCGATCGACAGCACGATCTCGCGGTACTCCGCGGGCGTCATTCCGGTCTCGCCGCGGAAGACCCGATAGAAATTGCGGTCACCGGTGAACCCGCAGGCGTGCGCGATGGAGGCCACCGTGCGGTCCGGCGCGGCGGCCAGCAACTGGCGCGCGCGATCGATGCGCAAGGTGCGCAGCAGGGCCATCGGCCCGCCGGATTCGTCGCCGAGCAGGCGGAACAGGGTGCGCCGGGACATGCCGCAGGCGTCGGCGATGCGGTCGACGGTCAGGCGGGGGTCGGCGAGGTTGTCGCGCAGGTAGCGCAGCAGATGCTCGCGTTCGAGGGTCTCGCTCGCCGGGCTCGCCGCGACGCCGCCACCCAGCGCCAGCGCCGCGCCGAGCAGTTCGATGCCCGCGTTGAGCACCGGGACGGCGCCGATCGTCTCCCCCGGCAGGGTGATCAGCCTGCGGAAGAAGTCGGTGACCAGCGCGCCGTGGGCGACCGGCTCGACCAGGGTGAAGGCCGGAAAACTGTCCTCACGCAGGCCCGATGCCCGCATGAGCGCGTCCTTGCGCACCCGGATCAGCAGCGCGGTGTAGGCCGAGGTCCTGGCCTCCTGCGGCCGCTCGCCGTCGATGAGGAACATCGACCCGATCGGCACGCGTTGCCGGTGCTCGCCGGTGGTCACCTCGGACACGCCCGCGAGGGTGAGCCCGGCGAGCACATACGGCGCGGGCACCCGGGCGATGTGGCGCGGGGTGCGCCGGGCCAGTTCGGCGGAGTTGGACGCGACGGCGATCGAGATGGCCTCCGCCATCACCTGCGGTGTCAGCGAGCCGTAGTGCGGCCCCTCGCCGAGCGGCTCCATCGAACACGGCAGGACCGATTCGCTCATGATCGAGGACCACATGTCGAAGGACTCGCGCGGCGTCACCGCCGCCGTCGAGATCACCGGGCCGCCGACCACGACCTCGCCGTCCACCATGTTCTCCATGCTGGCACCGATTCCTGTCCCCTGCCTGCATCAACACCCCGCCGAGCGGGTTGTCGAGCTTCGCAGATCGAGGCGCGGTTCGTCCGGGAAACGCCGGAATCGATAGCGGCGGGCGCTCACCCGGCGTGGCGTTCGACGCGTGCCCGCGCGCGTTCGTGGGCCGTGCGCAGGAGCGCGCGGACCGTGGCTTCGGTGCGCTCGGCCGGGTCGACCACGGCCAGCCAGGAGGCCGCGCCGTAGACCGGGTGGGCGTGGACGGTGTCGGGGACGCTCGGGTCGGTATCGGGCCGGGCGTGGTCGAGGAATGCCTGTTTGCCCGCGGCGATATTGACGCGGAAGGCGCCGGGACGGTCGAGGTGGGAGCGGTCGTCACCGGGGTAGTCCTTGGTGACGATGGTGGCGAAGGGCTGGGTGCGGGTGGGGACCTCGCCGTCGGGGGCGTAGTAGAAGAAGTGGTCGCCCAAGCTGAGTTCCGGGTGGCCGCTGCCCTCGGTGGGGCTGAGGACGAGCACGCCGCCTAGGCCGCGGATGTAGTCGATGATGTCGGTTATCGTCATGGTTCGAGCGTCTCATTCATGTGCTTGTGTGGACTTTTCCGACGATGTCCTGGGGGTTTCGGTGGATAACCTCAACTCGGTGGTCGGGCGCACCGCCGATGTCGCGCGGGGCGCGGGGTACTCGGTGCAGCAGGTGCGGAATCTGGAGCGGGCGGGGGTGCTGCCGCCCGCCGAGCGGACGGCCGGGGGGCATCGGGTGTATCGGCGGGTCCATCTGAGTTCGGCGCTGGCCTATCGGGCGCTGGCGGCGGGGGCGGGGCCGGTCGAGGCCAGGGCGATCCTGCGCGCGGTGCAGGCGGGGCGCACCAGAGAAGCCCTGGCGGCGCTCGACGAGGTACACGCGCGGCTGCACACCGAGCGGGTCGATCTCGGGCTCGCGGTGCGGGCCGCGGCGGCGATGTCGGGCGAGCCGATCGCCGAGGTGCGGGGTTCGGACGCGCTGACCATCGCCGAACTCGCCGGTGCGCTCGGCATCCGGGCGTCGGCGTTACGGCATTGGGAGGTGAGCGGTCTGGTGGTGCCGGATCGGGCCGGTACCGCCCGGCGCTACTCCCCCACGCAGGTGCGGGACGCGCGGATCGTGCATCAGTTGCGGCAGGCCGGGTATCGCATTCCGCAGCTGCGCGCGGTGCTGCCGGAGCTGGTGCGGGCTGGGGGATCCGGGGATCTGCGGGCCGCGCTGGCGGCCAGGGAAGACGCGCTGACCGCGCGCTCGCTGGCCCTGGTCGACGGTGCCGCGGCGCTGGCCGCGGTGCTTCAGTCCGCGGCGGGCTCGGCCGTGCTGCCCGACAGCGGCATGGCGGGCAGGCCGAGCTTGCGGTGATCCCAGGAGCGGACCCGGGCGGGCTCGACGCGCACCACGATGCGCTTGTTCATCATGGCCTCGACGAGCGGGTGCGCCTCGGGGCTGTACGGGCCGACATAGCGCTCGTAGATGTCGACGGCCGCCTTCCAGTACTCCGGGTCGGCGGTGTCCTCGAGCAGGCGCGCGGTGCCCTCGATCGCGACACCACGCAGCTGGTCGTAGGTGTCGCCCGCCTCGGCCATACAGGTGATGGTGGGGTCGCGGCGCAGGTTCACCGCCTTCTGCGACTTGGCCTTGGTCTCGAAGTAGATCACCCCGTCGATGTGCCCGAACCACATCGCCGTCAAGTGCGGTTTACCCGCCCGGTCGAGCGTGGCCAGCGTGAGCACCCGGCTCCGGTCCAGAAACCGCGCGATCTCGTCGGCGCTCATCTGCACCGCCGCCCGCTGATTGACTCCCACCACGCCCACCTTCCACTCCGAACCCCCGACCCTACCCACCCCGACCTCCCCCCGAACCGAAACGAACGAACCCCACCGACGACCGAGCCCCTGAGACGGATGACGCTCACTTCTGGCGGGGGGTCGGCGGGTGTTCGGGGAGGTCGGTGGCGGCCGCGGCGACGGTGGGGTAAATGCCGATGGGGGTGTCGCCCGCTTCGGCGGAGCCGAGGGTGTCGCCGAACTGGGCGACCGAGCGGGCGATGCGGAAGTCGATGCGGCGGTGGGCCAGGGTGTTGCGCAGGTCGAGCAGCATTTCCGCGGCGCTCACGTCGAGGCCAGGGGAGGTTTCGGCGTCGAGGACAACCAGGCGGGTGCAGTCGGTGCACAGGTGCTGGATGCGCTCCTTGACGTAGTCGGCGTTGGCGAAGAACAGGCCCGATTCCACCCGGACGACGAGCAGGTCGGGGCGGGGGGTGAGGTCGGGGTGGCGGGCCGTATCGACCCACAGCCCACCCGATTTCGCCAGTGCCGCGATGTGCGGCTGGGAGGCCCGATAGACCAGCAGCAGCACCGAGACGCCGACGCCGATCAGCAGGCCGGGCAGGGTGTCGAACAGCAGCACGCCGAGCATGGCGGCGAGGGCGGCCAGGAAGTCGGCGCGGGCGGCGTGGCCGTAGATGCTGCCGAGCAGGTGGGTCCAGACCCGGTAGAGGCGGCGCAGGGCGGCGATATCGACGAGTTCGATCACCGCGGCGATCACCACCGCCGCCAGCGTGGCCTCGGGTAGCTTCTCGAACAGGCCGGTCAGGAACAGCAACGTCAGCACCGTGAGCGCGGCGACGACGAGCCCGCTGACCTGCGTCTTCGCCCCGGCACCACCATTGACCGCGGTCTTGGACAGGCTGCCGTTCACCACCATGCCCGACCCGAGCCCGGACCCCAGGTTCGCCGCACCCAGCCCGAGCAGCTCGCGGTTGGCGTCGATGGAGTATCCCGCCTTGGCCGCATAGGTTTTCGCCGCGCCGAGCCCCTCGGCGAACCCGATCAGCAGCACGCCGACGGCCGGTCCGAGCAGGTCGATGTAGTCGTCGAAGCCGACACCGCCGGGCAGGCCGACCGTGGGCAGGCCCGCGTCGATGTGGCCGACGATGTCGACGCCCTTGTCGTCGAGCCCGAACAGCCGCACCGCGACGATGCCGAACACCACGGCCAGCAGCGAACCGGGCACCAGCGGCAGCCAGCGCTTCACGCCGAGCACGATCGCCAGGCTGAGCAGGCCAATCAGCAGTGTGCGCCACTGGGTGTCACCGAGATTCCCCAGCAGTCCCCAGGTCTGTTCGAAGAAGTTTCCCTCGTGCTTGGGCACGCCGAACAGCTTGGGGACCTGGCCGATGATGATCGTCAGCGCCAGGCCGACGATGAAACCCTTGAGCACCGGTTCGGAGATGAACGCGGCGATGAAACCGAGCCGGATCAGCCCGGCCAGCAGGCCCGCGATGCCGGTGGCCACGGCCAGTGCCGTGGACAGCGCGAGGTAGCGTCCACCGTCGGCACCGGCCAGCGGGGTGATGATCGCGGCCGAGAGCGCCGCCGTCGCCGACATCGGCCCCACCACCAGGTGCCGTGAACTGCCCGCCACGGCGTAAAGGACCAGCGCGGGCACCGCCGCGTAGAGACCGACGACCGGCGGCACCCCGGCGATGGAGGCGTAGGCCAGCGCCTCGGGCACCAGCACCGCCCAGACCGTGAGCCCGGCGATCACATCGGGTCTGATCCAGCCGCGCTGATACCCGCGCAGCGACTCGAACACCGGCCACGACTTCACCCCAACCCCCTCAGAGCCCGCCGATGCCCTTGCCGACCACCACCGCGCCCATCACCAGCAGCACGATCGCCATCACCGCGTGGTTGTTGGCCTGCAACCACTGCCGGGCGCGGTCGAGGGTGGGGCCGAGCTTGTCGGCGGCGAGCGCGTAACCGATCACCACGGCGAGCACGCTGGACGAGGCCAGCAGGGTGAACACCACGATCGCGATGAGGTCGCCGCCCGCGCTCAGCCCGCCCGCGCCGATGGCCACACCCGCCGACACGCACAGCAGCAGGTTCTTCGGGTTCACCGCCGAGAGCACCGCGCCCAGGCCCGCGGCCTTGACCACGGTGAAGGTGTCGATCGCCTGCATCCAGCCGGGGACCGCGATGTCGGCGCGGGCGGCCCACTGTTTGGCGGCCAGCGCGAGCAGCAGCACGCCCAGCACGATCTTGATCCAGGCGGCCGCGGCGGAGGGTTCCTTGGCGCTGGAATCGCCCAGCACGCCCGCGAGCAGCGTCACCACCACGGTGACGGCCAGGATCCCGCCGACCCACCCGGCCGCGAATCCCTTCGCCGCACCGCCCGCGTTCTTGGACAGGATCATGAGAATGGCAGCGACGATCGGGATCGGCGAGATCGCCACACCCACCGCCAGCGGAAGCAGATCACCGATGACAGAGCCCATGCGGCTCACGCTAGGAGCGGGGAACCCCTGGCGCGTCACACGTTGCGGGTGATATCCAGGCAGGCGTTAACAGAGTTCGTGAGCAAGGCGAAATATCAGAAACACGAGAGGGAGGACGTCGTATGTCGTATCGATCCATGCTCGCCGCACTGTCCGGGCTCGCGTTGGCGCTGATCGCCGCCGGTCCCGCCACCGCCCAATCGGAACTCGACGACTACACCCCGCTGGACCCCGTCGACTTCCAGGTGCCCGGCCCCGAACACGCTGGCTCGGTCTTCTTCACCACCCCCGACGGCCGCCACTGCGCCATCTACTGGAACAACGGCCCCGCGGGTTGCGACGCGGTGCCGATCGACGCGCCGGAGGGCAGCAATCAGCTGCGTGTGGGGATCGTCGAGCCCGCGCACTTCGTCACCGCGGAAGAACCCGGCTTCACCCACCCGGACGCGCGAGTGCTGCCGGAGGGCCATCGGATCACGCTCGAGAACACCACCTGCGGTGTCGGGTATCAGGGCACGGTCAGCTGCGAGGTGGGTGAGCACGGCTTCGTGCTGGCGGCCACCTACAGCGTGCTGCGTTAGGCCCGGATCAGCTCGAACAGCGCGGTGACGCTTTGATCGCCACGGCCTGCCGCGACCGCGCGTCGCAGCAGGTCGTGCATCGGGGCGTGCCAGGACAGGTCGACCCCGGTTTCGGCGGCGAGCTGGGCGTCGTCGTCGAGCGCGGTGTGGAACAGCGCGATCGACGAGCCGAGCCGGGTGTAGTCGGCGCTGTCGATCTCCTCGGCCAGCACCGGCAGGATCGACTCGATCATCCGCAGCCACTTCACCGAGTGCCCGACCATGGTGTGCGCGGGCAGCCCCCGCGCGGCCAGCATCGCCGCGCCTTCGAGGAAGCCGAACAGGGCCGGGAGCAGGGTGGCGCCGACGGCCGACTCGTAGAGGGCGGCCAGATCCGGTGCGGGGCCGAGGAATTCGAGGTCGCCGCCGAGGACGCGCAGGGTGTCGGCGTGGTCGTCGAAGACCTGCCGGTCACCGCCGAAATACAGCAGCGTGTCCGGATCGCCCACCGCCGCCGGGACATTCTTGATCGCGCCACCGAGATAACGGGCGCCGCCGCAGTGCGCCCAACGGGCGAATTCCCGTGCCTGGGCCGGTGTTCCGCTGTTCAGGGTGACGAGGTCACGACCGGCGAGCGCATCGGCGGGCAGGCTCTCGCGGATCGCGTCGAAACCGACCGGAACCGCGATGGTCAGCGCGCTCGCGGCGACGGCCTCGGCGCTCGCGGTGTGCGCGATCGCGCCCGCGGCCACCAGGGGCGCGGTGCGCGACGCGGTCCGGTTCCAGACGTGGGTGCGGTACCCGGCCGCGAGCAGGGCGGTGGCCAAGGCACTGCCCATCGACCCGGTTCCGAGCACGGTCACCGACTTGTTCATCCCGACTCCGATCGTCCGGGAGATCCGGCGATCTCCGCTGCTGACGAGTCTCGGCGCGACCCGCGCGGCCCCACAAGTACGCACTTTGCCCGGTAGTTGCGCACTTTCGGGTAAGGAACCAGCTCCGGTGGCTGTGAAGTGTCCAGGGTCGGTGCGCGGAATCGCCGGGGTGTCGGGCGGGCGTCGTAGAGTTTGCGTATGTCGGACGGCGAAATGACCGAATTGGTGCAGCGCGAGGTGGACGAGGCGCTGCTCGGTGGGCCCCGGGTCTACACGCGCACCCAGGTGGGCGAGCAGTCCGGGGTGCCGGAGGCCGAATCGCGGCGGCTGTGGACCGCGCTGGGGTTCCCCGCCACCGATGACGACCAGGTCGACTACACCCAGCTCGACATCACCGCCGTCACCAATTTCCGCAGCATGAAGGTGGTGGCAGCCTCCGGCCTGCGGCAGCAGGCCGCCGCCGCCCGCACCATCGGACAGGGCATGGCGCGGCTGGCCGAATGGCAGGCCGACCTGGTGGTCGCCGAGATCAAGGCGCGCGTCGCCGACGCCGATCCGGCGCTGCCGCTCGACGAACGGGTCAGGGCAGCCACCGAATCGACCATGGCGAGCATCGAGCAGCTCCAGTCGTATGTGTGGCGCAGGCATCTGGCCGCCGCGGCCGCGCGGGTCATGGACGACACCACCGGCGCCGAGGGCTCGCTGCGCACCCTGGCCGTCGGCTTCGCCGATATGGTCGGCTTCACCCGCCTGACCAGGCACCTGCACCCGGACGAATTGTCCACGCTGCTGGAGGCTTTCGAGTCCACCACCACCTCGGCCATCACCGACAACGGCGGCTGGGTGATCAAGAACGTGGGCGACGAGGTGATGTTCGCCGCCGAGACCGCCGAGGACGCGGCCCGCATCGCGCTGTCCATCCAGGAGTCCACCATGCTGGTCGGCGGCACCCCCGAGCTGCGGGTGGCCCTGGCCTACGGCGAGGTCCTCCAGCGCTTCGGCGACCTCTACGGCTCGGTCGTCAATATCGCCGCCCGCCTCACCGGCGTGGCCCGCCCCGGCAATATCCTCATCGACGACGCCGCCGCCGCGGCCCTCGACGGCAACCCCGAATTCGCCATCCGCCACCTGCGCAGCGTCCGCGTCCGCGGCTTCAACCGCCTGCGCCCGCACCGCCTGCGCCCGGCCTGAGCACCGACGTGCGGCGAGACGACACCGTTGCCTAGGGTATGCGGGTGGAGATGGACTGGGAGGGCGTGCGGGACCGGTACACGGTGTTCGCCGACGACGCGGTGCTCGCGCTGAACAAACCGGCCGGGATCTCGGTGACCGGGGAGCGGCACGACACCGATCTGGTCGAGTTGGCCCAGGCCGCCGGGACGCGGCTGTATCCGGTGCACCGGATCGACAAGGTGACCTCCGGGCTGGTGCTGCTGGCCACCGACCTGGCCGCGCACGGGCAGCTGACCAAGCAGTTCAACAAGCAGACGGCGCGCAAGCGGTATCTGGCGATCGTGTCGGGGGCGGAGCTGCCCGAGCGCGGTGAGATCGATCTGCCGTTGAGCGTGGGGCGCAAGAACCGGGTGCGGATCGCGGCGCAGCGCGAGGCCATCCAGCGCGCGGGTGATCGCTGGTTCGTCGACGAGGCCGACCTGCTGCCCGCCAAGAACTACCCCTCACGGACCCGTTTCGTCACCGTCGCCCGGCACGGCGACCACGCGCTGCTCGCCGTCGAACCGATCACCGGCCGCCGCCACCAGATCCGCGTCCAGCTGGCCTGGATCGGCCACCCCATCCTCGGCGACCCCCTCTTCGACCGCACCGCCACCCACCCCCGCACCCACCTGCACTCCTGGCGCCTGACCCTCGACGCCGACTGGCTGACACCCCCGATCCTCGCCCTCGAGGCCACCCCCGGCCCCGACTTCTGGACGCCCTTCGGCGCCGGAGCCGGGACCGAACTCCTCCACACCGCCGCCCAGGCGGTCGACGGTTCACGCGGCTAGCTCGCCGTTGGTATCAGGCGGATTCGGCCGTCAGCCGGGTTTCCACGTCGGAGTACATGGTCGGCACCATCAGGCTGACCAGCAGCAGCAACAGCACCGGCCACAACTTCTTCGGCCGTGCGGGGCCCCTCACCGACCGGTCGGCTGGAGCGGGTTTCGCCAGCGGAGTTGTCCGAACCTGGCGAAGTCGGAATCGTTGGAGACCATCTCCGCGTCGTATTCGATCGCGAGAGCAGCGAGTTGGGCGTCTGTTGTCAGGTTGGCGCCCGTCCCTTCTTTACGCAGCAGCTCGAAGGCGATTTCCAGATGGCGCGGCCCGGGAACCACATGGCTGACGTTGGGCTGACGCAACCAGTCGGAGACGAAGTCCAGCGCGGTATCGATGGACATCGGTGGCGACATCACCCGTGGATTCGTCGCGATCCGGATGAACCCGAAGACGGCCGGTGCGGCGAGCCCGATCTCCTCGCCGGAGTTGATCGCGTCCTCCCACCACGACTTGGCTGCCTCATGCTGTGGATACACCGAGATCGTGGCGTAGAGCAGGAGGTTGACGTCGGGAACGATCACGACGCGCCACGCTCGCGCATCGAATCGACAATGGCCTGGTCCTCGAGCTCGTCGGCCAGCCGGTTGAATCCGGCCAAGTCCAGCCCGGGCGCGAGGGTGGCCACATGCACCTGCTGCTGAAACGCCTCGCCCTGCGCGCGTGGCTGACTCAGCGCTCGACGTAGCGCATCGTTGATGACCTGCTTCATCGATGACCGGGCACGATGCACCGCGTCCTCGACCAGCCGTGCGACATCCGCATCCAGAGTCAATGTGGTTCGCATGATGACATCATAGTGCCGTCAAGTTCAGGCATCAAGATGCCTTACCTGCTCCGCACAGCCCGCAGACGACTCAGGGACGAAGGCGCGCACAGATTTCCGGACAGTGAGGGCCGACACAGACCGGGGGTCGGGTTTCGGGTGGTGGTGCGGCTCATGGAGACGGATAAGCGCAGGTCATCTAGCCTGGATGGGTGCCGATGAGTCATACCGGCGCACTCTGACGCAACGGAGCGATCCCAGAGAAGAAAGCGACTGCCGATGATCCTGGCGGCTCAGCTCAGCGACACCCACTTCGACCTCAGCGCACGCAATACCGAACGGGTAGCGGCGGTGATGGGCTACCTGGCGGAGCTGCCGCGCAGGCCCGACGTCATTCTCGTGACCGGCGACCTCACCGATTCCGGCAAGCCCGAGCAGTACGCCGAGGCCCGCCTCGCCCTGCGCTCCGACATCCCCGTACACGTGCTGCCCGGCAACCACGACGACCGCGCCACCCTGCGCACCGAATTCCTCGGTGAACCCGCCACCACCACCCCCGTGAACAGCGCGCACCGCGTCGGCCCGCTCACCGTACTCATGCTCGACTCCAGCATTCCCGGCGAACCCAGCGGCCGCCTCGACGAGGACACCTACGACTGGCTGCGCGCCGCCCTCGCCGACGCACCCGCCGACGGCCCCATCCTGCTGGCCCTGCACCACCCCCCGAAACCCCTGTTCAGCCCCATCGTCGACGTGATCGCCCTGGCCGACCCCGGCCGCCTGGCCGCCGTCGTCGCCGGTGACACCCGCATCGTCGGCACCCTCACCGGCCACGCTCACTCCCCCATCGCCACCACCTTCGCGGGCAAACCCATGATCACCTGCCCCAGCACCGCCTCTGTCCTCGGCGGCACCTGGGAGGTCACCCCACCCCACCGCGTCATGGACTACGCCCCCGACCCCGCCATCGCCCTCCACGTCATCGACGAATCCTTCGGCCTGACAACCCACTTCCGCACCGTCGCGATGGGCGGCTGGCTTTCCGAACCCCCGGCCTGACGACTTCGGGGCCGGAAACCCCCCACCAGCTCTCACAGTTCGCACAGCCGCTCCTGGCAGACTGGACGCGTGACAGACACGCCCGCGGCGCAGCTCCGCGGACCCCTACGCCCGATCGAACTGGCCACCGCCGCGGTGATGGCCGGTCTCACCGTCGGCCTGATCACCGTCGGTTCGCTGGTCCCGATGGCCGCCGCGCTCCAGCTGGTCGCGGCCGTCCCGCTGGGCTTGCTGGCGCACCGCTACCGCCTGCGCGCCCTGGTCACCGCGACCATCGCCGCCACCCTGGTCACCTTTGTGGCCGCGGGGATCATGCCCGCGTTGGGGGTGCTCGGCGCGGCCACCCTGGCGGGCATCATCGGCACCGTGAAGCGCCGCGGTGGCGGATTGCCCACCGTGCTGGCGTGGTCGGTGGTGGCGGGGATCAGCTGGTCGCTGTTCACCGTGGGCACCCTGCTGCTGTTCAGCCGGACCAGGCAGCTGTTCTTCGACGCCATCCGCAATACCGCCGAGGGCATCGAGAAGCTGGCCGCGCGCCAGCCCCAGCTCGAGCCGCTGGGCCGGATGACCGCCGAGGCCACCGACGCGGTGCTGCGCTGGTGGTGGCTCTATATCGGCGGTTCGGTGGCGCTCGGCGTGATCACCAGCGCGGTGATCTCGTGGTTCGTGCTCGGTTCGGTGCTGGACCGGCTGGCCTGGCTGCCTGGCAGCGACCGCCTCGACGCCCCCGCCGACGACCGGCCGATCGCCCCGCTGCCGGTCAGCCTGCACGAGGTCGGCTACCGGTACGACGGGGCGAGCACCGAGGCGCTGTCAGGGATCGAGCTCACCATCCGGCCCGCCGAGTTCGTGGCCGTGGTCGGCCACAACGGGTCCGGCAAGTCCACGCTGACCCGCGTGCTGGCGGGCAGGCCGCCGACGACCGGCACCGTGGTGCGTCCCGGCTCGGCCGGGCTGGGCGAGCTCGGTGGTACCGCGCTGGTGCTGCAACGCCCGGAGAGCCAGACGCTGGGCGTCTCGGTCGCCGACGACGTGGTGTGGGGCCTGTCGGCCGAGCTGGCCGCCGAGGTCGACGTGGACGGCCTGCTGGCCGAGGTCGGCCTGGCCGGGATGGGCGCGCGCGAGACCGCGGCCCTGTCCGGTGGCCAGCAGCAGCGCCTCGCGGTGGCCGCGGCCCTGGCCCGCAGGCCCGCCCTGCTCATCGCCGACGAGGCGACCTCGATGATCGACCCCGATGGCCGCCGCGACCTGGTCGCCCTGCTGGCCGAACTCCCCCGCCGCCACGGCACCGCGGTGGTCCTGGTGACCCATCACGAAGCCGATGCCGCCGCCGCCGACCGGGTGATCCACCTGGCGAACGGCCGGATGGTCGAGCACCTGGCCAGCTGGCCGCAACCGGCCCGCGACCAGCGCCGCCGCCCGATGGGCGCGCCGATCCTGGAACTGTCCGGCGTGCGCCACACCTACCACCGCGGCACGCCGTGGGAGGCGCCCGCGCTGCACGGCGTCGACCTGTCGGTGCGCCAGGGCGAAGCGCTGCTGATCGTCGGCGGCAACGGCTCGGGCAAGTCGACACTGGCCTGGATCATGGCCGGGCTGGTCGACCCGAGCGAGGGCCGCGCCACCCTGCGCGGCGCCCCGGTCGCCAGGAAGATCGGCGATATCGCGCTGGCCTTCCAGCACTCCCGCCTGCAATTGCAGAAGCAGACCGTCGGTGCCGAGATCGCCGACTGGGGCGGCCGGGCCACCGGGTCCGGCGCGGTCGGGCAGGCGCTGGACGCGGTCGGCCTCGACCGCACGCTGGCGGCCCGCTCGATCGAGGAACTCAGCGGCGGCCAGGCCAAACGCGTGGTGCTGGCCGCGATGGTGGCCAGCCGCCCGCAGGTGGTGGTGCTGGACGAACCGCTCGCGGGCCTGGACCCGCAGGGCCGCGCCGAGATCGTGGAACTGCTTGCCCGGCTGCGGGATTCGGGGCTGACGCTGATCGTCATCTCGCACGACGTGGCCGATATGGCCGCGGTGTGCGACCGCACGGTGCACCTGGACACGGGCGTGATCGTGGAGACCGCCCGCCAGCCGGTCGCCACCGCGGCCGGGCGCGGACCGATCTGGCGCCTGGACAATCCACCACACAAGGAACCGGGGATCCGATGAGCACCGTTCTGCTACGCGAGGTTCCGGTCGACAGTGTGGTGCACCGGCTCTGGGCCGGTACCAAGATGATCGCCGCGTTCGGCATCAGTCTGCTGCTGATGTTCCTGCCGATGTGGCCGGTGCTCGGCCTGGTGATCGCCTTCCTGGTGGTGATCTGGCTCGCGGCCCGGCTGCCGATCCGCACGGTGCCGCGGCTGCCGTGGTGGTTCTGGGGGCTGGTCGCGGTGGGCGCGCTGATCAACGCGCCGATCGGCACCAAGGCGCTGCTCGGCTACGCCCAGGTGTTCGTGTTCGGCATGGTGCTGGTGGCCGCGTCGTTCCTGATCGCGTACACCACGCCGATGGGTGAGGTGGCGCCCGCGCTGGCGAAACTCGGTGCGCCCCTGCGCAAACTGGGCCTGCCCGTGGACGAGTGGGCCGTGGTCGTCGCGCTCACCCTGCGCGGCCTGCCGCTGCTGCTCGACGAGATCCGGGTGCTGCGCGCGGCCCGCAAGCTGCGCCCCAAGGACAACCTCCTGCACCGCGCCGCCGACCAGAACCCGCTCATCGACATCCTCACCGCCTGCATGGCGGTGGCCTCGCGCCGGGCGGGCGAACTCGGCGAGGCCATCACCGCGCGCGGCGGCACCGGCATGCTCACCGCGCACCCGAGCAAGCCCGGCCGCGACGACGCCGTCGCGCTGCTGATCGTCGGCGTGGTGTGCGCGGGCGGCGTGGTGCTCGGCACCGCGCTCTGAGGCCCGGCCTCCCCGCCACCGCGCCCACCACGGGCGATACTGACTCGCGTGACCGACAGCGAGCGCGCGGTACCCACCTGGCAGCTGCCCAGCGAGGGCGAGTCCCGGCTCGCCGCCACCGCCGCGGTCCTGGGCATCGTGGTGGTACAGGTGTTGCTGCCCAACGAGTTCCTGCCCTCGCCCGCCTGGGTGCTGCCCGCGCTGGAACTGGGCGTGCTGGCGATCCTGGTGATCGTCAACCCGAGCCGGATGGACCGGGAGGAGCGCTGGATTCGCGGCCTGAGCCTCGTGCTGACCGGGCTGATCAGCATCACCACCGCGCTCTCGGCGATGCGCCTGGTGCGCGATATCGTCGCGAGCCAGGTCGACCAGGAGCCGACCGAACTGCTGGGCAGCGGCGCGCTGATCTGGGCGACCAACGTGATCGCCTTCTCGCTCTGGTACTGGGAGTTCGACCGGGGTGGCCCCGCGGCGCGGGCCAACGGCCGGGAACCGGTGCCGGACTTCCTGTTTCCGCAGATGCAGGACCCCACGACCGCCGACAAGGACTGGCGCCCGGAGTACCTGGACTACCTGTACCTCTCGTTCACCAACGCCGCCTCCTTCGCGCCCGCCGACGTGCTGCCGCTCTCGCGCTGGTGCAAGGCGGTGATGCTCGCGCAGTCGGCGATCTCGCTGGTCATCGCCACGCTGGTGATCGCGCGGGCGATCAGCATCCTGCACTGATCTCATAGCAAATATCTATGAGAAAACTCAGGTTTAAAATCGGAATTCCCTCGTCGGCAACCCGATAGCGGGCTATGGTTCAACGACAATTCGAGCTGGACCGCTTTACGCGCCGTCACTCGGTTCTCGGGGGAGCCACGACCGCGGCGCTGTCGTTTGGGTACGTCACCTGATGAACCAGATGGGAATGGTTACATGATCATCCGTAAGATCGCCGCGGTCGCTATCCCTGCGCTCGCGGCAGCACTGGTCGGCACGGGAATCTCGCACGCCGACCCGGTCACCCCCAATGTCGACTACCGCACCGAGCTGGTCGGCAACAAGGTGGTTACCACGCTGACCCACGGCACCTTCGAAGTCACCGGCAGCGGGGTCGAGATCCGCGACGAGGCCGGTGGGACGCTGGTCGCGCTGCCGCTGTCCGTGCGCGACGGGAGCTTCGAATACCCGCTGCCGCACTCCGTCAGCCAGGATCGGACAGTCCTCGAGATCACCCCGGTCAAGGATGTCGCGGCGGCCAAGCCGAACCTGACGCCGGTCGCCTCGCCCGCGGAAAACTATGCCGCACAGGCGAACTTCGCCTCCACCTTCGGTCTGGCGACAGCTATCGGCAGTTTCGTCGGTATGGGCCTGGGCGCGGTCATCGGCCTCATCGTCGGCGGCGTGGTCATCCCCGGCATCGGCGCCGTTCCCGGCTTCATCACCGGAGCCAGCGTCGGTGGCATCATCGGCAGCCTGATCGTCGGTGGTCCCACCCTGATCGTGGCGGGCATGGACCTGATCAACACCCTCGCCGCTCCGCCCGGCACCACCCAGTGGGCTCAGCAGACCAACTAGCCCGCACCACAGCCACTCTCGCGCCGAAGCCACGACCGGCCCGGCGCGAGAGTGCCAGCGGAACAATCGTGCCGAGCCCGGCGAACAATCTCCGGGCAAACTCTCGGCACGCTGATCCTGCGGGCCCGTGGCGGCGGGCCCGCAGGATTATCAGCGCTGTTCGCGCAGCGCCTTCTTGGCGGCTTCCTGGGCCGAATCGACCTGACCCGCGAACTTCCCGCCGGTCTTGGCGTCGACCACATCACCGGCCTTGTCGATGACGCC
Organism: Nocardia sp. SSK8; assembly: GCF_037034205.1. NCBI lineage: Bacteria > Bacillati > Actinomycetota > Actinomycetes > Mycobacteriales > Nocardiaceae > Nocardia > Nocardia sp. SSK8. The sequence continues at coordinate 120,221 of NZ_JBAGKD010000014.1, forward strand.
GTCGACCTTGTCGGCGTTCTTGACCGCCAGATCCATCGCCTTGCCCGCCAGGTTCTTGAAATCCACCGTGCACTCCTCGTGTGTCCAACCGGTCCAACGCGATCACCCTAGCAACACCACAGCTTTCGTGGACAGGGCTCAGTGCCGGGAACCGGTCAGACCGTCCCACACCGGGTGCCACAGCCTGCCGGTGTCGGTCCAGGCCTGGAAGCGGACGGTGCCGGTGAGTTCGGGTTCGACCCACTGCGCGTCGCGGCGTTCGTCGGCGGTCATCTCATTGGCGAACGGCGAGGTATCGCGACGCAGGCGCTGTAGTTCCGCGGCGATCCGGCCCGCCTGTTCGTCACCGAAGCCGGTGCCGACCCGGCCGATGTAGATCAGCCCGGTCTCGTGCGGAATCCCCAGCAGCAGCGACTTGAACTGCCGCTTCTCGCTGCGCCGCCAGCCGCCGACGACCACCTCCCTGGACCGCCAGTTGCGTTCCTTGAGCCAGGTCTGGGCCCGTTTGCCCGGCTGATACACCGAGTCCCGGCGCTTGGCGACCACGCCCTCCTGCCCCTGATCACGACTGTCGGCCATGGCCTCGGCACCCGAACCATCCAGCAGCTCCGACACATTCAGCGACGGCGCCAGCCTGCCCAGCGCCTCGAGCACGGCCCGCCGGTCGGTGTATTTCTTGCGCAGCAGCGAGGTGCCGTCCAGGTGCAGCACGTCGAAGGCGACGAAGATCGCCCGTGCCGAATCCGCTTGCAGCGCGGAGATATCCGAGAGTCCGGCGGCATCGAGGACCACCGCTTCCCCATCCAGGACCACCCGGTGATTCGCCAGTTCCTGACCGAGCGCGGCGAACCGGGGGTACCGGGCGGTCACGGTATTGCCCGCCCGGCTGCGCACGGTGACGGTGCCGTCGTCGACCTCGACGATCACCCGGAACCCGTCCCATTTGGTCTCGAACGCCCACTCGCGGGCCGACAGCGCAGTCACCTCACCGGCAGTGGCCAGCATGGGCGACAGGCCGCGCGGGAGTGCACCGGACCCGTTGTCCGGCACCGCTTCCCGTCGGCTCTGATCACGCATGTAGTGCATGAGCCACTGGTCGCCCTTGGTCTGGATGAAGGCGTAGCGACCCTGGAGACGCTCACCGTCGAGTTCGACGATCACCTCGTCCTCGCGCCACTTCTCGGTGAGAAAGGTCCCCGAGTCCCAGATGGTCATCTCCCCCGCGCCGTATTCGCCTTTGGGGATGGTGCCGTGGAAGTCCAGGTACTCCATCGGGTGGTCCTCGGTGCGCACGGCGAGGCGATTGTGCTTCGGCTCGGTGGGCGGGCCCTTGGGGACGGCCCAGGAGGCGAGCACGCCGTCGTGTTCGAGGCGCACGTCCCAGTGCAGGCGGCGCGCGTGATGTTCCTGGACGACATAGCGATTGCCGGGGCCGGGCGCGGGCGCGGCGGCGGGCACCGGTTCCGGGGTCCGCTCCGGATCGCGCATGCTGCGGTACTTGCTGAGCGCGTCGGGCAGTGCCGGGTCGAGCTCCGCGAGCAGGTCGCCATCGGCGTGCCACCGGGCCAGTACCTCGTCGAAACGCAACTGGCGCAAGGTATCCGAGTCCTCGAGCTCGGCCCAGGTGCGCGGGGCGGCGACATGCGGTTGAGCGCGACCGCGCAGGGAGTACGGGGCGATGGTGGTCTTGGCGGCATTGTTCTGGCTCCAGTCCAGGAACACCTTGCCGGTGCGCGCGGATTTCGCCATGGTCGCCGTCACCAGATCCGGGTGCAGCTGTTCGAGATTGGTGGCCACCTGCTTGGCCACGGTCGAGGCACCGCGCGAACTCAGCGGCGGGTCCAGTGGCACGTAGAGGTGAATTCCCTTGCTACCACTGGTGACCGGGAAGGCACGCATGCCGATCCCGGCGACCATCTCGCGCACGGCCAGCGCCACCCGCGCGCACTCGGCCAGCCCGGCCTCGGGCCCGGGGTCGAGATCGAGCACGATACGGGTGGCGGGCCCGCGCTGGTCACCGTCGAAACGCCATTGCGGCACATGGATTTCCAGCGCGGCCTGCTGACCCAGCCAGGCCATGCCCGCCTCGGAGTCGATCAGCGGATACACCACCCGACGGCTGGAATGCTCCATGGCGACCCGCGTGATCCAGGCGGGCGCGTGCTCGGGCAGGTTCTTCTCGAAGAAGTCGGCGTGATCCACGCCGTTGGGCCACCGCTTACGAGTGACCGGCCGCCCCACGACGTGGGGCAGCAGGGCGGGGGCGATCGCCGAATAGTAGGCGATCACCTCGCCTTTGGTCGTTCCGGTCGCCGGGTACAGCACCTTGTCGAGGTTGCTGAGCTCAACCTCGATGCCCGGTTCACCCGGCGCGCCCCGGAACTCCCGGCGGACCATCGACGCGGTCCGGCGGCGGGGACCGATGCCCGGCCCCCGCGTGCCGAATCAGGCCTGCGGTCCCGGATCGGTCGGGGCGGGGCCGCCGGTGGCAGGCCCGCTACCGGGCTGCTGCGGCGGAACGACCTTCTTGGCCGCGTCCTTGCCCTTCTCGATCTTGTCGCTGTACTTGCCGCCGGTCTTCTCATCGATGAACGAACCGGCCTTGTCGACCGCGTCGTTGATCTTGTCGGCGTTCTGGGCGGCCGCGTCCTTGCCCTTACCGAGCAGGCCCTTCAAGGTATCCACGAGACTCATCTGCCGAAATTCCTTTCGCGAGGAGGTTCACTCCACATCTTCCCACCACGTCACCCGTGGTGGGAGGTCATTCGGAACCACCCGCTGGCCCGGCTTGGGCACCACCGTCGCCGTTCCGGCCGCGTCGGCGGCCTCGACCAGCCGCCGCACGGGCTCGGCCCAGCGATGGAAGGCCAGATTGAAGGTGGCCCAGTGGATCGGGACCAGCAGCCCGAAGCCCGGATCGCCCAGGCACAGGTCGGCGTGCGCGCGCACCGCCTCCTCGGGATTCATGTGCACATCGGTCCAGCGCTCGTCATAGGCGCCGATGGGCAGCAGGGTGAGGTCGAACGGGCCGAGCACCGCGCCCGCCTGCGCGAACGCCTTGGTGTAGCCGGTGTCGCCGCCGAAATAGACCCGCTTGCTTGGCCCGGCCAGCGCCCAGGACGCCCACAGCGTGGTGTTGCGGACCAGGCCGCGCCCGGAGAAGTGCCGGGCCTCGGCGCAGGTGATGGTGAGGCCGCGATCGTCCTTGCCGTGCCCGAGCGAGACCGAGCCACCCCAGTCCAGCTCGATGATGCGGTACTCGGGCACACCCCAGTGCCGCAGGTGCGCGCCGATCCCGGTGGGCACCACGAAGGGCGCGAGCTGGCCGCGGACCAGGGCGTCGACGGTGGCCTTGTCCAGATGGTCGTAGTGATCGTGGGAGATGATCACCGCGTCGACCTTGGGCAGCGTCGCCAGCGCGCCGGGCACCGGGTGCAGCCGGGCCGGGCCGATCAGCGGCGAGGGCGAGACGCGCTCGCTCCACACCGGGTCGGCCAGCACGCGGTAGCCGTCGAGCTCGATCAGCGCGCTCGCGTGCCCGTACCAGGTCACCGCGAGCTCGGCGGCCTGCTCGGGCACCGCGGGCGTGACCAGCGGCACCGGCTTACCGGGCCTGCCGACTCGGCCCTTGGTGAGTCCGGACCACAGCAGCGAGGGCGCGGCACCGGCCGCGAGCATGCTGCTGGGTTCGGTGTTGTGGAAGCGGCCGTCACGATAGGACGACTTGCCAAGGGCGGTCGGCTCGATGGCCGACGGCCCGGCGCCGAGCGCGGTAGGCAGACCCCACACCGCGCGCGCCACCCAGGCGAGCCCGAGCGAGCTCGCCACCGACCCCGCGACGCGCGCGAGGCGTATCACCGGCCCACGAACTTCGCGGGGCGCTTCTCCTGCCGAGCCAATCGGCCCTCCTTCGCGTCGTCACTGCTCCAGGCGGCTTCCAGCGCGGCCTGCTGGATCGCGCTGGCTGGTTCCCTGGTGCCGTCGTCGTTGAGCATGAGCTTCATCGCCCGCAGCGAGAGCGGGGCCAGCGCGGCGATGGACTTGGCCCAGTCCTTGGCATCGGCCAGGGTGCCGAGTTTGTTGGCGAAGCCGTAGGCGTAGGCGTCGTCGGCCGAGACCGACTCGGCGCCGAGCAGGATGGTGCGGGCCGGTCCGCCGCCGATCAGCGAGACCAGCCTGCTCACCGTCCAGCGGTCCACCGAGATGCCCAGCTTGGCGGCGGGCACCGCGATGTACGCGTCGGGCTCGATCACCCGCAGGTCCGAGGCCAGCGCCAGCTGCACGCCAGCGCCGAGCGCGCCGCCGTTGATCGCCGAGATCACCGGCACCGGAAGCGCTTCGATGGTGTGCAGCATGTCGAGCAGGCCGGTCAGGAACGACTCGGAGTACACCCCGGTCAGATCGGCGCCCGCGCTGAAGATGGGACCGCGGCCGGTCAGCACGATGACGCGGGCACCCTGGTCGACCGCGTCGAGCATGGCGGTCCGCAGCTGACCGACCAGCTCCTCGTTGAGCGCGTTGCGGCGCTGTTCGCGCTGCAATTCGATCGTGATCACGTCACCGTCACGGGTCACGCCGAGCATGGATCCTCCCCAGTAAGGACGGGTTCACTGAACGTCTTCACTTTGCCACAGGCCGGGGTCGACGCCACGCAAGGCGATACCATCGGCGGCTGTGGCGACCGACTTCGACATCCTGGTGATCGGCGCGGGCCAGGCCGGGCTGTCGGCCGGGTATCACCTGCGCAGGCGGGGGCTGGTGCCCGAACGCGATTTCCTGATCGTCGACCACGCGCCCGGTCCCGGCGGCGCCTGGCAGTTCCGCTGGCCCTCGCTGACGCTCACCACCGTCAACCGGGTGCACGATCTGCCCGGAATGTCCTTCGCCGAGACCTTGCCGCCCGGTTCGGCATCCGCGCCCGCCGCGACCGCGGTGCCACACTATTACGAACTCTACGAAAAGCGCTTCGACCTGCGCGTACACCGCCAGGTATCGGTGCGGGTGGTCTGCGATCGCACCGCCGACGGCCAGACCTGCGCCGGGCGCGGCGAGGTGCTGCAAGTCGAGACCGAAGGCGCGGGCACGCTGCGGGTGCGCGGCCTGATCAACGGCACCGGCACCTGGGAACACCCGTTCATCCCGGTGTATCCGGGCGCGAGCGGCTTCGCCGGACGCCAGCTGCACACCCGCGACTACCGCACCGCCGCCGAGTTCGCTGGCAAGCACGTGGTAGTGGTCGGCGGCGGGATCTCGGCGGTGCAGCTGCTCGACGAGATCTCCCGGGTGACCTCCACCACCTGGGTCACCCGCACCGAACCACGCTGGCGCGAGACACCGTTCGCCGAACAGGACGGCCGCGACGCGGTGGCGATCGTGGAGGACCGGGTGCGGCGCGGACTGCCGCCGGGCTCGGTGGTCTCGGTGACCGGGCTGCCCCTCGACGACCGGCTGCGGGCCGCCCGCGATCGCGGCGCGCTGGACCGGCTGCCGATGTTCGAGCGGATCGAGCCCGACGGCGTGCGCTGGGCCGACGGGCGGTTCCAGGCGGCCGATGTCATCCTGTGGGCCACCGGGTTCCGCAGCGCGCTGGATCATCTGGCGCCGCTGCGGCTGCGCGGACCCGGCGGCGGGATCACCATGACCGGGCGGTTGGCCACCCAGGTCGAGGTCGACCCGCGCATCCACCTGATCGGCTACGGACCCTCGGCCAGCACCATCGGCGCCAACCGGGCCGGGCGCGCGGCGGCCGCCGAACTGACGGGGTATCTCGGGATCAGTCCAGACCGGCGCTGAAGGTGCCGGGGTCGGGGCCCACGCGGGTGCCGTTGTCGAGGCGGTTGATCGCCTCCATGGCCTCGGCGCCGAGTTCGAAGGTGAACACGTCGAAGTTCTCGGCGATCCGGGAGGGCGTCACCGACTTGGGGATGACGATATTGCCCAGCTGCAGGTGCCAGCGGATGATCACCTGGGCGGGCGTGCGGTCGAGTTCCTCGGCGATGCTCGCGATGGTGGGGTTGTCGAGCAGGGTGCCCTGGCCCAGCGGGCTCCACGCCTCGGTGGCGATGGCGTGGTTGGCGCCGTACTGGCGCAGGTCGCGCTGGGCGAGGGTGGGATGCAGTTCGATCTGGTTGACCGCGGGGGTCGTGCCGGTGTCGGCGATCAGGGTCTCCAGGTCGATCACCCGGAAGTTGGAGACGCCGATCGAGCCGATCCGGCCGTCCGTCTGGAGTGCTTTGAACGCGCGGAAGGTGTCGACGTAGCGCGCGGCCGAGGGCACCGGCCAGTGGATGAGATACAGGTCTAGATAGTCCAGACCAAGACGTTTCATGCTGGCATCGAAGGCCCGCAGGGTGGTGTCGTACCCCTGATCGGCGTTCCACAGCTTGGTGGTCAGGTAGATCTCGTCGCGCGGGATGCCCGACTCACGGATGGCGCGGCCTACGCCTTCCTCGTTTCCGTAGACCGCGGCCGTGTCGATACTGCGGTAGCCGACCTTCAACGCCTCGGCCACCACTCCGGTGACATCGTCCGCGGGCACCTGGAACACGCCGAACCCCAGCTGCGGGATCACGTTCCCGTCGTTGAGCACGATGGTGGGAACGGGGCTGCTTGCGCTACGGAAGGTCACCCTTCCGACCGTAGAAGTGCTTCGCCGTACCGTCAACGACGCCGACCTGCGTGTTTCCCCGAGTCCGGGTTGGGTAGGAACCGGGGCGCGAGTCAGTAGACCACCCCCGTGAGCCCGAGGCGGCGGTAGCGCACCTGCCGCAGGGCACGCAGCTCACCGGTCGGGGTGGCGCGCAGCGCGGCCAGCTCCTCGGTGACGGCCAGTACCATGCGCCGGGCGAAGGCCACGGGTTCGGCTGCGGCGTCCGGGTATTCGCCGACGATCCGGTCGACCACGCCGTCACGGTGCAGGTCGATGGCGCGAATGCCTTGCGCGTCGGCCAGTTCCGGCGCGTGCGCGGTATCGCGGAAGACGATGGCGCTCGCGCCCTCCGGCGGCAGCGGCGCGAGCCAGCCGTGTCCGGCGGCCAGCACCCGGTCGGCGGGCAGCAGCGCGAGCGCGCCACCGCCGGTGCCCTGGCCGAGCAGGATCGACACGGTCGGGGTGTCGAGGGTGACCAGATCGGCCAGGCAGCGGGCGATTTCGGGGGCCAGGCCGCGTTCCTCGGCCTCCTTGGACAGGGCCGCGCCGACGGTGTCGATCACCAGCACGAGCGGCAGCCGCAGCTCCTTCGCCAGCGCCATCGCGCGCCGGGCCTCACGTAATGCGGCCGGGCCCATGGTGTGTTCGCCGCGCTGACCCGCGCGATCGTGGCCGAAGACCACACAGGGCTGGCCGCCGAAGCGGGCCAGGGCCAGCACCACGGTGCGATCGGACTCCCCCTGGCCGGTGCCGCTGAGCGGAACCCGTTGCGTGACATGGCGTAACAGGTCACGAATGCCCGGTCGGCCGGGCCGCCGGGTACTCAACACCGAATCCCAGGCGCTGGCCGAGGGATTGGCCGCCGTCACCGGACTCAGCACGGGCGCAGCCCATCCCGGCTCCGCCGACACCGGCAGCACCGCGCCACTGGCCACGCTCAACGCGCGATGGGCGATGCGGCGGAACACCTCCACCGGCACCACCCCGTCGATGACGCCATTGCGATAGAGGTTCTCGGCGGTCTGCACCCCGGGCGGGAAGGGCTTGCCGTAGAGCGCCTCGTAGACGCGCGGGCCGAGGAAACCGATGAGCGCGCCGGGCGCGGCGAAGGTGATATGACCGAGCGATCCCCAGGAGGCGAACACACCGCCCATGGTCGGATCACGCAGGTAGACGAGATAGGGATAGCCCGCGGCCTTGTGCACGGTGACCGCACCGGCGATCTTCACCATCTGCACGAAGGCGACCGTGCCCTCCTGCATGCGGGTCCCGCCGGAGGTCGGCGAGGCGATCAGCGGCAGGCCCAGTTCGGTCGCGCGCTCGACCGCCGAGACGATCCGCTCGGCCGCGGCCACACCGATCGACCCGGCCAGGAACGCGAACTCGCACGCGATCACCGCCACCCGGCGCCCGCGCAGCAGGCCCTCGCCGGTGAGCACCGACTCGTCGGTGCCCGCGCGCACGGCGGCCTCCACCAGCTCCTGGCGGTAGCGCGGCGTGATCGGGGGCTCGACCGGAGGCCGATCCCAGCTCACGAAGGTCCCGGAATCGAGCAGCTGACCCAGCAGCTCATTCGCCGATATGCGCACGAACAGAGCCTAGCGGGAGCCGGGAACAGGGGCTGCGGCCTTCATCGCGGCAGCCCCGTCCGGTCAGTAGCCCTGCATGACCTTGCGCAGCGCGTACTCGGTGAGGGAGACCAGGGCCTGCTTGGCGGGCTCCCGGCGACGCGCGTCGATCGACATGATCGGCACGTCGGCGGGGACGGCCAGGGCCTGGCGGATGTCCTCGAGCGGGTACTTGGGCGCGTCGTCGAACTCGTTGAGCGCCACCAGGAACGGCAGACCGCGAGCCTCGAAGTAGTCGACAGCGGCGAAGCTGTCTTCCAGCCTGCGGGTGTCGACCAGCACCACGGCGCCGATGGCACCGCGGATCAGGTCGTCCCACATGAACCAGAACCGGTACTGGCCCGGGGTACCGAACAGGTACAGGACCAGGTCGTCGGCGAGGCTGATGCGGCCGAAGTCCATCGCCACCGTGGTGGTCGACTTCATCGGAATACCGGTCAGGTTGTCGATTCCGGTACTGGCGTTGGTGACCAGCGCCTCGGTGCGCAGCGGAACGATCTCCGACACCGCACCGACCAACGTGGTCTTACCGACACCGAAGCCACCGGCGACAACGATCTTCGCCGAAGTCGGCTTGCTCGTGCGGGTGTCGACCTGCGCCGTCGAATCAAATACGCCGGAGTCCACTGAGAACCCTTTCGATCAGCTCGCGACGTTCATCGTCGCTGGAATCGTCTTTCAAAGTCGCCGAGACTCGCACGTGACCGGCCTCGATGAGGTCGGCGACGAGAACCCGCGCTACACCGATGGGTATACCCAATTGGGCAGCTATCTCGGCAACGGACGGCGATTGCCTGCACAACTCCACGATGGACGTTTCGAGGTTGTTCAGTTCGAACTGCCGCTCCATGGCGACCGGATGCGATGCGACGAGTGCCTCCAGCGCCAACTCGACCGCCGGCCTGGTGCGGCCGGCAGTCAAGGAGTACGGGCGAACGAGGCTGGGCTCGGCGCTCCCCATGCGGTGATCGTCTATGTCCATCCCACCATCAGGAACCCATCGTGACGCGTGGCGTGGCCTGGACGGTCTGGCCCACACGCTCGACCAACAAAGCCATTTCGTAGCCAACCTGACCGATGTCACACGAGGTGTTGGTCAGGACCGCGAGGTAGGAGCCGTCGCCCACTGCCATCAGCAGCAGGTAACCGTGCTCCATCTCGACGACGGACTGCAGTACAGTACCGCCTTCGAACAGATTCGACACGCCGACGGACAGACTCGCCAGGCCGGCGGTCACCGCGGACAGCTGCTCCGCGCGGTCGACCGGGAGCTGGGCGCTCGCGGCCATCAGCAGGCCGTCAGCCGAGACCAGGACGGCATGGGCTACGCCAGGAACCTCGTTGGCGAAGTTCGAAACCAGCCAATCCAGCTGACGGTTCGTACCACCTAGATCGGGGTTCATCGGTCTCCTTTATCTCCGGTTAGGTTCATTGCCTTCATTGCGCGGCCATCCCGGACGCCCTGCTGGTGACGACTCAAGCTGGACCTGATCGTTTCGGGATCACGTTGCGGAGTGCTGTCGGCCTTGCCGGTGACACCACCGGGCACGAGCCTGCCGCCCGGATTGCGCTGAGGCAAGCCCGCGGCGGTACGGACCTCGGGTTTGGCCTCGCTGGCCCGGCGCGCGGCCTGCCAACCCTCGTCACCGGGTGATTCGAAGGCGGCGGCCATCTGGGACCGGTCGGAATTCTCGTCCGTGAGCCACGCCGACATCATCTCCGCGAAGATCGGCGTTCCGCCCATGACGGAATCGCCTTCCGGTGCCGGCTGCAACCTGGTCTGGAAGAACGACGCAGCCTTGGCCGGATTCGACCGGAAACTGTGCCGACCCGGATCGCGCCCTGCCGACGCAGCGTTCTCCGGCCCCGCAGGTTCCCGATCCCGTTGCGGCAGAGCCACTCCTGGCCCCGCGGTCGCCTGCGGTACCACAGTAGCGCCGGGGGCGCGCTGCGGCAGCCCATTCGGGCCGGACGGATCGTCGGCCGGGGGCTGTGGCTGACCGGCCGCGGGCGCCCGCTGGGGCAGACCCGAGCCCGCGCCCCGCTGGGGCAGGCCGCCGGCCGGATCACGCTGCGGCAGACCACCTGTGGTTTCCCGCTGCGGCAAGCCACTGGCGGGGTCACGCTGCGGAAGGCCGCCGGTCTGGTCGCGGTGCGGCAGACGCGGGGTCGGCTCACGCTGCGGGAGACCGTTGCCCGCGCCGCGCTGCGGCAGGCCGGACGACGGGTCACGCTGGATCGGTGCCGAGTCACGCTGCGGCGCACCGGTACCGCGCTGCGGGAGCCCGGTGGCCGGGTCACGCGGGGTGGCGGCGGAATCGCGCTGGGGCAGGCCCGTCACCGGGTCACGCTGCGGGAGTCCACCGGTGGTGTCGCGCTGCGGCAGGCCACTGGCCGGATCACGCTGCGGGAGAACACCAGTCGTCTCACGCTGGGGTAGACCACCGGTCGTCTCACGCTGCGGCAAGCCGCCCGGGGTTTCGCGTTGAGGCAAGCCACCAGCCGGATCACGCTGCGGGAGTCCACCCGTTGTCTCACGCTGGGGCAGACCACCAGCGATGTCACGCTGCGGGAGTCCACCGGTCGACTCACGCTGAGGCAGACCGCCCGCCGGGTCACGCTGGGGCAGACCACCAGTCGTCTCACGCTGCGGCAAGCCACCGGCGGGATCACGCTGCGGGAGACCGCCGGTCGACTCACGCTGCGGCAGGCCACTGGCCGGATCACGCTGCGGCAGACCGCCGGGCTGGTCGCGCTGGGGCAGGCGGTTGGCCTGGTCGCCGCGCTGCGGAAGTCCGGCCGACGGGTCACGCGGCGGGGCGCCGTTGGCACCCGGCGAGCGCTGCGGCAACCCACCCGGGGTCTGCTGCGGCTTGGCCGGTTCGCGCGGCGGCAGGCCGCCCGCGGGCGCGGCCGACTCGCGCGAAGGAGCGCCGTTGGCACCCGGCTGACGCACGGGTAGGCCACCGGCCGAAGACTGCGGGGCACCGGCGGGCTTGGACTCGCCGGGCTGGCCGGGGGCACCCGGCGCGGCGGGCGGACGCGGCGGTCCACCCGGGGACAGGGTGCGCTTGGGCAGCGCGGCGGCGGCGAGCTTGCCCCGCTGCGGGGCATTGCCCTGACCGGGTGCGGACGGGCGCAGGGTCGGCGCCGACTGCTCGGCCGCGCCCTCCTGGGCACCCTGGGCCATCGAGTTGCCCGGCTGCCGTTGCGGCAGCCCGCCCTCGGTCCCGCTGACGCCGGGATCGACGGTCACCATCATGTTGCCGCCGGGCGTGCGGGTGATCGCCCGGGTCTGCATGGTGCTGGGCTGGTTCTGCGGGGCCGGGCGCTGCTGCTGGGGCTGCTGCGGCGCGGGCGCCTGCTGCGGTGCCACGACCGGGCCACCGGCACCGGAGACGATCAGCCCGACCGGCACGTGCACCGTGACGGTGACGCCCGGATCGCGCGCGGTGTCGAAGGTCGCCCGCAGCCGCACGGTGAGCCCGTGCCGCTCGGCCAGGCGGCCGACCACGAACAGACCCATGTGGCGAGCGGTGTCGGGACCGGGCTCGGCGGTCTGCTCGAGCCTGCGGTTGATCTCCGACATCTCCTGCGGCGGCATACCGATACCGCGGTCGGCCACCTCGATCAGCAGACCCTGGTCGTGGGCCTGGGCGAAGGTGAACTTGACGTCGGTCTCCGGCGGGGAGGCCCGCAGCGCGTTGTCGAGCAGCTCGGCGAACAGGTGCGCCAGGTCGGAGGCGGCCGGTTCGACCAGCGAGCCACGCGGGGTGGCACCGAGCTTGACCCGCTCGTAGTCCTCGACCTCGGAGATCGCGGCACGCAGCACGTCGGCGATCTCGACCGGGGCCGACTTGGTCCGGCGCTGCTTGGTACCAGCGAGGATGAGCAGGTTGTCGCCGTTACGGCGCATGCGCGCGGCGAGGTGGTCGAGGCGGAAGAGGTTCTCGAGCAGGCGCGGGTCCTTCTCGTCGTACTCCATCGCCTCGATGAGGGTGAGCTGATGGTCGACAAGCGACTTGGAGCGCCGGGCCAGGGTCTCGAACATGTCGTTGACCTGGGAACGCATCTGCGCCTGATCACTGGCCAGGCGCAGCGCCTGCCCGTGGATGTCGTCGACGGCGCGGGCCAGCTGGCCGATCTCCTCGTCGGACCGCACCGGCATCGGCTCGAGCGGCACGTCCTCGGGGGCGGCGCCGTTGCGGAGCTGGGCGACCTCGTGCGGGAGGTCGGACTCGGCCACGCGCAGCGCGGCCAGGCGCAGGCGGTGCAGCGGCACGATCATCGAGCGGGCCACGAACACCGCGAGCAACAGCGCGGCGAGGATGGTCGCGATGACGACCGCCGTGTAGGACCAGGCGCCGGTGGCGGCGGCATTGGTCAGCTCGTCCATCGAGGACTCGATGGCCTTGGTCGCCTGCGAGACGACGCCCTCGTAGCCGGACAGACTGGAGTACAGCGAGGTCCGCAGGTCGCCGACGGGCAGCTTGCCCGCCTGGACCTCGGGGCTGCTGATGGCGTTCTTGCGGAGGTCGGCCTGGGCCTTGAGGTCGGCGACCACGCGGTCACCGTCGGGGAAGCGGTTGGCGAGCACGTCGAGCAGGTGCCGCTCGGTGCTGACACCGGTGAGGAAGTTCTGCACGCCGGTCGGCATGCCGCGCAGCATCTCGGAGGCACCGGCGAGCTGGTCGACCAGCAGCGAACGGGTGTTGAGCGAGTCGACCAGGCGCAGCTTGGCCGTGTCCATCACCGGGTCGCTGACCTGCGCGACGGTGGTCTCGACGATGTCGACGCTGTCTTTACGCATCTGCTCGACGGCGGCGAGCGCGGGCTCCGGCGAGGCGGTCAGCGCCTTGCCCTGCGCCCGCACCGCCTTGGCCTGGCCGATCATCCGCTCGAGCGCGGCGTGCGCGCGTGGCAGCTCGCTGACCCGGCCGATCGACTTCTCGGCGGCGGCGATGGCGGCGTCGAGGTCGGACAGGTCCTGGTCGGAGACCAGGGTCGCGCTCGGCCCCGCGGGCACCATCTGACCACCGGCCACCTTCGCCGAGGTAGCACTCAGCGCGGTGACCGACGGAATCGTGTCTACCTGCTCGTTGATGCTGGAGAGCCGGTTGGCCTCCGAGAACTCGGAGGTAATCCTCGACACGCCGAGCCCGACCGCGACCGCGAGTGGCACGGCCAGTACGGCCGTAACCTTCCAGCGCAGGTCCCAGTTGCCGAGCGCCCAGCGCTTGCTGCCGGACCTAGCGGCGTCACGCATCTCCCACTCACTTTCCAAACTGGCCTCGTATACCAAGCGGTCTACCAAGCGCCACCAGCGAACCTTCACACCAATGCTGGCTCGCCAGGCGGTGCTGGCCGAGAACTGCGGCTGGCCGAGAAATTGCGTCTACGACTGCCCTAATAAGTGACATCAGATTCTAACGGATCAATAACTTCTTGGCTCACTCCCGGTAGAGGTCCGCGCGATGACCTGCCCGTTCCAGGCAAAACCAAAGGTCGCGGCACCCCCTCGGGTGTCGCGTGAAGTCTGCCACAATCATCTGGATCTATCGAGCGGGCATCGAAGCGAGGCTAGGGAGTCACGGGCTTGGACACCGAACACGAGTACCGGCCGGTCTATCAGACCAGTCTGGTCGATCCAGCCCACTTCTGGTCCGCCGCAGCTCAGGCGATCGAGTGGGACGTGGCACCGGAGCAGATCGTCGACGCGGCGGACAAGCGTTCGGCCCGCTGGTTCCCCGACGGCAGGCTCAATACCTGCGTGAACGCGCTGGACCGGCACGTGCGCGCGGGCACCGTCGCCGAGGGGGGACACGCCGATCAGGCCGCCCTCATATATGTCTCCGCTATGACGGACACCACGACCGTTTATACCTATGCCGAATTGCTCGACGAGGTCGCGCGCTTCGCCGGCGCGATGCGAGATCTCGGCGTGGTCGCCGGTGACCGGGTCGTGATCTATCTGCCGATGGTGCCCGAGGCCGTGATCGCGATGCTGGCCTGCGCGCGCATCGGCGCGGTGCATTCGGTGGTCTTCGGCGGCTTCGCCGCGCCCGAACTGGCCGCCCGGATCGACGACGCCGAGCCGGTATTGGTGGTCACTTCCTCGGGCGGGATCGAGCCCGGCCGCCGCATCGACTACCCGCCGATCGTGCTGCAGGCGCTGGATCTGACCACCACCACCTCGGTGCGCACGGTGATCGTCAAGCAGCGGCCGCAGTTCGCCACCATCGAGTTCCCCGCTCCCCTGCCCGCCACCGACGTGCTGCCCGCCTCGGAGCAGACCGTGGCCGCGCGCTGGGTGGACTGGGACGCCACCGTCGCCGACGTCGAGCCCGCCGAGCCGGTGCCGGTCGCGGCGACCGATCCGCTCTACATCCTCTACACCTCCGGCACCACCGGAAAGCCCAAGGGCGTGGTGCGCGACAACGGCGGGCACGCGGTGGCGCTGTCCTGGTCGATGCGCAATATCTACGACGTCGGCCCCGGTCAGGTGTTCTGGGCGGCCTCGGATGTGGGCTGGGTGGTCGGCCACTCCTACATCGTCTACGCGCCGCTGCTGGTGGGCGCCACCACCGTGCTCTACGAGGGCAAACCGGTCGGCACCCCCGACGCGGGTGTGTTCTGGCGGATCATCGACGAGCACGACGTGCGGGTGCTGTTCACCGCGCCGACCGCCCTGCGCGCGATCCGCCGCGCCGACCCCGAGGCCACCATCGCCCGGCGCTCGGATCTGTCCAAGCTGCGCGCGCTGTTCTGCGCCGGGGAGCGGCTGGACCCGGCCACCTTCGAATGGGCCACCGACACCCTGCTCGCCGAGCACCCCGACATCCCCGTGGTCGATCACTGGTGGCAGACCGAGACCGGCTGGCCCATCTGCGCCGACCCGCTCGGCCTGCAGGAACTGCCGGTCAAGCCCGGTTCGGCGTGCGTGCCGGTGCCCGGCTACCGGCTGCGGGTGCTCGACGCCAACGGCAATGCCGTGCCCGCCGGGGTCGAGGGCAATATCGTCATCGGGCTGCCGCTGCCGCCCGGCACGCTGACCGGCCTGTGGCGCGACCGCGACCGGTTCATCCGCTCCTACCTGGCCACCTTCCCCGGTCACTACCTCACCGGCGACTCCGGTTACTTCGACGAGGACGGCTATCTCTACGTCCTCGGCCGCAGCGACGACGTCATCAATATCGCCGGTCACCGCCTGTCGGCTGGCAGCATCGAGGCCGCGATCTCCGGGCACGATGCGGTGGCCGAATGCGCCGTGATCGGCATGCCCGACGAGCTCAAGGGCAGCCTGCCGCTGGCGTATGTGGTGCTCAAGCAGGGTGTCGAGATCGATCAGGAGCAGTTGCGCGCCGAGCTTGTCGAGCGGGTGCGCACCCAGATCGGGGCCATCGCCAGCCTCTACGACGCGATCATCGTCACCGGGCTGCCCAAGACCCGCTCCGGCAAGATCCTGCGCAAGACCATCCGCCAGCTCACCGCGGGCGAGCACGTCGAACCCCCCGCCACCATCGAGGACCCCGCCGTCCTCACCGCCCTGGCCGACCGCATCCTGGCCAACCCACCCCTGGGCATCCCGGCCACCGACACCCCGGACCTCGACGGCGACCCGGTCGCACCCACCTCCTGAGGGCGGCACCCTGCGTCCCGTTCTCGGCGCGCCTCCGCCTCTGGACTGACCGGAGGGTGCGACGAAGGAGTGCCCGCAGGGAGGGAAGAGGCGGAGTCAAGCGCCGAGAACCGCGGCGCCAGCCGCTAGTGTCACAGCCGTGACCGAACGTGCCGCCGCTACTGTCCTGGTCGTCGATGACGACGAGGACGTCCTCGCCTCCGTCGAACGTGGCCTGCGACTGTCCGGCTTCCGGGTGCTGGTGGCTCGCGACGGTGCCGCGGCGCTGCGCGCGGTGGCCGAGCACGGGCCCGACGCGGTCGTGCTGGACATGAACATGCCGGTGCTCGACGGTGCCGGGGTGGTGACGGCGCTGCGGGCGATGGGCAACGAGGTGCCGATCTGCGTGCTCAGCGCCCGCTCCTCGGTGGACGACCGGATCGCGGGTCTGGAATCCGGCGCCGACGACTACCTGGTGAAACCCTTCGAGCTGGCCGAGCTGGTAGCCCGGATCCGCGCGCTGCTGCGCCGCCGCACCGACACGCCCGAGCCGAGCGCGCCCGGCGCCATCGCGGTGGGCCCGCTGCAGGTGGATGTGGCCGGTTATCGCGCGCTGCTGCACGGGCGGGAAATCGAGCTCACCAAACGCGAATTCGAATTGTTGTCGACCCTGGCCAGGAATGCCGGTGTGGTGCTCACGCGGGAACGGCTGCTGGAATTGGTGTGGGGTTACGATTTCATAGCGGATACGAATGTCGTCGATGTGTTCGTCGGATACCTCCGGCGCAAACTCGAAATAGATGACACGCCAAGGATTCTGCATACGATCCGTGGCGTCGGATTCGTGTTGCGGGAACCCAAATGACCGAGGCACCGCCGAAACGCCGTCGGAGACAATCGTTTTCGTTGAGAACGAGGGTCGCGGGGGCGGCCGCGGCCGGTGCCGTCCTGATCGTCGGAATCGCGACTTTCGTCAGTTTCCAGGCCATCGAACGCAATAACGTGACCCAGACCGATCAGCAGCTGGAGATCGCCTCGCGCATCGTGCTGATCGAGCCGGTGCTGGCCACCGGTTTCGTCAACCTGACCGGCCTGCAGAACACCATGGCGCTGACCGTGCGCGACGACGGCCAGGTGACCGCCTCCAGCTCCACCCAGCTGCCCGCGCTGGCCCCCGGTTCGCAGACCGTCGAGGTGAACGACCAGCCCTACCGCGTGCTCACCACCACCGAGAACCAGCCGGAGGGCCGCACCGTCTCGCTGGCCATCCCGACCACCGAGTCGGCCAAGGCCACCGCCGACCAGCAGCGCTGGGTGCTCGCGGGCGCCGGTGTCGCGGTGGCCGCGGCCGCGGCGCTGGGCTGGCTGCTGGCCGGGCGGGCGGTCGGACCCATCGTCACGCTGACCCGGCAGGTCTCGGCCCGCAGCGCCGTCCCCGATCCGGCGAATCCGGCGCGCCCGGTGGACGGTTCCGGTGTCGACGAGGCGGTGAAGCTGGCCGACGCGGTGAACACCATGCTGGCCCGGGTCGACGAGGCCCAGGCCGAGACCGCCGCCGCGCTGGAGACCGCACGCGATTTCGCCGCCGTCTCCGCCCACGAGCTGCGCACCCCGCTCACCGCCATCCGCACCGACCTCGAGGTGCTGCGCACCCTCGACCTCACCGACGAGCAGCGCCGCGAGATCCTCGACGACCTGGCCCGCAACGAGACCCGCGTGGAGACCACCCTCACCGCGCTGGAACGGCTGGCCCGTGGCGATCTCACCGCCGAGGCCGACCACGTGCCCACCGATGTCGCCGACCTGTGCGACCAGGCCGCCCACGACGCCATGCGGCACAACCCCGGCCTGCGGGTGCGCATCGAGACCGATGCCGAGCTGATCACCCTCGGCCTGCCCGCCGGGCTGCGCCTGGCCGTCGACAACGCGCTCACCAATTCGGTCAAGCACGGCGGCGCCACCCACGCCGTGGTCTCGGCGCACCGCTACCCCGGCGACCACATCGTGATCGCGGTGGACGACAACGGCACCGGCGTCCCGCCAGGCGAGCGCGAGGCCGTCTTCGCCCGTTTCGCCCGCGGCACCAATGCCACCAAGGGTGGTTCGGGCCTCGGCCTGGCGCTGGTGGCCCAGCAGGCCCAGTTGCACGGCGGGCACGCCTATTTCGCCGAGAGCCCGCTCGGCGGCGCCCGGCTGGTGATCGATCTGCCCATCCGCCGGGCCTACTGACGACGAGACCCCCGCGTCCGGCTGGACGCGGGGGTCTCGGTTATCGATCAGCTGATCAGGGCAGCACCTGCGGCACCGACTCCGGGATCACCAGGCCGATGACCGCGCCGATCACGGCACCGGTCAGGGCGCTGGAGACCACCGAGGGCAGCGCGCAGACGAAGTAGCCGATGATGAAGGCGGCCAGCGCGGGCAGGCACAGGATGGCCGAGGCGATCGCGCCGATGGCCGCACCCGCGGCCGCGGCGTTCTGCACCGGGTCGGAGTTGGCGGCGTTCGGGTCGGTGGCGATGTTCTTCAGCTCGGTGCTGGTGTCGGTGGACAGCTGCGGCGCCATCTGCAGGGTCTTGCCGTCGGCGGAGACCACCGAGGCGACCGCGATCGCGTTGCCGGTGACGGTCTCGAACTTCAGCGGCAGCTCGCCCACGGTGGCGCCGGAGTCGGAGACCACGGTGACGGCGTCGGGGGTGAGCACGAAGCGGCCCGCGTCGACGGTGGCGGAGATGGTGCGCAGGTCCGGGGAGACCGTGGTGGTGTAGGCGACCCCGTCGGCGACGCCCTGGCTCGACAGCCCGGTGGCGATCTCGGCCTGACGCTCGACGGTCACATCGGCGGCCGCGGTGCCCGCGGTGACCAGCGAGGTGGCCACGGCCAGCGGCAACGCGGCGACGGCCACGCGACGGGTCGCGCGAGTGATGGTGTGGAACATGTTCGGTGTCTCCCTCCCGACGCCCCCAAGGATTCCCCGAAACCCCCGGACGAATCGAAACGTTCTCGATGTCGATTGACTCGAGATTTGTACCTGACCGAACACGATCTTGTAAGCCGTTGTGACACAAGGCATATCGAGCCGAGGAGGCGTCGCCGGGCAAACGCCGGGTAACCGTGGGCCAGCATCCGGGCAGCTACCGCCGCGCACCGGGTTCCTCAACGAACTCTCAGACCTCTCCCAGAAGTCGCAGCCAACTGGCCGGATACCGTCGCCCCGTGATCGACAAACGCGCCCGCTTGCTCAGCCTCACCGTCGCCGCGCTGCTGACCGGCGGCGCGCTGGCCGCCTGCGCCGGGCCGGACTCCGCGCCGACCGGCATCGCCCTGGTGAACGCCGATACCGGCCCCACCGGCGAACGCGTCGCCAAGGCCGTGCAGGACGCGGGCGGCTACGAATGGACCCTCGCCAAACCAGGCGAGGTCGATGCCGCCGACTACGCCGCGGTGATCACCCTGCCCGCCGACCTCACCGCGTCCATGGCGACCCTGGCCACCCCGGACCCGAAGCGCGCCAAGGTCACCGTGACCACGCACGAGGGCGCCGACACCGGCACCGTGAACGGCGCGGTCGACGTGGTGACCCATCGCATCGGCGCCTCGGGTGTGGACGCGGCACTGGCCGCCGTCGCCCAGGCCCGTAACCAGATGACCTCGGTGCAGTTCACCGCCCAGCTGCTGAGCGCGGGCGTGAACGCGGCCGCCGCGGGGGCCGACCAGTTCAGCGGTGGCGCCGAAGAGATGCTCGGCTTCCTCGATTTCGCCAAGCAGGGCGCGGGCGAGCTCACCGCGGCCATCGAGTTGCTGAACCAGACCGTGGACGGCGCGGCCAAGCAGGCTACTCAGCTCGCGGACGCGCTGGACGCCACCGGGGTCACCGTCGCCGGGGTGCAGCGCAGCGCGGCCGCCATGGGTTCCGGGCTCGATCAGATCCTGCCGCCGCTGCGGAGCCTGCCGTTCGCCAACGATCCCCAGCTCGCCGAGATCATCACCAAACTCGAAGCGCTGCAGACCGTCTCGAAGCAGGCGGGCACCCAGCTCGACGGGCTGAGCGAGCTCACCGGCGCGGCCGTCGACCCGAATACCGAGCTGGGCACGCTGCTGCGCACCGTGGTCGAACGGCTCAATACCGCCCGCGACCAGCTCACCCAGGGCGCCGCCCTCGCCGAGGGTCTGCCCGCGC
Organism: Nocardia sp. SSK8; assembly: GCF_037034205.1. Classification (NCBI taxonomy): domain Bacteria; kingdom Bacillati; phylum Actinomycetota; class Actinomycetes; order Mycobacteriales; family Nocardiaceae; genus Nocardia; species Nocardia sp. SSK8. The sequence continues at coordinate 140,296 of NZ_JBAGKD010000014.1, forward strand.
TCGCCGAACAGGGTGGCGCGCAGTTGGTCTCGGCCATGGAGCAGCTCACCAGCGGGGTGGGCGCCATGCAGAACATCGTCGGCAACCTCAATACCCAGACCGGCAAGGCGCTGGAAGCGCTGCCGCCGCGTGGGCAGGCCCAGCAATCCGCACTGGCCCTGGCGCTGACCGACCCGGTCGAGGTCGTGCGCGAATAGTCGAAACGGCCCGCGCCGGAGAACCGGTGCGAGCCGCTCGCGAACTCAGCCGATCAGGGCAGCACCTGCGGGATGATATCCGGCGCGACCGCGCCGACCACCGCGCCGATGAGCGCGCCAACCAGTGCGTTCGGCAGCCCGACCAGGCCGACGCACGGCAGGTACAGGATCATCGTGGTGATCATCGGAATGCACACGACGGCAGCGGCGATCACACCGATGCCCGCTCCGACGGCGGCGGCATTCTGCACCGGATCGGGGAACTGGGCGGTGGGCGAGGTGGCGATGTCCTTCAGTTCGGTGGCCGCCGCCGGGGTGATCCGCGGGGTCACCGTGAGCCCGCGCCCATCGGCGGCGATCTCGGTGGCCAGCGCGATGACCTCGCCGCCGGCCGTGTGGAACTCGGCGGGGATCTCCCCGATCCGCTCCCCCGCCGCCGACTCGACGACGACACCGTCCTCGGCCACGACGAACCGGCCCGAGTCGATCGAGGCGGACACGGTCTTCAGATCCGGTGCCACCGTGCTGCGGTAGCCGACGCCGTCGGTCACCCCCACACTGGACAGGCCTTCGGCGTAGCGGGTCTGCTGATCGACCTCGGCCGAGCCGGTGCCCGCGCCCACCAGACTCACCGCCACCGCGATCGGCAACGCCGCGGCGAGTACGTGTCGAGCACCCTTGCGATGGAACATGATCGAGAAACTCCCTCCCGAAACCCCCGAAGAAAGCCCCGAACCCCGGGCGAATCGATCAGCGCACTGTCATGGACACCAGCAGTAGTAGCCCACGGACCGACTGATAGCAAATCGACACGACCGCGGCCCGCCTTCCGGGGTGGAAAGCGGGCCGCGGTGCGGTTTTCGGATCAGTTCGCGTTGAGCAGGTCGATCACGAAGACCAGGGTCTTGCCCGAGAGGCCGTGGCCGGAACCGGCCGGGCCGTAGGCGAGCTCCGGCGGGATGGTCAGCTGACGGCGGCCGCCGACCTTCATGCCGGGGATGCCGTCCTGCCAGCCCTGGATCAGGCCGCGCAGCGGGAAGGTGATGGATTCGCCGCGGTCCCACGAGGAGTCGAACTGCTCGCCGGTCTCGAACTCGACGCCGACGTAGTGCACCTCGACGGTGCCGCCGGGCACCGCTTCCTTGCCTTCGCCCTCGACGAGGTCCTTGATCACGAGCTGGGTGGGCGCGGGGCCCTCCTGGAATTCGATCTCCGGCTTGGTCATGCGCTATCCCCTTCGATAGGGCTCATCCCCGCGCGTACGGGGAACACGGTCGTCAGTGACAGGGTGCTCGGTCAGCGAGTACCGATGTCGAGGTAATCACGCTCACCGTAACCGGTGTAGATCTGGCGCGGGCGGCCGATCTTCAGCGGCTCGGAGTGCATCTCGCGCCAGTGCGCGATCCAGCCCGGCAGGCGGCCCATCGCGAAGAGCACGGTGAACATGCGGGTCGGGAAGCCCATGGCCCGGTAGATGACGCCGGTGTAGAAGTCGACGTTCGGGTACAGGCGGCGCGAGACGAAGTAGTCGTCGGTGAGGGCGGCCTCTTCGAGCTGCTTGGCGATGTCGAGCAGCTGGTCGTCGCCGCCGATCTTCGACAGGATCTTGTCGGCGGCCTGCTTGACCAGGGTCGCGCGCGGGTCGTAGTTGCGGTAGACGCGGTGCCCGAAGCCCATGAGCTTCACGCCGTCTTCCTTGTTCTTGACCTTGCGGATGAATTCCTTGACGTCGCCGCCGTTGGCCTTGATCTCGTCGAGCATCTCGAGCACGGCCTGGTTGGCGCCACCGTGCAGCGGGCCCCACAGCGCGTTGATGCCACCGGACACCGAGGTGAACAGGTTGGCGTCGGAGGAGCCGACCAGTCGCACGGTCGAGGTGGAGCAGTTCTGCTCGTGATCGGCGTGCAGGATCAGCAGCATGTCCAGCGCGGCGGCGATCTCGGGGTCGACCTCGTAGGGCTCGGCCGGGAAGCCGAAGGTCATCCGCAGGAAGTTCTCGACCAGGCTCAGCGAGTTGTCCGGGTAGAGGAACGGCTGGCCGACCGACTTCTTGTAGGAGTAGGCCGCGATGGTGGGCAGCTTGGCCAGCAGGCGGATGGTGGACAGCTCGACCTGCTCGGGGTCGCGCGGGTCCAGGGAGTCCTGGTAGTAGGCCGACAGCGCGTTGACCGCCGAGGACAGCACCGGCATCGGGTGCGCGTTGCGCGGGAAGCCGTCGAAGAACCGCTTGAGGTCCTCGTGCAGCAGCGTGTGGCGGCGGATGCGGTCGGTGAAGTCGTCGAGCTGGGCCTGGGTCGGCAGCTCGCCGTAGATGAGCAGGTAGCTGACCTCGATGAAGGTCGAGCGGCCCGCGAGCTGGTCGATCGGGTATCCGCGGTAGCGCAGGATGCCCGCCTCACCGTCGATGTAGGTGATGGCCGACTTGGTCGACGCGGTGTTCATGAAACCGGGGTCGTAGGTGACGTAACCGGTGCTGGCCAGCAGCTTGCCCAGGTCGAGTCCGTCGTTGCCCTCCGCGGCCGAGGTGACCGAGATCGGGAACTCGCCCCCGGGGTACTGGAGTACCGCCTTGGCGTCGGCGACGTTGGTGATGTTCTCAGCGGGCACGGAAGGATCCCTCTCAGGCTAGTTGAGATTCTCGCCGAGCCCTGAAACCCGGCGCCGAACCGAAGACGCCGATGCGGTCGGCATAGGCGCGCTTGATGTAACGCTAACTGTTGCCGACCCGGGAGTAGCAATCAGGGTTGGCATGCGCTCTCCTCACACTCGGACCATCACTCGGTGAGGTCGGCGCAGGTCGCTGGACCTGCGCTGATCCTCGGTTCTCGGCAGTGGCACGCCACGGCGGCGCCCGCCGCGGGGGACCCGTGCCGCCCCGGCCGGTATCCCCGCCCTGACCAGGCTATTCCGCCGCGGTCACCGCATGCGCACGGACCACCCGGTAGCGGATGAACGCCGGGAAGGCGAGCGCCGCGAGAACTACGCCGATCACCACCAGCACGCCGCCACCGGCAGCCGCTACAGCGGTACCCAGGCTGGCCGCGGCGAAACCGTGGGCAACGTCACCGATCCGCGGCCCACCTGCGACGACCACGATGAACACGCCCTGCAACCGCCCGCGCATCTCGTCGGTGGAGACATTGAGCAACATCGCCGTGCGCAGGGCCGCCGAGATCATGTCCACCGCGCCACCCAGCGCCAGGAACGCCACCGCGATCCACAGCCACACCCCCAGCCCGAACAGGTGCCCGGTCAACCCGACCGCCAGCCCGAAACCGACCATCGCCACACCCCAGATCGCGATGCACACGATCACCGCCAGCCCCTGCCTGCGGATACGCGGCACCCAGCCGGAGAACACCCCGCCCAGGACCGCGCCCGCCGAGATCGCGGCGAACAGCAGGCCCAGCGCGACACCGCCCTCGGCCGGGTCGTGGAAGGTCTCGTGCGCGATCTGCGGGAACAGCGCGCGGGGCATGCCGAAGACCATGGCGATGATGTCGACGACGAAGGAGGCCAGCAGGATGCGCTGGGCGGTGAGATAGCGGAAGCCGTCGATCACCGTGCGCAGCCCGGCGCGACGCTGGTCGCCGGTCGGCGGGAAGGACGGCAGCTTGCTCACCGCCCAGAGCGTGGCGAGCAGGGCGATGGCGTCGAGCAGATACAGCGTGGGCAGGCCGAGCACCGGGATGAGCAGACCGGCCAGCACCGGACCGGCGATCATGCCGACGTTCTGCACCGTCATCGACAGCGAACTGGCCGCGGCGATCTGTTCCGGTGGCAGCAGCCGGGCGATGGCGGCGCCGCGGGTGGGCTGGTTGACCGCGAAGAACGCCTGCTGCACCGCGAACAACCCCAGCACCAGCCACACATTGCTCATCCCCAGCGCGGCCTGCACCCAGAACGCGACCGCGGTGACGCCGGTGCCCGCGGTGGTGATGATCAGCAGCGTGCGCCGGTCCATCACGTCGGCCAGCGCCCCGCCCCACAGCCCGAACACCACCAGCGGCACCAGGCCGAACAGCCCGGCCAGGCCGACATAGCCGGAGCTGCCGGTGATCTGGAAGATCTGCTGCGGCACCGCGACCACCGAGAGCTGCGCGCCGACGACCGTGACGATATTGGTGGTCCAGAGCCTGCGATAGTCGCGATTGCGCAGGGGTTCGGTGTCGGCGAGCAGTTTCACTTACGGCACGTTAGCCAGTGCACCGGTAAACGTCCCACGATTTTTCTCGGTGAGATAGCCCACTCAGGGCTGCAGGCGCTCGACGTTCACCTGCGCGCCGTCGACGCGCACCACGATCCGGTTGTGCAGGCGGCCGTGCCTGCCTTGCCAGAACTCCACTTCGTCCGGGCGCAGCAGGTACCCGCCCCAGTGCGGGGGCACAGGGATGTTCTCGGTGTCGGCGAAGCGGGCGGTGGTCTCGGCCAGCGCGCGGTCGAGGTCGGCGCGCGAGGCGACCGGGCGCGACTGCTGCGAGGCCCAGGCGCCCAGCCGCGATTCGCGCGGGCGCGACTGCCAGTAGGCGGCCGTCACCTCGGCGGAGACCCGCTCGGTGCGCCCGCGCACGTGCACCTGCCGGGCCAGCGACGGCCAGACGAAGGTAGCGGCGGCGTAGGGGTCGGCGGCGAGCTGGTCGCCCTTGGCGGAGTCGTAGTTCGTATAGAAGGTGACACCCTCGGGCGACAGCCCCTTGCACAGCACGGTCCGCGCGACCGGGCGCGGCGCCGGGCCGGTCAGCGCGACGGTGGCCAGCACCATCGCGTTCGGTTCGGCCACGCCGAGGCTGCTGGCCTGATCGATCCAGCGGCGCAGCAACGGTTCCCAGCCGCCGGCCACCCAGCTCTCGTCGAGATCGGCTTCGGTGGTGGGCACGGCCAGCGGGTCGCCGTAGTCCACGCGCATCGCGGCGAGATCGCCCGCCAGGGGTTCCGGGTCACGCATGGGCACAAACGCTACGCCGAGCTCGCCGGTGCTCGTCGCCACGGCGGGGCGAGGGGTGGGGTTACCAGCGGGTATCCACAGGTCTATCGTTCAGGAAGATCGGCATTTCCCGGCAAGGAGAGTCACCATGACGGCCAGCGCGGTACCCCAGGATTTCGTCAGCGGATTGGAAGGCGTGGTGGCCTTCACCACTGACATCGCCGAGCCGGACAAGGACGGTGGCGCGCTGCGATATCGCGGCGTCGACATCGAGGATCTGGTCGCCAATCGCGTCACCTTCGGCGATGTCTGGGCCCTGCTGGTCGACGGGGAGTTCGGGCGCGGCCTGCCGCCCGCCGAGCCCTTCCCGCTGCCGGTGCACACCGGTGACGTGCGCGTCGACGTGCAGGCGGGCTTGGCCATGCTCGCCCCCATCTGGGGCTACGAGCCGCTGCTCGACATCGACGACGAGACCGCCCGCGAGAATCTCGCCCGCGCCTCGGTGATGGCGCTGTCCTATGTGGCCCAGTCCGCGCGCGGCATCTACCAGCCCGCCGTCCCGCAGCGTCAGATCGACGAATGCACCACGGTCACCGAACGTTTCATGACCCGCTGGAAGGGTGACCCGGACCCGCGTCACACCGAGGCCATCGACGCCTACTGGGTCTCCGCCGCCGAGCACGGCATGAACGCCTCCACCTTCACCGCCCGCGTCATCGCCTCCACCGGCGCCGACGTGGCCGCCTCCCTGTCCGGCGCGATCGGTGCCATGTCCGGCCCGCTGCACGGCGGCGCCCCCGCCCGCGTGCTGCCGATGATCGAGGCCGTCGAGCAGTCCGGCGACGCCCGCGCCCTGGTCAAGGGCATCCTGGACCGCAAAGAGAAGCTGATGGGCTTCGGCCACCGCGTCTACCGCGCCGAGGACCCCCGCGCCCGCGTCCTGCGCGCCACCGCCCAGCGCCTCGACGCCCCCCGCTTCGAAGTCGCCGCCGCCCTCGAACAGGCCGCCCTCGCCGAACTCCGCGAACGCCGCCCCGACCGCGCCATCGAGACCAACGTCGAATTCTGGGCCGCCGTCATCCTCGACTTCGCCGAGGTCCCCGCCCACATGATGCCCGCCATGTTCACCTGCGGCCGCACCGCCGGTTGGTGCGCCCACATCCTCGAACAGAAACAACTCGGCAAACTGGTCCGCCCCGCCGCCATCTACACCGGCCCGGGCCCCCGCACCCCCGAACAGGTAGCAGGCTGGTCCACCATCGCCCGCTCCTGAATCACTGCACCTGAGTAGGTCCGGTCCGACCTCCCCGACCGGACCGACTCGGTTTCCTCCCGCTGACTACCTCGTCGGCAGGACCTCACGGAATGTTGTTCCAGCTAGCTCAACTAGCGGATCGCAAGAGTTCGACGGCATCATCCATCCCGTAACGCGATACCAGGATCTTCAGCGCGTCCTCCTCCGCGACAACCGGGTTCCGGTATCGGCTCAGCATGGTGCGCAGCGCGTATACGGCCGTATCCGGCGAGACCGCCACCGTGTCGGCAGCGAATTCTGCCGCCGTCCGAACCGATACCCCGTCCGGCATGCGATCAGCCGGGAAGTCACGCAGATTCTGGGTGACGATCGCGTCGGCTCCGCCGACAACCGCCGCCGCCACGACGTGCTCGTCATCGGGGTCAGGAAGTCCGAAGGTGCCCTCGTGCGGCTCCCAATTCAGGACCAGGGCATCGTCGAACCGCGACTCCAGCGTGGCGACGAGCCGACGGGCCCGCGATGCTCCGGTTCGGTCATCTTCGCCCCGGGCAACGAGTTTCGCCTGTTCGCTCAACTCCAACTCCAACAGGATCCGCTCGGACCACAGCGGTCGGTAGAGACCCTCGATGGCGAGCGACAGCAAGAAATCGCGCTGCAAGCTCGGCCAGAGAACACACGTATCGAGCAGTACCGCGAACACCGATCCCCCTCAGTCGTTGCGCTTGCCTCTGGTCCGTTCCGCTGCCAGGCGGCGTGCCTCACGCAGGTGACGCTCGATATCGGCGGGATCGTCTTCGATGGAGATGTCAACTGCCGTTTCAGCGAGGGCGTCGTACTGACGGCGACGGCGCACCTCGCGGTAGTCGAGGACATCATCGAGTTCGAGCCGGTGCCGCGTGCCGATCCGCTGGGCGGGCAGCTCACCCTTCTCGATGAGACGCTTGACGGTCGGCCGGCTGACACCCAGCAGGTCAGCCGCCTGCTGCGAGGTCAGAGTCATACTGCGCGGCGCGATCGTGACAGCCCGGCCGGCCAGCAAGGCCGCGACCACCTGTTTGAGTGCCTGGTGCACGTCGGCGGGAAGTTCGATCCGATCCCCTTCGTCGGTGCCTACCAGCGCATAGCTCGGCTTCGCCGCGGCACCCCACCGGCGCTCGTGCGCTTCCAGGAAGCTCATGACCGGTGCCAACCGGCCACGATCTTCAGGCAGGAACGTGCGCTCTTCGAGCGGTTCCGAGACCACCACACCTCCTCGGTTCCGAACGTTTCGAAATATCGTTCGATTCGTTCGAATACTACCTCGCTCCGTGTTGAAGCACTACGGGCGGCGCACCTCCATGATCTGATCTATATTCAGAGAATGGTGAAACTGAATCGGCGGATGCGGCGGGCTGGGGCGGAGATCGCGTTTGCCGACGGTGGGGGTGATGGGCCGGTGGTGGTTTTCACGCACGGCGCGGGGATGGATCACAGCATGTTCGACGCGCAGGTCGAGGTATTGGCCGCGAGTGGGTATCGGGTGATCACGTGGGATCTGCGGGGGCATGGGGAGTCGGTGTCGGGGGAGGGGGTGCGGTTCGTCGGGGTGGATGCGGTGGAGGATATGGCGGCGCTGATGGCGGAGTGCGGGGTCGGGCGGGCTGTGCTGGTGGGGCATTCGCTCGGGGGGAATATCGGGCAGGCTTTCGTGCGGGCGCACGGTGAGCGGGTGGCGGGGTTGGTGGTGCTGGATTCGGCGTGGAACGCGGGGCCGTTGACGTGGGGTGAGCGGGTCGCGTTGCGGGTGGCGGCGCCGTCGCTGGCGGTGGTTCCGGGGCGGGTGTTGCCGGGGGTGATGGCTCGGGCTTCGGCGGTGACGCCGGACGCGATCGCCAGGGCGGAGGCGGTTTTCGCGCGGATGCCGAAGCGGGTGTTTCTGGATGTGTGGCGGGCTACGGTGTCGTTCGTCGAGCCGGAGCCGGGGTATCGGTGTCCGGTGCCGCTGGCGTTGCTGCGGGGTGCGCGGGATCGGACGGGCAACATCGCGACCGCGATGCCGCGGTGGGCGCGGGCGGAAGGGGTTGCGGAGCAGGTGATTCCGGGGGCGGGACATATCGTCACCTGGGACGCACCGGAGGAGACCTCTCGGGTGCTGCTGCGGACGCTCGCGCACTGGGACCTGGCGTGCTGAGCCCGGAGCGGGAACAGTTCGTCAACGCCATGGGCGACACCCTGGCGACCTGGCACCTCCCCCGCGCGACCGGCCGCGTCTACGGCTACCTGCTCCTGCACAGCACCCCGTCGACCTCCGAACAGCTGCGCGCCGACCTGTCCCTGAGCTCCGGCGCGGTCAGCACCGCCATCCGCGAGCTGGTCTCCTGGGGCCTGGCCCACACCATCCCCAGCCCGGGCTCCCGCCGCCTGCTCGTGGAAGCCGCGGGCGGCTTCGAACAACTCCTCGCCGCCAGCCACGAACGCACCCGCGCCTTCATCCGCACCCTCCGCGGCGCCGAACACCTCACCGACGACCCCGCGACCCGACGTCTGCGCGATGTCACCGACCTGTTCACCACCTACGTCGACGCGGGCGAACGAGTCCTCCGCGAGCGCGCCCAGAGGTGAGCCGACTCCTCGACGACACCCCCGATCGGCCGCTGGGCGAGCGCACCCAGGGATTGAGCCCACACCTCGACGGCGGCCCCTGCGCAAGCGCGTCGAACGGGCTGACCGAGGCGGGTCGACGAGCACCAGGCGACGTCAGCTCGGGTCGGGCCCGCGGTTCATCGACCGGTCGGTGGCGGCGCCGCGCGTCAAGGCGGCGAAGTCGAGGGCGACGGAGTCGCCCCGGTCGACGGTGAAGAAGGCGGCGGCGAGGCGGGTGCCCAGTTCTATGTAGCCGACGGCGGCCAGCGGGACGGGCTGGATGAGGCGGACACGCCAGGGGGACGGTTCGTCCCAGGCGCGTAGTTCGAGGTCCAGGCGCAGGACCGGGTCGTCGCGGCCGGTGTAGTCGGCGGCGATGGGGGCTACGGCGAGGACGGTGGCCTCGGCGCGGCGGCCGTTGGCGAGAATCTTCGCGGCGGCGCTGCGGCCGGATTCGGGGACCTCGGGGACATACAGCACCACCCGGTCGCGGTCACCGGGGTCGACCCGGCAGCTCACCGCGTCGCCGGGCTGCATCCACTCCAGGTCCTGGCTGCGTACCCGCTGACGAACCCGCGCGTCGTAGGCGAGTTCGCCGGGAATTCGCACCCGCACCGAGAAGCGATACCCGCCCTCACCCCGCCGCGATCGCACCGAGAGCACCGTCGCGGTAGCGGGCATCCCCCGCATCAACAGCTCCCGCCGCGCCCCCTCCGTCAACAACCCCGGTCGGCGCCCCAATGCCCACGCGATCCGGTCGACCAGGCCCCACCCCGGATCGGCCACAACAAGGCTCATCCCGGAAGAGTAGACCGAACCCCGGCCCCACAAGGGCAAATTCCCCGCACCCGCACAACCACCCGAATCACACACCGCCACCTCCCCGCACTCCCAGCCACACAGCACCCCCGAAGTGCGTCACCTCCCGCACTCCCCAGCCCCGCACATCCCGACCCCGAGGAGGGATCCGCCGCGCAGCGGCGGGTCGCGGCCGGGTCGCCGGTCAGCGCTCGAAGCGCATGCGCCGCAGGCGCGAGTCTCGAGCGCTGACCGGCGGCCCCCAGGGGCCGCGACTCGAGCGCGCCAGCGCTCCAACAAACACAGTGGCCCGTCTCACAGGCGGGCACCCACCACCACCACGACAATCCCCCGACCACTAAACTCGCCCGCATGACCAGTGCGTTCCCGACGATTCCCGCCGACCTCAAGCCCGCCGACGGACGGTTCGGCTGCGGCCCTTCCAAGGTCCGCCCGGAGCAGCTGCAGTCCCTGGTGACTGTGGGCGCCTCGGTGTTCGGCACCTCCCATCGCCAGAAGCCGGTCAAGGACGTGGTCGCGCGCGTTCGCAACGGCCTGCGTGAGCTGTTCTCGCTGCCCGAGGGCTACGAGGTCGTCCTCGGCAACGGTGGCACCACCGCGTTCTGGGACGCCGCCGCGTTCGGCCTGATCCGCGAGCGTTCGCTGCACCTGACCAACGGCGAGTTCTCCTCGAAGTTCGCCTCGGTCGCCAAGGGCAACCCGTTCATCGGCGACCCGATCGTCGTCTCGGCCGAGCCGGGCAGCGCGCCCGAGCCCGTGTCGGACCCGAGCGTGGACCTCATCGGCTGGGCCCACAACGAGACCTCCACCGGTGTGTCCATCCCGGTGTCGCGTCCGGCCGGTTCGGAGAACGCCCTGATCGCCATCGACGCCACCTCCGGCGCGGGCGGCCTGCCGGTGAACATCGCCGACTCCGACGTCTACTACTTCGCCCCGCAGAAGTGCTTCGCCGCCGACGGTGGCCTGTGGATCGCGATCATGAGCCCGGCCGCGCTGGCCCGCGTCGCCGAGATCAAGGAGTCGGGTCGCTGGACCCCGGAGTTCCTGTCGCTGCCGATCGCCATCGACAACTCCACCAAGGACCAGACCTACAACACCCCGGCGCTGGCCACCCTGCTGCTGTTCGCCGACCAGATCGAGTGGATGAACGCCAACGGCGGCCTGGACTGGACCGTCAAGCGCACCCTGGACTCGTCCTCGCGCCTGTACTCGTGGGCCGAGTCGAGCTCCTTCGCCACCCCGTACGTCACCGATCCGGCGCACCGTTCGCAGGTCGTGGGCACCATCGACTTCGACGACGCGGTCGACGCCGCCCAGGTCGCCAAGATCCTGCGCGCCAACGGCATCGTCGACACCGAGCCGTACCGCAAGCTGGGCCGCAACCAGCTGCGCGTCGGCATGTTCCCGGCCATCGATCCGGACGATGTTTCGCAGCTGACCCGTTCGATCGACTGGGTCGTCGGCCAGCTCTGAGATAAGACCGCAATCAGCGCCGGTGCGCGGTGAACCATTTCGGTTCGCCACGCACCGGCGCTTTGCCATGTGTTCGCAATATTTGCATTCTCGAGCGTCGCTAAATGATGTTGATCCATCACCAAAGTCCCTGCACAGGACCGGAATTCGGGTGGGGAGCCGCTCAGATTAGCCGGAGCGGGAGCCCCCGTGCGCGATTTCGGTCGTGCGTGTCTGCTGCCGCGGGCAAGTAATGTGCACTACTGTCTAGGAAAGTGGGCGGTGTCGTAGCCGACTCGATAAGGAGGTAACGGTGCGTGAACTTCGAGTGATCGGGGTGACGCCCGACTCCACGCACATCGTGTGCAGCGACATCGAGTCCGGTACCAAGTTCCGGCTGCCCGCCGACGACAAGCTCCGCGCGGCGGCGCGCGGCGACCTCGCACGATTCGGCCAGATCGAGATCGAAACGGAGGCGTCGATGCGTCCTCGCGATATCCAGGCCCGTATTCGAGCCGGGGCGTCCGTCGAGCAGGTCCAGGCGGAGTCCGGCATGCCAGCCACCAAAGTCGAACGTTTCGCCTACCCGGTGCTGCTCGAGCGCGCTCGCGCCGCCGAACTGGCGCAGAAGGCACACCCGGTGCGGCCCGACGGCCCCGCGGTGGAGACGCTGCACGAGATCGTCACCGCGGCCTTCGCCGAGCGCGGCCACACCATCGAGCAGGCCGAGTGGGACGCCTGGAAGGACGAGAAGGGGTTCTGGGTCGCGCAGTTACAGTGGCGGCACGGTCATTCCGAGATCGCCGCGCACTGGCGCTACCAGCCCGACGCGCACGGCGGCTCGGTCTCCCCGCTCGACGACCCGGCCACCGACCTGATCGACCCCGATTTCGGTCGCGCGCTGCGCGGGCTGGCCACCATCCTGCCCGAGCCCGCCGCCCCGGTCGTCGAGTCGCCGATCCCGGTGGAACCGCGTCCGCGCGAACAGCTCACGCCCACCGCGCGCCCGACCGCCCGCCCGCAGCCCAAGTTCGACGAGTTCTACGAGCAGCGGCAGGTCGCCGCGGGTGGTGGCACGGCGGCGATTCCGGCCGCTCCGGTCCCCGCGCCGCCGGTCCCGGCCACGCCGATCCCGGCGGCTCCGGTGCCCGCGGCGCCGAGTCAGCCGGTGGCCCAGCAGGACCCGCCGACGGCGGAGGAGCCGGTGGCGGCCGAGAAGCCCGCCCCGAAGCCCACCCGCCCGAAGCGCGGCAAGGCCCCGATGCCGTCCTGGGAAGACGTCCTGCTCGGAGTGCGCAGCTCCGGCCACTAGGCACGCAGGTACCCCGGCTCTTGTTCGATGAGGTGGGAGGTGGGTTTCTGTGCGTTCGGCTTCCACGATCTGGTACATCGATACCGCTGATCCGCTGGCGGTGCTGAAAGAAGGACCCGATCCCGATCCGGCCGCCGCGGCCGCCCTGGCCGGGCAGCTCTACAGCGAGTACGACGTGCGGCCCATCATGATCGGCACGCTGGAGGGTTGCGCGGCACCGGATCGCGACGAGGTCTACATCGGCTGCTATCCGGGCCTGACGGTCGTCTGCACGGCCGAGGCCGCCCTGGTGCGGCCGACCAAGCTGCCGGATCTGCTGGTGCGCCCGCTGGCCTCCGAGCACACCTTCCTGGTCTCGTTCGACTCCACCGTGCACTGGGGTGCGTTCGCGCACTGGGAGCGTGGGGAATTCCGGCGCTCGTTCAGTTCCACCCGGGTCGACATCCTGGAGAACGAAGGGCTGCCGATGGTCTGGGAGCGGCCCTACTGGGCCGGCGACCATCCGGTGCCGTGGCGCGGGGCCGATCATCCGGAACCGCGGTCGCTGCCGTTCGATCCGCCGGAGTTCGCCGACGCGGCCAACGACGAATGGCTCGGTTTCCGCTATCTCGGCACCGGCGCGGAGGACCTGACCCCGGGCGCGCTGGCCGTCTGCGGCTTCACGCTGTATCCGAAAGGGCGCGCGCCCCAGCCCACCCCGCATCCGGTCGCCGCGCCGCGCAGCAGGCACCGCCTGTTCGGCTGGCTGCGCGGGGCCGATCGGGTGCGGTGATCAGAGCAGGCCGCTGATCCCGTCGACCAGGATCGCCAGCCAGCCCAGCACCAAGCCCACCGCGGCCCCGGCCAGCACCCAGCGCACCACCGGCGTGTACCGCCAGCGCCACGCCGTCGGCGCCACGCCGAGCACGGCGACCGCGTTGACCGCGATCGCGATGAGCGGGTGCACCGCGGCCAGCGCGGCCCCGAAGGCGTACACCGCGACCGCGCCCAGCGCGGCGACCAGCACCACCACGGTGCCGCCCGCCGCCCACGGGACGGAGTCCGGGTCGGCGCGGTAGGGCCCGTCGGGCTTCACGAGGTCCGCACCCGCTCGTAGAAGGCCATGGCGGCGGCGGTGGCCACATTGAGCGAATCGGTGCCCGGTGACATCGGGATGCGCGCGCGAACATCGGTGGCGCGCATGGCCTCCTCGGTCAGTCCCGGCCCCTCGGCCCCGAGCAGCAGGGCGACCCGCTCGCCGGTCATGGCCGTGGCCAGATTCGCCGCCTTCGGGTCGGGGGTGAGCGCGATGATCTGGAAGCCGCGCTCGCGCAGCAGATCCAGCCCACCCGGCCAGGACGGCAGCGTCGCGAACGGCACCCGCAGCACGTGGCCCATGGACACCCGCACCGCCCGGCGATAGAGCGGATCGGCCACCCGGTCGCCGAAGAGCACCGCGTCCGCGCCGAGTCCGGCCGCGTTGCGGAACATCGAACCGAGGTTCTCGTGATCGTTGACGCCCTCGAGCACGGCTACCGTGCGCGCGCCGTCGAGCACCTGCTCGGGCGTGAGCTCGGCCGGGCGCGGGGCCACCGCGAGCACCCCGCGGTTGAGGTGGAAGCCCACCACCTGGGCCATCACCTCGGCGGTGGCGCGGTAGTAGGGGATGTCGCGGTCGGCGAGATCGTCGGCGAGGGCCTCGTAGCGCTTCGCGACACCGAGCAGCGCGCTCGGGGTGAACCGGGAATCGAGCATTCGCTGCACCACCACCACGCCCTCGGCGATCACCAGGCCCTTGCGGCCGGGTAGATCGGGCCTGCGGTCGGCGGAGGACAGATCGCGGAAGTCGTCGACCCGGGGGTCGGCGGGATCGTCGATGTCTATCACTGCGGCCACGCGCTCATCCTGGCATGCTGGACACATGAAGGTCGTACAGTTGATCTTGAACATTCTCTGGGTGGTGCTGTGCGGTTTCTGGATGGCACTGGGCTACCTGCTCGCCGCCATCATCTGCTTCATCCTCATCATCACCATCCCCTTCGGCATCGCCTCGCTGCGCAACGCGGGTTATGTGCTGTGGCCGTTCGGCCGGACCGTGGTGAGCAAGCCGAGCGCGGGCGCGGGCTCGCTGATCGGCAATGTCATCTGGTTCGTCTTCGCGGGCTGGTGGCTGGCGCTGGGGCACATCACGACCAGCATCGCGCTGGCCATCACGATCATCGGGTTGCCCTTCGCCTGGGCCAATCTCAAGCTGGTGCCGCTGGCGCTGTTCCCGCTCGGCCACGAGGTGGTCGCCGCCGACGACGCGCGCGCCCAGGTCTGATCACTCCGAGTTCGCGACGATCTCATTCATGATCGCGACGGCCTGATCCAGCACCGCGAGCTGCTGGGAATCGAGGACCGACAGCTGGTCGGTCATCCATGCCTCGCGGGCGTGGGTCTCGTCGGCGACCAGGGCCCGGCCCGCGGGCGTGAGCGAGACGATGATCTGCCTGCCGTCGGTGGGGTGCGGGCGGCGGTGCACCAGCTCCAGATCCGACAGTGAGGCGATGACGCGCGTCATCGACGGCGGTTGCACGCGTTCCTTGCCCGCGAGCGTGCCGGGCGTCATCGCGCCATCGCGCGCCAGCGTGGCGAGTGCCGACAGCTGGGTGAGCGAGATCTGCGCGTCGGTACGGCGGCCGCGCAGGTGTCTCGTGAGCCGCACGACCGCCAGTGAGAGGTCACCGGCCAGGGCGCGGACGTCGGATGGCATTGTCACAGTGCAGAACTCTACGGTACGTCCGGCTGCCGGATCGCGTTTCACCCGGCTACTGTTTGGGTATGGAAGCCGGACCCGCCACCCCCGAGATTCCGCACCTGCCCCGATACCTGGTCGATCCGCGGCCGGTGGTGCTCGCCGGATTCGCCGCCTGGCTGGTCGCCACCGCACTGTCGTGGCTGGTCCCGGCCCTGGCCGAGGCCCGGCCGGTATGCCTGATGGGGCTCGCGGTGGGCGCGCTCGGGTCCTCGATCTTCCTCGCGCAGCGGCGCTCGGCCCGCCGTGGCGACAAGGGCGCCCAGGTCGGCCTCCAGACTGATTAGGCGCTGATTTCGAACTCCGCGCTTGTCCCGACCACCGGACGCAGGGTCCCATCGACCCCGAGAACATCCACGAAATGCACGAAACGGTGTAAACCCGGCTCGACAGATGTCGGGACATCCCAGGTGAATCTCGCGATCGAGATCGCCGGGCCGCCCGAGCGCCAGTGGAAACGCACGTCCCACTCCCCCTCGTTGGCCACCCGCGTCCACTCGCCCGTGCCGGTGCGGCGCTGCACCACCAGGAAGGTGTCCCCGCGCCGCGGATTGTGCTTGGGATGGGCCGAGACGAACTCGACCGCCGCCTGTGCGCCGCGCGCGGTGCGCACCGGCTGTTCCAGCACGTCACCGAAGGCGCGGCCCGGCGGGGTGGCGTCCGGGCCGGGCGCGGTGGCGAAGTTCGGTTGCAGCGCGGAGACATCGCGCGGCGCCGGACCGCGACCCAGGGCCGCGCCCGCCACGAACGCTTCGGCCACCCGGGTGAACTCCTGCACATAGCCGCACAGGGTGTAGCGGCCGAACAGCGTCGAGGCGCCCTCGTACTGCTGGGCGTCGTACTCCTCGGGCGTGGTCACGTACTCGTGATAGGCGTTCGCGTAGCCCTGCAACAGCACCTGATCCACCGCCACGCCGAGCACCTGGGCCACCGCGCGCCGCACCCGCAGCCCGGCGACGATGGTGAACTCCGCCCCGGCCGCGGCCAGATACAGCTCACCGATCCGGATCAGCTGCACTGGAACCACATTCGGCACCCACGGCACCGGCGGCAGCAGGCCCAGCGGCGCGAAGATCGCCTTGGGCGCCTGCGCGTCGGCCAGCCAGGCGGGATGCGGGTGGTCGATACCGCCGAGGAAGTCGACCATCGGATTGCGCACGCCCTCCGGGATCGGGCCGCCGGGCAGGCCGGGACCGTCCTCGACACTGCCCGCGGCCAGCGAGACGCCCGCCGCGGCGGGCGAGGTGCGACGCGGGGCCCCGTCGGGGGTGAAGCGGCCGTCGACGGCCAGATCGGCCAGATCGACATAACACAGCAGCGCGCCGACCGGACCGTTCATCGTGACCGCCTGGCGCGCGGCGGCTTTCGAGGCGTCGTACTGGCGTTCGCCGATGATGCGGGTATTGGCGAACTCGTCGGTGGTCGGCCCGTCACCGGGGCGCAGATTCAGGTTCGGTGACATATCACCGGCATTGGTCTGGGCGAAGGCGGCGATATAGCCGGGCCTGCCGTCGAGGTGCCGGACGCCGTGCTCGAGCTGTTCGGCGGCGTAGCTGGCGTAGCCCTTGTTGTCGGCGCTGATCAGGCGGTTGGCGTTGGTCATCGAGGTGTTGTGGGTGGCGAACCAGGTGAGCGCGCCCACCTCGCGCCCGTCACGGCGGAACACCAGCGTGGTGACCGCCGGGTCGACCGCCTCGGGGAACACCGCCCGGTCCTCGGCGGGATTGCGCTCGAAGGCCACCCGGGAGCGGTTCACGCTCGCGTCGCGCAGGTGCGCGCGGCCCAGCGCGATCGTGCCGGGCCCGAAGTCGGCGTCGGCCGCCTCGATGGCCTCGACGATGCCCGCCACCTCGGCGTCGTAGACCTGCTGCTGGAAGCCCAGCGTGGCCAGGGTGTAGGCGTAGTCGTGCGCGGAACCGCCGCAGCTCGCGTGGGTGTGGGTGGAGGTGAGCACGACATTGCGCTCGGTGTACCGATCGCCGAAACGCCGCGCGAGCGCGTGCAGCACCCCCGCGTGTACCGAGCCGAACACCGCGCCGTTCTCCACCGCCACATAGGCCACGCGATCACCGCCCGCGCCGATGACGAAAGCGCGCGCCCGGGGGCGCAGATGAATTCCCGCGGTGGTCTGTTCGAGTTGCGAGTAGCCCATCATCCCGCATTCCGCGGCGGGTCCGGTGAGATCGGCGATGCCCGTTCCGAATTCGAACTCACCGCTTTTCGGATTCGCGCGGGCCGCGGGCGCGCCCGGCATCGACACGAGCGGCACGGCGGCGGCACTCAGCGCCGAGGCGGCGAGCACAGTGCGGCGGGACAGGGGCATCAGGCGACTCCTTCGCTACTTCCGTTTCGGAGACAACCACATCAACTGGTCATATGTCCAGGATTTTCTGGCGGACCGGCGAATTGACTGTTCGCGACGCGAGCGCTTAACTCGCACACGTGTCCTCCCGATTGAGCGTCGAAGAACGACGAGCCCACCTGATCGAGGCAGCGATCGGTCTCGCCGAGAAAAAGGGCGTCGCGGGCGTGACCACGCGCGATGTCGCCCAAGCGGCCGGCGTCTCGCTCGGAGTGGTGCATTACTGTTTCGAAAACAAGGACGCGCTGATGACCGAGCTGGTCAAAGCGCTATCGATCGAATTGCGCGATTCCGTGGACGCCGAAGAGTCGGTATGGGAAGACGTCGGAACCGGAAAAGAAGCGCTTCAGAAATTGGTGCGACGTGCGCTGGAGCTGATGTGGCGCAACATCGAAGCCACTCCCGAACGTCAGCTGCTCACCTACGAGACCACCACCTATTCGCTGCGTGAGGGGGAGGCCACCCCCGCCAAGATCGCGATCGCGCGCGACCAGTACGGCTTCAACGACAGCACCGTGGCCGATGTGCTCGACCACTGCCGCGAGGCCACCGAGACCACCTGGGACACGGCGGTCACCGAGCTGAGCCGGTTCAGCCTGGCCGTGATCGACGGGATCGTGCTGCGCTGGCTGGTCGACGACGACAGCGAGTCGGTGCAGACCCAGCTCGACCTGCTCGCGGCCATGATCGCCACGCACGTGGCCTGAGGTCAGCCGCGCGGCACCTGCACGTGCACCACGCCGTCGGCGTACCACCACGGCACCCGCACGGTGCCGGTGATCGCCCCGCGCAGATGCACCTCGAGGGTGTCGTGCAGGACCAGTTCGCCGGTGGTGTCCGGCGGTGACCACAGCTGCCGCAGCACCACGCCCAGCGGCTCGGCGGCCCAGCTGGTTCGCCTGCCCGCACCGAGGATTTCGGCGCTGACCTCCTCGGAGACCAGCGGCAGGTCCAGCAGCGTGGCCAGCGCCTCGGCGTGCTCGCCCGCGATCAGCCGCTCGGTCGGGACCACCAGACCGAAGCTGGGCTGGTCCAGGATCATGGCCGTGCTCGCGGCGACGACCGCGCCCGACAGCGCCCGGACGTGTTCGGGGAGTTCGAGATCGCGCGGGTCCAGGGTGCCGTCGGCGACGGCGGCGGCCAGCCGGGTGTGAGTGCGCGCGACGGTGTCCGGGGCGGGGGTGTTGGCGGGGTCGGCGAGGGCGTCGAGGAGTTCCTCGGCGAGGCCGGCGGTCATCACCTCGGGACGCACCAGCAGCGGGCGCAGGGCGTCGAGGTCGCGCGCGTCGAAACCCTCGGCGGGGAAAGCCGGGAGCAGACCGGCGAATTCGGTGTCGTCGGGGTGGCGCAGGCGGCCCAGCGGGATGCCGTCGAGCTGGGCGTGGCGGTGCAGCCACCAAGCGGTGTAGCCGTCGCGGTCGGCGAGCAGGGCGCGGGTGCGCGGCTCGGCCAGCAGGTGGTGCAGGGCGGTGGCCCAGCGGTTCTCGTCGACCAGGTCGAGGTCGCGGACGGCGGCCAGTTCCCGGGGGTCCTCGGAAAGCGAGTCCCACCAGGCGGGTTCGTCGTCGAGGTCGTGGTCGGGTCCGACCGGGTCCGGTTCGGTGCGGACGGCGAAATCCCAGCCGACGCCGATCGCGCGCAGGGCCTGCTCGCCGTATTCGGCGACCGTCGCGGCGGCCACGGTGCCGAAGGGGGCGTCCTCGGCCAGCACGGCGGCCAGCGGGGCGTCCGGGAGCAGGAGTTCGTCGGCGGGGCGCAGGTCGCCGGTGTCGTCGGGGAGTTCGAGCTGGCCGAGCCAGTGCGGGAGTTCGTGCGGGGTGGCGAACGGGGCCAGCTGGAGGACGGCGGCGACGGTGTCCGGGTCGGCCGGGTCCTGGTCGAGCAGGTCGCGCAGGCCGGGGTCGGTGAGCAGGTCGTCGGCGGAGGCGCTGCGGGCGCCCAGGCGCGACAGCAGGGCGTGGGTGGCGTCCGGGTGCACCAGGCGGGCCCAGTGCACCGGCACGGCCACGGTGAGCTGGTCGTCGAGGACGACGGTGCGCGGGCCGGTCACCACCCGACCGTCGGCCAGCGGGACCGCGAGGGCGCCCAGTTCCTCGGCGATCCGGGAATCGGTGACGAAGGGTTCCAGCGCGGCGTAGAACCGCTGCCACCAGCGCGGTGCGCGATCCAGTCCGCTCGTCGCCTCGGCGAGGGCGGCGGGGCCGAGGCGGTGAACGTCGAGGACGGAGAGTCTGTCCTGGTGTTCGCGGCCGGAGAGTTCCGGGATCAGCAGGGGGCCGGTGATGTCGGCGAGGATCGGGGCGAGTTCCGGTGTGAGATCGGGGAAGACGGTAGCGCGGGTGGGGGTGACCACGTCGGCTCGTCGTAGATCGCGGGCGACCGGCGCCGATTCGAGGGTTCCGTCGAAGGTGCCGAGGAGAGGGTCCGCCGAGGAAACACCGTGCGCGGGGCCGTGACTCGCGATGGTAGGGCGGATCGTCGTCGCGTCGTCCGGGGCCGAGTGGCCGGTGTCGGCATCGGCGGGCGCGTCGGCACGAATCTCGGTGTCGGCGGGCGCGTCGGCACGAACCTCGGCATAGGCAGGCGCGTCGGCAACAACCTCTGCGTCGGCGGGCGCGTCCGCACGAACCTCGGCATAGGCAGGCGCATCGGTCAGGAGCAGGGAGTCGGTGGGATCTGCCGGGCAGACCGGGAGCCAGGGGTGGGTGCGGAGTTCGGTGATGATGGCTTCGCGGAGGAGAGTGTCGGCTTCGCTGCGGGGGAAGCCGGGGGTGGGGACCAGGGTGAGGCGGTCACGGGGCGGGAGGGCGCGGGCGAAATCGGCGTAGCCGGAGGCGATTTCGGCGAGGTGGGCGCCGGGGAGGATGCGGCGGCGGTCGGGTTGCATGGGGATGTCGGCGACGAGCAGGGCCGGGAGGGAGAGTTCCTCGTCGGAGCGGGTGGGGGCGCGCAGGACATCCGGGGCGGCCGGGGTCGGGCGGCCGTGGCGCAGTGGGAGCAGCCAGCGGGCGCGCCGCGTGCGGAATTGCCACCAGGTGCGGGTGGTTCCGGACGGGAGGGTGATGGTCAGTTCGTCGAGTTCGCCGAGATCGGTGACGGTACTGGTGAACTCGTCGTCGCCGATGTGGATGCGGTGCAGCGCGGGCAGTTCCAGGAGCAGGTCCGGGGCCTCGGCGCGCATCGCGTCGAGGAGGGCGTCGGCGTCGATGTCGTCGCGCAGGTGGACGACGATCTCGGTGTCGAAACCCTCGGGCGGGGTGGTGGGCACCGGCCAGGCCAGGCGCAGCACCGGGGGCGCGATCGCGGACAGGTCATCGGGGACGGCGATCCCGTTGTCGTGCAGGGCATTCAGCGTGGCGGTGCGCGAGAACCGGATCGATCCCGTCGACGACCGCACCTCGACTTCGTCGCCCACCGCCCGCACCGCCGTGAACCCCACCCCGAACCGCCCGACCTGCGCGGCATCCCCCTTCCCCGACGCCCGCAACGCCGTCAAGGCATGCACACCCGAAATATCCAGCGGCGCACCGGTATTCGCGACATGCAGGCGCCCGTCGAGCACCCGCACCGTCACCGCCCCGGCGACCCCGCCCTTCGCCGCCGCATCGGCCGCGTTCTGCGCCAGCTCGGTGAGCAACCGATCCCGGTACCCCGCGGCCACGAGATCGGCCTCACTGGCACTGTCCTCCCGCAACCGCGTCGGCGAACCCCGCCACGCGGCCAGCACCCCGTCCCGAAGCCCCCCGGTCCCGAACGGATCCGCCACTCCGTTCAGCGCGTCACCGGCAATCCGTGCCCCACATCGACCCCATCCTCCGCCTGCGCATCCCCACCGGCACCCTGCTCGGCGCCAGCGCGCTCCGCACCGGCGGACTCGTCCGCGCCGGACTCCACCGCGGCAACTGCCGCTTCCTCGGCGGAGGCGGTCTCCGAACCCGGCTCGGAAGTGGTGTCCCGAGCGGGCGACGGATCGGATTCACCCGTGGCCGGAACGTCGGCCTCGGTGGTGGTGATCGCCGACGAACCGGCGGTCTCGATGTCGACCGGCTGCTCGGTGGCGGTCTGCTCAGCCGGGGCGGACTCCGCGACGGGACCAGCTTCGACGGTGGCCGAGCTCGGTGCGGCATCGGTGGCGTCTGCTTCGGCGCTGACCGTCGGCTCGGACTCCGCGACAGGCGCGGCGTCGGTGGCAACCGAGCTCGGTGCGGGATCGGTGGCGTCTGCTTCGGCGCTGACCGTCGGCTCGGACTCCGACACGACCGGGGCGGGCTCCGCGACGGGACCGGCCTCGGCGGTGACCGAGCTTGGTGCGATGTCGGTGGCGCCCGCTTCGGCGGTAGTCGACGCGGACTCAGCGGCGACGACCTCGGCCGCCGACTCCGGTGCGGTGCCCTCGGCGAGGGCGACGTGCTCGGCGGCGGTCGCCTCGACCGCTGCTGCTTCGGCGGTCTGCTGGTCGTCGGCGGACTGCGCGGCAGACGCCTCGGCCACCGTGGTCTCAGTGGTCGGCTGTTCAGCGGACGCCGTCTCGGCGGACGGCTGCTCATCGGCGGGCTGGTCGGTGGATGCCGTCTCGGACGAGGACTGCTCGCCCGCGGGCTGGTCGGTGCCCGGCTGACCGGATGACGCCCGGACCTCCACGTACTCCACCGCGTGGTCGTCGAACGCCTCGTACCGAGGTGAGCCGTTCCCGCTGGGGGCGACCACATCGGAGTGCGCCCCGCAGCCGTATTCGACGTGGACCACGTGTCCGTCGGCCCCCATCGAGTTGGCGCACACGCCGAAGGATTCGCGCAGGGCACCGGCGAGGGGGACGTAGAAGCCGCACAGGCCGCAGGTGGAGGGGGCGGCCTTGGCCATCTCGGTGTCGGGGCCGTATTCGGTGTACCAGCGCTGGGCGGCGTCGACGCGGCCTTCGAGGCTGAGGACCTGGACGCGGCCGAGGCCGACCTCGCGGGCAACGTCGTCGACGACGGGATCGCCGGTGGCCACGTAGCCGGGGACCAGGCGGGGGTCGTCGGTGGGCGGGGCGAGCAGGTCGCCGGGACCGAGGTCGCCGGGGCGCACGCGCTGGTCCCACGGGATGAAGTCGGGGGCGATCAGGGCGTCGGGGCCGGGCAGTAGCGCCGACTCGCTCACCGTCGCGGACTCGGCACCGGGCGGGGCGGCGACGACGACGGCCCACTGCCAGCCGCGGTAGCCGGGCAGACTGGCCTCGAAGCGGTGGGTGGCCGCCGTCTCGTCCTCGGCGGTCACGCCCAGATGCGTTCCCACCCCGTCGGGTTCGAGCTCCACGAGCGCACGACGTGCGACTTCGGCCGCATCGGCCAGAACGGGACGCACGCCGGACTCCGAAACAGATACTGCGCTCACGGCATACATTTTGCCGTATGAAGTGCAATCGGAGTTCGTTGGCCGTCGCAGCGCTGGTCAGCCTGCTCGGCGTGGGCGCCTGCGGCGGTCCGGACGAGGCCGCGGTGCAACGGCTGCGGGTGGAGGTGATCGGCTCGTCACCGCACGATCCGCGGGCCTTCACCCAGGGCCTCGAGGTGGTCGATGGGGTGCGCTACGAGAGCACCGGCATGTGGGGCGTGTCGAGCGCGCGGGCCGCCGATCAGGCGACCGGCACCGAGACCGCGCGGGTCGACCTGCCGGACCCGCTGTTCGCGGAGGGCATGACCAAGGCGGGCGACATCGTCTGGCAGCTCACCTGGAAGGACGGGATCGCCATCGCCCGCGATCCGGTGACCCTTGCCGAGATCCGCCGCGTCGAATACCGGGGCGAGGGCTGGGGCCTGTGCGCCCAGGACGACCGGCTGGTGATGAGCGACGGCACCGCCACGCTCACCTTCCGCGACCCGGTGACCTTCGCCGAGACCGGCTCGGTGACATTGACCCAGTTCCGCGACCCGCGGCCCAACGAGCTGGACTGCGCCCCCGACGGCACCGTGTACGCCAACAACTACCCGACCGACGAGATCCTGCGCATCGATCCCGACACCGGCCGGGTGACCGCGGTGATCGACGCGGCCGGGCTGCTCACCGCCGAGGAACGGCAGCGCACCGATGTGCTCAACGGCATCGCGCATCTGCCGGGCACCGACCACTTCCTGCTCACCGGCAAGTACTGGCCGCACCTGTTCGAGGTCCGGTTCGTCCCGAAATGACGGGTTGTGGCCGACACCGCCGCGCCGCGGGTGAACGCCGATCGCCCGCGTGCGACAGAATTGGACTGTGACTACGCCCCGCGAACCATCCGGTCCCGACCGTGGTCGCCGGGACGGTACCGCCGCGGGCGCCCCGCCCGGCCGACACCCCGGCTTCGGGCAGTACCCGCCGCGCTCTGGTGATCCGGAGCTGCGCCGCGCGCCGCGCAAGGTCTTCCCCCGCCCCGATCCCCCGACCGCACGCTTCCGCGGCGCGGGCCGCGACGACGACACCCGTGACCTCGGCGCCCGGGATCCCCTACGCAAGCCCGACCCCGCGCGCGAGCCGAACCCGCGCCGGTCCGACGCCCGCAGCGGCGACCCGCGCGAGCCGAACCCGCGCCGGATCAACCCCCACAGCGGCGACCCGCGCGAGCCGGACCCGCGCCGAGCAGACCCACGCCGGGCCGACCCCCACCAACCCGAGGCAGGCCCGCCCCGCACCCGCCCTCTTCCCCGGCCCGACGAGCCCGCCGACGACGAGACCCGCCAGCGCGTCCCGCGCAAGCTGACCGTCACCCGCGTCGCCGCCATGCGCAGCCGCGAACTCACCGAACGCGGCATCGCCACCTTCCAGCGCGCCGCCAAGGCCGACGGCGCCGACCAGTCCGGCCTGACCGCGCTCACCTACGCCACCATGGCCAACTTCGCGCTCGACGCCGCGATCGCCGTGGCCCTGGCCAACACCCTGTTCTTCGCCAGCGCCACCGCCGAGTCCAAGGTGAAGGTGGCGCTGTATCTGCTGATCACCATCGCGCCCTTCGCGGTGATCGCCCCGCTGATCGGCCCGCTGCTGGACCGCCTCCAGCGCGGCCGCCGCCTCGCCCTGGCGACCACCTTCGGCCTGCGCGCCGCCTTCGCCGTGCTGCTGATCTTCAATATCGACACCTGGGGCCTGTATCCGCTGGCCCTGTGCATGATGGTCGGCTCGAAGTCCTTCGCGGTGCTCAAGAGCGCGGTCACCCCGCGCGTGCTGCCACCCGATATCGATCTGGTCCGCACCAATTCCCGGCTGACGGTGTTCGGCCTGGTCGGCGGCACTATCGGCGCTGGCGCGCTGGCCGCGCTGGCGGCGCTGATCGCCGGGTCCACCGGGGCGCTGGTCTTCGCCGTGGCGCTCGCGCTCACCGGCGCGTATCTGAGTCTGCGGATTCCGTCCTGGGTCGAGGTGACCGAGGGCGAGGTGCCCGCCACGCTGAGCTATCACGGCTCCGACGCGCACACCGAGGTGCTCGAGCCGGGCCAGGAGTCGAGCGTGCCCGCCCGGAAACGCCGTCAGCCGCTGGGCCGCGCGGTGGTCACCGGACTGTGGGGCAACAGTTCGATCCGCGTGCTCACCGGCTTCCTGACCTTCTATATCGCCTTCGTCGCCAAGGGCTCGGGCGGCAGCCCCACCGAGCAGGCGGCCATGCTGGCCGCGGTCGGCGCGGCGGCGGGCTTCGGCAATTTCGGCGGCAACGCCACCGGCGCCCGGCTGCGCCTCGGCAGGCCGTCGCTGGTGGTGCTCGGCTGCACCGCCGCGTGCGCGGGGGTGGCGCTGTTCGCGGTGTTCACCGGCAATCTGTTCGGTGCCGTGTTCGCCGCGCTGGTGGCCTCGGCGGCGAGCGCGCTGGCCAAGGTCTCGCTGGACGCGGCGATCCAGGACGACCTGCCGCCGGAGTCGATCGCCTCCGGTTTCGGCCGCTCGGAGACGGTGCTGCAGCTGAGCTGGGTGGTCGGCGGCGCGGCGGGTGTGCTGTTGCCGATCGAGTTCTGGAAGGGTTTCGCGGTGATCAGCGTGGTGCTGGTGGCCGGGCTCGCGCAGACCTTCGCCAGCTACACCGGCCACACCCTGCTGCCGGGTCTGGGCGGTAACCGCCCGCAGCACGCCGACCAGGAAGTACCGACAACCCATCCGTTCCGGGCAGGTCCCGGGACGGTTCCGCGAGGGACAGGAGACCCCATCCGGTGAGCAAGCTCAACGTCCGCACGACCCTGGCCCTGGTCGCGGCAGGCCTGGTGGCCGTCGCCGCGGTGACGGCCGTGTGGGTCGGGATCGCCGTGTCGAAGGCACCCGCGTACCAGCCGCAGATCACCGCCTACGCCTACGGCGAGTCCGTCACCGTGGAGCCGTTCATGTACTGCACGGTCCGGATGGAAGACTGCCGCTACGGCGAGACCACCCCGCTGACGGTCCCCTCGGGCCTGCCGGTCCAGCTGTCGCTGCCGGAGCGGATCTCCGAGTCGCCGTGGCTGATCCAGCTCATCTACCAGCGCCCCTCGGGCGAGCAGGTCGACCGCGTGCTGAGCTTCGCCGACTTCCCCGACGGCGCCCGCGCCATCACCGTCGAGTCCCAGCCCGAGCCGGACCTGCGCCTGGTCGGCATCGAGGTCCAGCTCCCCATCCTGGCCCGCGACACCGCCACTGGCCGCGAGACCTACATCCCGCACGCCGCCTGGTCGATCGTCACGCCCGAGCCGTGAGACAGCTCGGCCCCGGA
Source organism: Nocardia sp. SSK8 (assembly GCF_037034205.1). NCBI lineage: Bacteria > Bacillati > Actinomycetota > Actinomycetes > Mycobacteriales > Nocardiaceae > Nocardia > Nocardia sp. SSK8. Next base: position 166,701 of record NZ_JBAGKD010000014.1, read on the forward strand.
CAGTGGTCCGGGGCCGATTCCGCTCAGTGGTCGAGTTCGCGGGCGACGGCCCGGACGACCTCGGAGATGCGCTGGGACAGCTTGCGATCCGGGTACTTGCCGCGGCGCAGGTCCGGCTGGACCTTCGTCTCGAGCAGCGTGATCATGTCCTCGACCAGGCCGTGCAGCTCGTCGGGCGACTTGCGCGGGCCGGTGTCCTTGCGGGCGGTCGCGGACGCGCGCTCACCGCGCACGCTGGGCGGGGCCTCGAGCAGCTTGAGACTCAACGCCTGCGGGCCACGACGCCCGGCGGCCATGCCGAATTCGACGCGCTGACCGGGCTTGAGCCCGTCCACGCCCTCGGGCAGCGCGGAGGAGCGGACGTAGACGTCCTCCCCCTCGTCTTGGGAAAGGAAGCCGAAGCCCTTTTCGACGTCGTACCACTTCACCCGGCCGGTCGGCACTGCGCTCACCCGTTCATCATCATTCGATACCCGAGCCCCTGTGGCCCGGATCGGTCCCGCGTTGTCGCGAAAAGAACGCGCCCCACAACATGGCAGGACGCGATGTGCCCAGAGTCTACCCCGGTGGCCATACCCCGAGCACATCAGTTTTACGGTGCAACAGTGACCAACTCACCTCGGCGGCGCAGCGATCGCCTGCTGCAACTGGCCGTCGCCCTGTTCGGGATCGGCATCCTGGCGGTGATCGGCATCTTCGTGCTGTCGATCGTGTCCGACAGCGAGCCGGGCCTGTGGCTGTACCTGCTCGCCATGCTCGCGCCGGTCGGTTTCCTGCTCGCCCTGGTGTTCGCGTTGTGGTCGGGCCGCCGAGCTCGCTAAACATGTGACCTTCGTCACATCACAGCGGGATAACGAACTGAGCGTGCAACCGTCGCGAACACCCGGCATGCCGACTACCAGCGCGGACGCCTCGGGGATCACCCTGAGACCACCCCGAGACACCCAGGAACCCGCCGGTTACCAAATAGTGACTTTCGCCGCTGGGCGTCGTACCGTTTCTGGCAGCCGGGGCAAACCCCGGAACCACCGGCCCGCCGCACCGAGCCTCACCCCGCGGGTACCGGACCCCGATTGGAATCAGGGGTGAGGGCGGACCGGGAGACCTCTCAGTCCGGACCACATGCAGGTGCGCACGAGAGGAAGAAACCCGATATGAGTGGACGCCACCGCAAGCCGACTTCCACCGGGCGCACTGCTGCCAAGGTCGCCGTCACCGGCGCGATCTTCGGCACCGCAGCCGCTGCCCTCGCCGGAAACGCCAGCGCGGCCCCCGACTCCGACTGGGATCGCCTCGCGCAGTGTGAAGCCGGCGGCAACTGGGGTATCAACACCGGCAACGGCTACCAGGGCGGACTGCAGTTCTCCCCCTCCACCTGGAACGCACACGGTGGTGGCGAGTACGCCGCCACGGCCAACCAGGCCACCCGCGAAGAGCAGATCGTGGTCGCGGAAAAGGTTCTCGCCTCTCAGGGTTGGGGCGCCTGGCCCTCCTGCTCGGCCAAGCTGGGCCTGAGCAGCGGCCCGACCGAGCGCATCGCGCCGTCGCCGAGCTGGGTCCCCGAGGTCAGTGTCCCGCAGGTGCAGGACCCGAGCCAGGAAGTCTTCCAGGCCGTGGACCGCGCCCTCGAGGTCGTGCAGCAGCAGGGCATCGCGGTGCCGCAGCAGGCGCTCGACTTCGTCAACAACGCCAAGGGTTCGCAGCTGGACCCGGCCGTGATCGACTTCTTCCAGGCGAACAAGGGCCTGCTGCCCTCCTGATCGCCCCCGCAGACAACAAGAGCCCGCATCCTCGAAGGATGCGGGCTCTTGTCTTTCCCGTCCGAATTACACCCGGTTGATGGTGGTCTGCGGGTGCACGTAGGGCAGCTGCGTAGCGGGGACGGGAAACTCGGTCTCCTCGCCGAAGGGCGAGAGGTTACCGGCGCGGGTCGACGACAGTTCGGTCACGGCGTGCTCGCCGTCGGCCACCTGCGGCCAGCCGTTGTCGACGTAGGGTTTCTTCGATTTGTTCACCACGGCCTCATTCTGGCACAGGGGTGTGCTCTCGCGACCGGCACCACGGGCCGCGGCGGCCGGAAACGGTAGTCTGGATCGGATGATCGCGACGGACTCCCTCGCCGATTGGCTCGGTGCGCGTACCGACGCCCAACTGGTGAAACTGCTGCAGTTGCGGCCCGATCTGGCGGTGCCGCTGCCCGCCTCGATGTCGGTGCTCGCGGTACGCGCCCAGCAGCGCGCTTCGGTGCTGCGCGCCGCCGACGAGCTGGACACCCTCGAGTTCGCGATCATCGAGGCGCTCACCGCCAACGAGGACGCGCGCACCATCGGCACCACCGTCACCCCGCTGACCCGCGCGACCCTGCACGCCCAGCTGAAGGACCGGGTCACCAAGACCGCCTACACCGCCGCGCTGACCAGGCTGCTCGACCGCGCGCTGGTCTGGCAGACCGGCGACGACCTGCACATCACCCCGTCGGCCGTGGAGGCCCTGCCCTGGCCGGTGGGTGCCACCACCGCGCTGCCCGACGCGCTCACCGAGCCGGAGGCGAACGCCGCGCTGGCACAGGCGAGTCCGCCCGAGCGCGCGCTGCTGGAGAAACTGGCCACCACCGGCCCGCGCGGACGCACCCGCGACGCCGCGCCCGGCACCCCGGCGGACCGTCCGGTGCCGCGTCTGCTGGCCGCCCGGCTGCTGCATCGCATCGACGACGAGACCGTGGAACTGCCCGCGACGGTGGGCCAGCTACTGCGTGGCGAACCCGTCACGGACCCGCACGCACTGGCCCCGCCGAAGCCGTCGCCGGGCAAGAACGCGCCCGCCGAGGTGAACGCCGTCGGCGCGGGCGAGGTCGGGGAACTGCTGCGCGACTGCGCGGATCTGCTCGACGCCCTCGGCAAGCTGCCCGCCCCCGCCCTGCGCGCCGGTGGGCTCGGCGTGCGCGAACTGCGCAGGCTGGCCAAGCAGACCGGGATCGACGAACAGCGCACCGGACTGCTGCTGGAGCTGCTGGCCGCGGCCAAGCTGGTGGAGAAGGGTCTGCCCGAACCACCGCCGGAACTCGACACCACCGATGACTTCTGGGCCCCCACCCCGGCCGCCGACGCCTGGTCCGACGCCCCGCCCGCCACCCGGTGGGTCGTGCTCGCGCAGGCATGGCTGGAGCTGGACCGGATGCCGTGGATGATCGGCCTGCGCGACGCCGCCGACAAACCGATTGCCGCGCTCTCGGCCGAGCTGCGGATTCCGCACGCCGTGCGTGACCGGCACGCCATCCTCGGGCTGCTCGCCGAGTACCCCAGCGGCACCGCCCTGTCCCCCACCGAGATCGGCAAGCTGCTGGCCTGGCGGATGCCACGGCGGCGCAGGCACTTCCGCCTCGACGCGGTGACCGCGACACTGGCCGAGGCCGCCACCCTGGGCCTGCTCGGCCGCGGCGCGCTGGATTCCGCCGCGCGGGCGCTGCTGCACGGTGCCGAGAACAGCGTCGCCGACGCCGAGGCGGAGATGACCGCCGCGCTGCCCGAGCCGGTGGATCACGTGCTGGTGCAGGCGGATCTGACGGTGATCGCGCCCGGCCCGCTCGTTCCCGAACTGCGGCACCGGATCGCGCTGGTGGCCGATGTGGAGTCGGCCGGTGCGGCCACGGTCTACCGGGTCGGCGACGCCTCGGTGCGCCGCGCGCTGGACGCGGGCCTGACCGCCGCCGAACTGCACGCCCTGTTCGCCACCCACTCGCGCACCCCGGTCCCGCAGTCGCTGACCTATCTCATCGACGATGTCGCCCGCCGCCACGGCCAGCTGCGCGCGGGCATGGCCCAGTCCTTCCTGCGCAGCGACGATCCCGCGCTGCTGGCCCAGGTCCTGGCCGCCCCCGTCGCCGAGACCCTGGCCCTGCGCGCCATCGCGCCGACCGTCGCCATCGCCCTGGCACCGCTGGGCGAGCTGCTCGAGCAGTTGCGCGCGGCCGGTTTCGCCCCCGCGGGCGAGGATTCCGCGGGCGCCATCGTCGACCTGCGCCCGCGCGGCGCCCGCATCGCCGTGCGCCCCCTGGCCCGCAAGCCCTACCGCCCGAGCCCGCCCACCGACACCCAGCTCGCCCAGCTGGTCACCGAACTGCGCGCGGGCGAACGCGCCGCGGGCGCCCGCACCGGCCAGTCCGTCCGCAGCGACGGCACCCGCACCGGCACCGCCGCCACCCTCGCCCTGCTCCAGCTGGCCGCCCGCGTCCGCCGCCCGGTGAACATCGCCTACGTCGACGCCCAGGGCACCGCCACCCAACGCGTAGTGGAACCCCTCCGAGTCGGCAACGGCCAACTAGACGCGGTAGACCCCGTCACCGGCGCCACCCGCCACTTCACCCTGCACAGAATCGCGTCGGTCGCCCTACTGGACTGACGCGATGGGGTTACGGCTTGGCGAGGCAGAACGTGGTCGCGGGGTCCGGGACGGTGCGGAACTGGGTGGCGTCGGCGCCGCAGAGCAGCTCGTCGGTTTCCCCATCGATGCGCTTGACCACCTTGAACGTGGCCTCGGGGGCCGAACAGCCGACCGCCTCGGCCGGACGCGTTCCGGCGTCGGCGTAGCACTGGCCCTCGGCGAAGTTCGGGGTGAGGCAGAGGCCGGTCTTCGTATCGCCGACGGTGCCGTTGAAGGTGGCGGCGTCGGCATCGCAATCCAGGGGTGCGGTGCCGGTCGTGGCGATGCGGTAGGCCGCGGAGCTCGACGCGCAGTCGGCGAGGGTGGCGGTCATGGCGTCGGCGGTGTTGTCGGAGACATGAACGCACGAGCCTGCCGCGACCGACGGTGCCGCGTCCTCCTCGGCGGAGCAGGCGACGACCGCACCGGCCAGCGCGAGGGTGGCGACGGGGGCGAACACGAGCCGTGCCAGCAGCCGCTTTCCTGGGTTGAACACTGAAAACCTCACTCACCGAACGGTTCAGGCATACACGAACGCCGGTGACGATACCCAAGACCGCGCCTGCCGCGCTCGTCCGCGTCGGCTGGCTACCATCGGGGGGATGAGCATCGACGCTGTCGCGGACGAGCTGTACGGTCTCGACCCCGCCGACTTCGTGTCCGCCCGCACCGAGCGCGCCGCCGCGGCCCGCGCGGACGGTGACCGCGAGCTCGCCGCCGCCGTCACCGCCCTGCGCAAACCCACCGTCGCCGCGTGGACGGTGAACCTGCTCGCCCGCCACGCCCCCGCCGAGATCGCCGCCCTGCTCGACCTCGGCGACGCCCTGCGCGCGGCCCAGCGCCAGCTCTCCGGCGACAAGCTGCGCGCTCTGGGCACCCAGCGCCAGCAGGTGGTGAACGCGATGACCAAGCGCGCGGGCGAACTGTCCGCCGAACACGGCCGCACCGCCACCGAACAAACCCTGCGCGAGGTCGGCCAGACCCTCACCGCCGCCCTCGCCGACCCCGATGTCGCCGATCGGGTCCGCGCGGGTGTCCTGCCCGCCACGGTCACCTACGAAGGCTTCGGGCCCGCGGGCCTGGTGGCGATCTCCGGCGGCAAGGGCCGCACGGATACCGAGCCCGGCGGCAAGCCCACCAAGCGCAAGGCACCCGCCCGCCGCACCGGCCCGTCACCGGAGGAGGTCGAAGCCGCCCGCCGCGCCGAGGCCGAACAGGAACTCGCCGACGCCGAAGCCGGTCTCGCCGAAGCCCGCACGGCCCGCGACGACGCCGAATCTTCCGCCGCCCGCACCAGATCCGACCTGGCCGAAGCCGAATCCCAGATCGACCGCCTCCGCACCGAACTCGAACACGCCGAACAGCAACGCCACTTCGCCCAAACCGCCGACCACCGCGCCCGCGGCGAACTCACCGCCGCGCGAAGCCAATTCGACCGTATGCAACGCTGGGCCGAACGCGCTCGCACTCGCCTCGCTGACGACTGACCGTCGCGGCGTGACGCCTCGTCCGCTCGCGGGCCCGAGCGGAAGGCACCAGGGGGCTACGTGCCCGGGTCTGCGGCACCGGGACGGTTACCCAGGTCAGCGGCGCCGCGACATAGCGGAGCGGCCCACGATCGCGGCGCGGTTCAGCCGCCCAGCGTCCCCGGATACAGGAACGCATCCCTCGGTGCCCGCGTCCCGTCCAGCCATTCGGCGAGGAAATCCCGCAGCGGTAGCGACGTGCGCGTTTGCAGGAACTCCCGGAACTCCGGCATCGAGGCGTGCCCGTCGCGGTGGGCGGTCACGAAGTCCTTCAAGGCGGCGAAGAAGACGTCCTCGCCGATCAGCTTGCGCAGGGCGTGCAGAAACAGCGGCCCGCGGTAGTAGACCGAGGTGAACTCGGTGCCCGCGCCGGGATCGGCCAGCGCGTACTCCCAGAACTCGGTGTCATCACGGTATTTCGCGATCGTATCGCGGTACTTGGTGTCGACGTCGGCCCCGTCGATCCGCTCGATCCACAGGTAGTCGGCGGTGTAGCTGGCGAAGCATTCGTTGAGGCAGATGTCGGACCACTGCCGTACCGACATGGTGTCGCCCCACCACTGGTGGGCCAGCTCGTGCACCACGGTGTTGAGGTCGGCCCACGGCGCGTAGGTGGGCCGGGTCTGGGTTTCCAGGGAGAACGGGATCACAGCGTCGACGTAGATCCCGCCCGCCACCTCGAACGGGTAAGGGCCGTACAGGTTTTCGAGGAAGTCGAGGATCTCCGGCACCCGCTGCTCGTCCTCGCGATTGTGCTCGGACTCCGGCGCGAAGGCGCTCAGCACGGGCGTGCCGTCGGCGCGGCGGGTCTCCAGGAAGGTGAAGTGGTCCACCGCCATGGTGGTGAGGTAGCCGATCACCGGCTGCCGGGTCTCCCAGGTGGTGGCCAGCCGCCCGTCGCGAACCTCGTGCCGGGTGCGCTCGCCGGTGGACATGATCTCCCACTCGGCGGGCACCGAGGCGTGCAGCGTGAAGGTCGCCTTGTCCAGGGGTGTGTCGTTGAGCGGGTACCAGGTGCTCGCGCTGTGCGGCTGACCGACCGCGAAGGCCCCGCCGCTGGGCGCGTAGGTCCAGCCCTTCCCCTCGGTATCGGCCACCTCCCCCGCGTAGTCGACGACGATCCGCAACGGCAGCCCGGCAGGTAGCGGCAGCAGCGGGGTGACCACCAATTCGTGTTCGCCCTCCCGCGCGAATCCCGCGGGCTGCCCGTTGACCGTCACCATGAGCACCTCGGGCCCACGGAAGTCGAGATTGAATTGCGCGAGCGGCTGCACCGCCCGCGCCTCGATCGCCGCGGTGCCGCGCAGGTGATGCGTCGGCGGGTCGTAGTCGATGGCCAGGTCGTAGTGGCTCACGTCGTAACCACCGTTGCCGTCGAGCGGATAGTACGGATCGCCCGCCCCCGGCGCCCCGATCAGCGCCGGATCGGCCGCCGCGGGCCCGGTCCCCAGTACCAACAGCGCGACCACCGCGCACACCCCCGCCGACCATCGCATGCCCGACCCCTTTCCCCTGGCTGACGCTCCATCGTCGCAGCTCACCGCGCGCTACCGCACCCCGGACCACCTGGACGAATGGTCACGTTCGTTCCTCAGCCGACGCCGCCGCCAGCGCGTCGTGATCAACCGCCCAGCATCAGCCGAGGTCGGCGGGGAGCTGGTGGGGGTCGAGGAGGAGGCGCTTGGTGGCGGTGCGTTTGACGCGGGCGGCCAGGGCGAGGTTCTCGGCGAGCAGACGCCATTCGATCTCGGTGATGGCGGCGGCCGCGCGATCGATGACGTCCTGGTCGCGCGTACCCCAGGCGATCGGCATGGCCGTGACGAGCTGCCAGCGCTCCCCCACCTGACGCGGCGCGCGATCGGTGCGCACCGCGACCGCGGGCACCCGCTCACCGCGCCGCGGCGCGTGCCCGGGCAGGGTCCGCACCTTGCGGGTGATCAGCGCCCAGCTGCGGGTGGGCGCGGTGGGTTCGGCGATATCGACCAGGGCGAGCAGCACGATCCCCGACGGCTCGGACTCGGTGACCACGGCGGGCACCAAAGGCCCGTCCTGGTACAGCTTTTCGATGCTGGAGCGATGGGGCGTCCACAGCGCGACCCACAGCGCGATGATGGCGGCGAGCACACACACCACCGCCAGCAGATATCCCCACGCCTGGCCGCTCACCACCAGCGCGGCCGTGGCCGCGACGGCGAGTCCCGCCACGAGCAGGGCCAGCAGGCGGAGCCTGCGTAACCCGGTGAACGTCTCGTTGACCGCATGAGCGTGCTCACGGTCGACCACGAATTCGAAGCGGCGCACAGTTCCTTCCTAGCACAGGTTGCGGAGGAGTTGCCTCCACTTATCTGCCGAGGGGTTCCTAGCACCGTACCCCGCCCCGACCTGGGGATGAGGGCTACGCGCCGTCACCGATCGGCGGTCCGAGCAGATCGTCGGCATCGGTGATGCGGTAGGCGTAGCCCTGCTCGGCCAGAAAACGCTGCCGGTGCGCGGCGTATTCGGCATCGAGCGTGTCGCGGGCGACCACCGAGTAGAAATGCGCCTGTCCCCCATCCTGTTTGGGCCGCAGCAGCCTGCCCAGGCGCTGCGCCTCCTCCTGCCGTGAGCCGAACGTGCCCGAAACCTGCACCGCCACCGAGGCTTCCGGCAGATCGATGGAGAAATTGGCGACCTTGCTCACCACCAGCACCGGGATCTCCCCGGACCGGAACGCGTCGAAGAGCGCCTCCCGCTCCTTGTTCTTGGTCGCGCCGGTGATGACCGGCGCGTTCAGATCGATCCCGAGTTCCTCCAGCTGGTCGAGATAGGCGCCGATCACCAGCGTCGGCGCGCCCTTGTGCCGCTCGAGAATGGACTCCACCACCGGGATCTTGGTGCGCGCGGTCGAGCACAGCTTGTAGCGCTCCTCCGGCTCGGCCGTCGCGTAGGCCATCCGCTCGGCATCGGTGAGGGTGACCCGCACCTCCACGCAGTCGGCGGGCGCGATCCAGCCCTGCGCCTCGATGTCCTTCCACGGCGCGTCATAGCGCTTGGGACCGATCAGCGAGAACACATCGCCCTCGCGGCCGTCCTCACGCACCAGCGTGGCGGTGAGCCCGAGCCTGCGCCGGGACTGCAGGTCGGCGGTCATCCGGAAGACCGGTGCGGGCAGCAGATGCACCTCGTCGTAGATCACCAGACCCCAGTCGCGGCTGTCGAACAGCTCCAGATGCTTGTACTCACCCTTCGACTTGCGGGTGATCACCTGATAGGTGGCGATGGTGACCGGGCGGATCTCCTTGCGCTCACCGGAGTACTCGCCGATCTCGTCCTCGGTCAGCGTGGTGCGCGCCAGCAGCTCGCGCCGCCACTGCCTACCCGCCACGGTGTTGGTGACCAGGATCAACGTGGTCGCCTTGGCCTTGGCCATCGCGGCGGCACCGACCATCGTCTTACCCGCGCCACACGGCAGCACCACCACGCCCGAACCGCCCGCCCAGAACGAATCGGCGGCCATCTCCTGATAGTCGCGCAGATGCCACTTGCCCTCGGTGTAGTCCAAGCCGATCTCGTGCGCCTCGCCGTCGACATACCCGGCCAGGTCCTCGGCGGGCCAGCCGATCTTCAACAGCATCTGCTTGATGTGCCCGCGCTCGGACGGGTGCACCACCACCGTGTCGTCATCGATGCGGGCACCGAGCATCGGCGCGATCTTCTTGTGCCGCAACACCTCCTCGAGCACCGCACGATCCAGGCTGACCAGGCACAACCCGTGCGCCGGATGCTTGACCAGCTGCAACCTGCCGTAGCGGCCCATGGTGTCGACGATGTCGACCAGCAGCGGCTGCGGCACCGCGTACCGCGAGAAACTCACCAGCGCGTCCACCACCTGCTCGGCATCGTGCCCCGCCGCCCGCGCGTTCCACAGTGCCAACGGGGTGATCCGGTAGGTGTGCACATGCTCGGGCGCGCGCTCGAGCTCGGCGAACGGCGCGATGGCCTGCCGCGCGTTACCTGCCAGCTCGTGATCGACCTCGAGCAGCAGGGTCTTGTCGCTCTGGACGATCAACGGCCCGTCGGTCACAACCTTGCTCCTGTGTTTA
>NZ_JBAGKD010000015.1:0-158957 GCF_037034205.1 Nocardia sp. SSK8
AGTGTTGACGGACTGGGCACTGGTGGGTGCGACCACAGCGGAACTCCCTTGGCTGGCAGGCGAACAGCCGTCACCCATTCCGCGCGCACGGGCACGCGATCCACGAGGAAACGGCTGCCGGACGCGGCGCGCCCGGCACAGCGGCAGGTCTTCGGACTCGCAAGCACCGGAGCCCCTGGGCGCCGACCTACCGGCCGTCGCTTCCCGGACATGCGTCCAGTGCTCGGATGACGGCTTTCGTTCCTGCTCACCGCTGCGGGACAGCCCCGGATTCCCACCGGGTTCCCTCTTCACCGCGCAACGCTCGGTTGCGCCAGGTGTCGACACCGGCGGCGGCGCGGGGGCTCCCGTCGTCCTCGCCACCGGCGAACCAGCTGCCCGGTCAGCATACGATGCCGCCGCGGCGGGCGGGCGCCCGGTCCGGGATACCGCACGGGTCCGCGGCCCGGCGGGCTTATCATGGGCGCGCAGCTGGTTCACGGTCACCAGCCCGCGGCGGGTTCCGTCCGGGAGTGATCGTGTCGAAACCGGTGGACCGGACCTCCGGTTCCCCGGCGAGAGGGAACCCGGTGGGAATCCGGGACTGTCCCGCAGCGGTGAGCGGGAACGACCGCCGTCATCACGCACTGGGTAGCCACCCGGGAAGCGACGGCCAGTAGGTCGGCCGATCAGGCCGGTGCCCGCGAGTCCGAAGACCTGCCCGCTGTGCCGGACACGCCGTGTCCGGCGGCCACCGCCTCGTGGACCGGGCGCGCGGACCGCTTCTCCGACCCCGCCGGGCACTCCGGCCCGGGCGACATCCTGTCGCGGCGGTCGGTGGACGCCGCTGCCCCGGATCAGGCGCGCGGCCGTCCGCACCGCCCTGGAGACGATGACCGTGGCAGTCCCGCCCACCCCGTTCACCGCGACCGTACTCGGCCTGCCCAGGATCGGGCCGAACCGGGAGCTGCACCACGCCGTCGAGACCTATCTGGCCGGTGCGCTCGACGCCGACCGCCTGCACGCCGCCGCCCGCGAACTGCGCCTGGCCCACCTGAGCGTGCTGGCCGCGGCGGGCCTGGACTCGATCCCGGTCGGCACGTTCTCCTATCACGATCAGATGCTCGACACCGCCGCCCTCTTCGGCGCGCTCCCCGCGCGGGTGCGCGACATCGACGACCCCCTCGACCGCTATTTCGCCGCCGCGCGCGGCACCGCAACCCACACACCGCTCGACCAGGCGCCCTGGTTCGGCACCGGCTACCACCATCTCGTTCCCGAGATCGACGCCAGCACCCGGTTCACCCTGCACGCGGAGAACCTGCTCGCCGAACTGGCCGAGGCCCGCGAGCTCGGGGTCCCCGCCCGGCCCGTGGTGATCGGCCCGCTGACCTTCCTGACCCGCGCCCGCCACGCCACCGGCGACCCGCTCGACCGGCTCCCCGAGCTGATCCCGCGCTACCGGGAACTGCTCACCGCCCTGGCCGACGCGGGCGCGGCCTGGGTCCAGCTCGACGAACCGATCCTGGGCACCGAGCTCACCGGGCGCGAGATCGCGCGGCTGCGCACCACCTATGCCGCGCTGGCCAGCACCGCCCGGCGGCCCGCGCTGCTCGTCGCCATTCCCTTCGGGCCTCCCGGCCCCGCGCTGGCCGCGCTGGCCGATATGGGAATCGACGGTGTCGCACTGGATTTCACGGCGGGAACGACGCTCGAGGCCGTGGCCTCGGTCCCCGCGCTCACCCGCAAACTCGTGGTGGCCGGGGTGGTCGACGGCCGTGACTTCCGGCGCACCGATCTCGACGCGGCGCTGCGGACCCTGGGCTCGCTGCTCGGGAGTGCGGGGTCGGTGGCGGTGTCGAGTTCCTGTTCGCTGCTGCATGTTCCGTACTCGCTGAGTCCGGAGACCGCCTTGGACGAGCGGGTGCGTTCGTGGCTGGCCTTCGGTGCCGAGAAGGTCACCGAAGTCGCGGTGCTGGCCGGTGCGCTCACCCGTGGCACGGACGCCGTCGCCCCCGAACTCGCCGCCGCCCGGGCGGCCGTGCGGGCGCGCCCGGACCAGCAGCACGACGACGCCCCGCTCGGGGTCGTCACCACCGAGCACGGCTGGGTGCAGTCCTCCGGCGCCGACTGCGTGCGCCCCCCGATCCCGATCCGCGAGGCTGCCCGGCCCGTGGCCGATTCCCGCCGGTTCACCACACCGGCCGTTCGAAACGAGGTCCGCTGACCATGGTCCCCCGCGTGCATCCGCGATCCCTGCGGCTGCTGGCCGCGCTGAGCACGATCGCCTGCCTGGTGGCCGCCTGCGGCGGCGCCGATACCCCCGAATCCCGCACCGAGACCTCCGCGAGCGTGCCCGGCAAGACCAGCTATCCGTTCACTCTCGAGAACTGTGGTGTCGCGGTGACCTTCGACAAGGCGCCGACCAGGGCGGTGTCGCTGTATCAGGCGTCGACCGAGATCCTGCTCTCGCTCGGGCTGGCCGACCGGATGGCCGGGACCTCCACCTGGTTCGACCCGGTCCTGCCCGAGCTGGCCGCGGGCAATGCCACCGTCCCCCGGCTCGCGGACAACGATCCGTCGCTCGAGACCGTGCTCGCCACCGAACCCGACCTGGTCACCTCGGCCAGCGCGCACACCTTCACGCCCGCGGTGGTGGCGGAGCGCTCGCGCTTCGCCCAGCTCGGTGTGCCCACCTATCAGTCGCCGTCGGTGTGTGTGGGCGCGCGGGTCGAGGGCGAGACTGTCACCCGGACCGCACCGCTCACCGTCGACACGCTGTTCCAGGAGATCACCGAGCTGGCCCGCATCTTCGATGTACAGGAGCGCGGCGCGCGGCTGGTCGACGAGCTGAAAGGACGGCTGGCGGCGGCGACCGCACCCGCCGGGGCCGCGCCGACGGTGGCGTTCTGGTTCTCCGGCCTCGAGGCGCCCTACATGGCGGGCTGCTGTTCGGCGCCCGGTCTCTACGCCACGGAGGTGGGCGCCCGCAATGTCTTCGCCGAGCAGCGGGAGGACTGGCCCGAGATCAACTGGGAGGCCGTCGTCGCCGCCGATCCCGACGTGCTGGTGCTCGCCGATCTGAGCCGTCAGCGGGTCGACGGTGACGCCCTCGCCACCAAAATCGCCTTCCTGGAATCGAATCCGGCGACCAGCCGCATGCGCGCTGTCCGGGACAAGCGCTATGTGGTGCTGACCGGGTCCGAACTCGATCCCGGTATCCGCGAGATCGACGCCATCGAGAAGCTGGCCGCCGGTCTCGCCGCGAACCGGTGACCCGGTGCCCGGGTAGCATCTGCCCAGCGAATGGTCGAGGGAACCCGGTGCGAATCCGGGGCTGACGCGCAACGGTAACGGCCCATCCGGGCTGGAGCCCGATTACTCGACGCTCGCCGCACCACTTTTCGAGGCTCCGCGATCGAGCCCTGACGAAGGAGTTCACGCGCGATGCGCCTGGCTTTCCGGCACCTGTGTGCCGTGTCCGTTCTCACCCTGGCGCTCGCGGGATGCGGGACCTCCGGCGCGGGGACCGACACCACCGCGTCCGCCGACGGTTTTCCCTTGACGCTGCAGAACTGCGGCCGGTCGGTCACGATCGACGGGCCGCCACAGCGCGCGGTCTCGCTGAATCAGGGTTCCACCGAGATCCTGCTCTCGCTCGGGCTGGCCGACCGTCTCGCGGGCACCGCGACCTGGACCGATCCCGTGCGCGCCGACCTGGCCGACGCCAATGCGAAGGTGCCCCGGCTGGCCGAGAACAAGCCGTCGCTCGAGGTGGTCCTGGACGCCGAACCCGACTTCGTCTCCGCGTCCTTCGGCGGCACACTGGGCCCCGGCGGGGTCGCCGACCGCGACCGCTTCGAGCAGCTCGGCGTGCCCACGTACCTGTCCCCCACCGACTGCGACGGCAAATCGGCGGCGAGCGTGAACTCCGACGGCGCGCGCACCGAACCCCTGCGCATCGACTCGGTGTACACCGAGATCCGGCAGCTGGCCGCGATCTTCGATGTCGCGGACCGTGGCGAGGCACTGGTGGCCTCGTTGCGACAGCGGCTCGCCGCTGCCGCCGCCACCGCGGGCGCGCACGCCGACACCTCGATCGCCTACTGGTTCTCCGACCTGAACACCCCGTACATGGCCGGATGCTGCGGGTCCTCGGGCATCATCACCGCCGCCGTGGGCGCGCGCAATATCTTCGCCGACACCACCGACGAGTGGCCGCAGGTCAGCTGGGAGGCCGTCGCCGACCGCGATCCGTCGGTGCTGGTGCTGGCCGACCTGAGCAGGCGGACCATCGAGGGCGACGCCCTGGACAGCAAAATCGCCTTCCTGCGATCACATCCGGTGACCTCACAGCTGACGGCGGTGCGGGAACAGCGCTTCGTCGTGGTCAACGGCGCCGACCTGAACCCGTCGCTGCGCACCGTGGACGGCGTGGAGAAGCTCGCCGCCGCGCTCGCGCAGTGGGGACCGGTCCGCTGACCGGGCTCGTGCCGCGACGCGGGACCGCCGTCCTCGCGCTCGCGCTGGTGGCGGGCTGCGTGCTGCTGGTGTTCTCGATCGCGATCGCGCTGACCATCGGCCCGGCGAATCTGTCGGTGGGCGAGGTCTACGCGGTGGTCGGCGAGCATCTGGGATTCGGCGCGGCCGGGGTGAGCCGGATCAAGGACGGCATCGTCTGGGAGTTGCGGCTGCCGCGGACTCTGCTGGCCGCGGTGTGCGGGGCGGGGCTGGCGCTGTGCGGGACGATTCTGCAATCGGTGCTGCGCAATCCGCTCGCCGATCCGTTCGTGCTCGGTATTTCCTCGGGGGCTTCGACCGGCGCGGTGCTGGTCGCGGTGCTCGGGCTCGGCGCGGGCTCGATCTCGCTGGCCGCCGGGGCGTTCGGTGGTGCCTTGGCGGCGTTCGTGCTGGTGCTGGTGCTGGCCGCGGCGGCGGGTGGCGGCACCGCCCGGATCGTGCTGGCCGGAGTGGCCGGGACGCAACTGTTCTCGGCGCTCACCTCGTTCATCGTGGTCTCCAGCGCCGATGCCGAGCAGACCCGCGGCGTGCTGTTCTGGTTGCTCGGTTCGCTCGCCGGGGCGGACTGGTCCGATGTGGCCGTGTGCGCCACGGTGACCGGTATCGGGTTGGTGATCTGCCTTAGCCGCGCGGCCGCGCTCGACGCGTTCACCTTCGGCGCGGCCTCGGCGGCGGCGCTGGGCATTCCGGTGCGGGCCACCCGCGCGCTGCTGCTCGGGGTCACCGCGCTGACGACCGCCGCCCTGGTCAGCGCGGCCGGGGCGATCGGTTTCGTCGGGCTCGTGCTCCCGCACGCGGCGCGCTTCGTGGTGGGTCCCCGGCACAGCCGGTTGCTCCCCGCGGCCGTGCTCGCGGGGGCGGTGTTCACCGTGTGGGTCGATGTGGTGGCCCGGACCGTCTTCGCGCCCACCGAGATTCCGGTCGGCGTGGCGACGGCACTGATCGGGGTGCCCGCCTTCATCGTGCTGCTGCTGCGGAATCGGGCCATGGCATGAGCTTGCGTGCGGAGAAACTGCGCTGGACCCGCGGCGGTGCGCTGGTGCTCGACGGCGTCACCGTGGCGCCGGACCCCGGGGAGACCATCGGGCTGTTGGGGCCCAACGGTTCCGGGAAGTCGTCGCTGCTGCGACTGCTGTCCGGCATCGACCGCCCCGACAGCGGCCGGGTGCTGCTCGACGACGCCGACCTCACGACCCTGCGGCGCACGAAGGTCGCCCGCCGGGTCGCGGTCGTCGACCAGCACGCCGACACCGAAGTCGACATCACCGTCGAAGACGTGGTCTCGCTCGGCCGCATCCCCCATCGCGGGGTGTTCGGCGGTGACGCGGCCGCCGACGCGCAAGCCGTCCGCGAGGCCCTGGCCCACACCGGGATGACCCACAAGGCGAGCGCCCGCTGGCACACCCTCTCCGGCGGCGAACGCCAGCGCACCCAGATCGCCAGGGCCTTGGCCCAGCACCCCCGCGAACTCCTCCTCGACGAGCCGACCAATCACCTCGACATCCGCCACCAGCTCGACATCCTCGCCCTGGTCGCGGCCTTGCCCGTCACCAGCTATATCGCCCTGCACGACCTCAACCTGGCCGCCATGTTCTGCGACCGCGTCCTGATCCTGGACCGTGGCCGCGTGGTCGCCCTCGGCACGCCCGCCGAGGTGATCACCGCCGACCTGGTCGAACAGGTCTACCGGGTCCGCGCCCAGATCAGCACCGACCCGGAAGACGGCTATCCGATCGTTTCCTTCCGCCCCGCTCGGCGTTAGGACCTGGCACTCACAGCGCGGCCAGCACACCGATCGCGGCGGCGATCAAGACCGCCATGAGCAGCACCAGCACGGCGATCGCCCCGACGCCGGTCGGCGGGAACCGCCTGCTCGTGCGCGGTTCGGGCGCGGACAATCCGGACGTCTGCGCGGTCTCCGGCGGCGTCGCGCCCGGCCGCACCCCACCCCCCGGTTCCAGATCGGGAATCCGCCCGGGATCGGGATCCATCGACGACATGACCACACCTACCTTCCTGCGCGGGTAATCGGTCTCACCCCGGCCCTACCCGCGTCCCCTCCCCTCAATCACCCGCCCTGTTTCGGCGGCCGGGAGCGGGTATGCGCCTCGCAGACCCCGAGCGAGGAGAAACGCCATGGCCCAGCACCCGCTGACCGGAAAGACCGTCGCCATCCTGGCCACCGACGGAGTGGAACAGGTCGAGCTCGTCCACCCACGAACCGCGGTCGAGGAGGCCGGAGCGACGACAGAGCTGCTGTCGCTGACCTCCGGCACGATCCAGGCGATGAACCACGATGTCGAGCCCGGCGACACCTTCCCCGTCGACCAGCTCGTCGCCGAGGCCAGCCCCGACGACTACGACGCCCTCCTCCTCCCCGGTGGCACCACCAACCCCGACAAACTCCGCCAGGACCCCGCCGCGGTCGGCTTCGTCAAGCAATTCGCCGCCACCGGCAAACCGATCGGCGTGATCTGCCACGGCCCCTGGACCCTCGTCGAAGCCGACGCCGTCCGCGGCCGCACCCTCACCGCCTACCCCAGCGTCCGCACCGACATCCGCAACGCGGGCGGCACCGTCGTCGACCGCCCCGTCGTCACCGACAACGGCCTGATCTCCAGCCGCAACCCCGATGACCTCCCCGCCTTCTGCGCCAAGATCGTCGAGGAGTTCGCCGAAGGCAGGCACTGAGCCGTTCTGCGGGGCAGGCATCACCGTTGCCGGTCCGGCATAGCTATGCTCGAATCAGCAACTGCGACTGGGGGATCGTGAGTCAGTGCCGAGCGCTCTCGACGCGGCAGGATCCGCCGAAGTCACACCGCCCGAGAGGACACCCCGCATGTCGAATCCGCCGAATCAGTTGACTATTCACACCGATGGCAGTGCCGATGAGCTGTTCCGGATGCTGGAGTGGTTCAACGACACCGATGAGTTGCGAGGGCGGGTGAGTCGGCCTGCCGGGGAGATCGGGGCGGGGCAGATGGGTGGGCTCACCGAGGTTCTCGTCGTTACGCTCGGGGCCGGGGGGCTGGCGCCGGTGTTGATCCAGTCGTTGAGTGGGTGGTTGACCGCGCGACGGTCCGATATCAGTGTGACGGTGAAGACCGGTGAGCATACCGAGATCACGGTGGACGCCAAGCGGATCAAGGAACCGGACGTCGCGCGGACGTTGCAGAGCATGCTGGAGAGGTTCGACAACCGGCCGTGATCTCTGCCGTGGATCGCGAGGGTTGGCGGGCCGCTCTTGTCGGCGTGGGCAGTTATGCCGACGCCAGGTTCCCCGCTATTCCGGCGGCAGCGAACAATGTCGCCGATCTCGCCGGACTGTTGACCGCGCCGACCGGCGGGGCGCTCGCCGCCGGGCACTGCCGCGCGCTCATCGATCCCGGCGATGCCGCGCAGGTCGGCAAGGCTGTCGCGGTCGCCGCGGCCGAAGCCGACGATGTCCTGCTGATCTATTACACCGGGCACGGGATCGTGGACCGGCGCGGGCGGCTGTATCTGACCTTGCCGGGCAGCGACTACGAGCAGCCCGAATGGAGTTCGGTGCCGTTCGCGACGCTGCGCGACGAACTTCTGGAGAGCCGGGCCCGCGCGCGGGTGCTGATCCTGGACTGCTGTTTCTCCGGGCGCGCGTTCGAGGCGATGACCTCGGCGGCGGCCGCCGTCGACGGCCAGATCGATGTCCGGGGCACCTACACGATCACGTCCTCGGTCCGGGACGAGACCTCGCTCGCGCCCGCAGGACAACGGCACACCGCGTTCACCGGGGCGCTGCTGCGGGCGGGCACCGAAGCCGACCTGACCCTCGACCAGCTCTACCGGCGGGTCGAGCAGATCCTGCACAGCAACGGTCAGCCCCGGCCGCAACGGCGCAGCGTCGATGTCACCGGTGATCTGCGGCTGTTCGCGGCGGGCGGTCGTCCACCGGTTCCGGGTGATGTTTCGCCGCACGTCGATGCCGCGACGCTGTTCGCCGAGGGTGCGCACTGCGCAGGCGACAACGACCTCACCCAGGCGGCGGACCGGTGGGGGCGTGCCGCCCACCTCGGTCACACGGACGCCATGGTCGAGCTGGGAAACCTCCACGCCCGGGTGCGGCGCTTCGAAGACGCCGAGCACTGGTTCCGCAGGGCAGCCGCCGCCGAGCACACCGACGCCATGTACAACCTCGCGGTGATCCTCGACCGGACCCAGCAGTACGACGAGGCGGTCACCTGGTATCAGAAGGCGGCGAATACCGGGCACACCGATGCCATGCACAATCTCGCGATCCGGTTGCGCTATCGCGGGCAGACGTCCGAGGCCGCCTCGTGGTGGCGCAATGCCGGGCATCGGCACCCGCAGCGGGCCGGAGACAAACCGCGCGGTCTCGCGTCCCGGACATGGTCGCGGTGAGTCAGTCGCGCTCCGGCCGGTGGGGTGCCGGGCGGGGCCACCGCGCTACGGTAGACGCGGGAATCGGCCGGTAGGAGTGTCAGGTTGCACCGCACGTCGGAGCAGAGCGAATCGCAGGGATCGCCGCACCCCTACTGGATCACCGTTCAGACGGCCAGGACGGTGCTGATCGTCGTCCACACGATGACGGCGTGGAATCGGCTGTCGGATATCCTTCCCGTTTTCGACTCCGACCGGCGCATTCAACTGATATTCACTTTTCCCGACGTTTCCAAAGTCACCGGCGATGTGGAAGAACAACTCCGCACATCCGGTGCGCAGACAATCCCCTGGGAACGCGCACTCACCGATAATTTCGACCTCGCGATATCCGTACATCACAGTGGAGATCTACACCGCATTTCTGCACCATTAGCCGTACTTTCACACGGCGTCGGCTATAGTAAAATAGCTCGAGAATCGAGAATCGAGAATCGAGAATCGAGAATCGAGAATCGAGAATCGAGAATCGAGAACGTCTACGGCTTGGGGCGGGAATGGCTCGTGCGCGACGGGCGTGTGCCGGACGCGGTCGTTCTCGCGCACGTCGCTGATCGGCAGCGTCTCGCCCGAACGGCCCCGGAGGCCCTCCCCCACACCGTGATCGCGGGCGACCCGTGTTTCGACCGCATGCAGGCCAGCCGACACCTGCGGCCCGCCTACCGCGTGGCCTTGGGCGCCGCCGGGAGAACCGTCGTGACGGTGTCGTCGACGTGGGGTCCGCAATCACTGCTGGGCCGCCACCCCGATCTGATCGACGACCTACTCAGCGAACTCCCACTCGACGACTACCTCGTCACGGCGATACTCCATCCGAATGTCTGGTTCGCCCACGGCCCGTGGCAGATTCGCACGTGGCTGGCCGACGCGCTGCGTTCCGGACTGCGGCTCATCCCACCGATCAGCGGCTGGCAACAGGCCGTTCTCGCCGCCGACCTCATGATCGGCGACCACGGCGCGGTCACCACTTACGCGGCCGCGCACGAGGTTCCCACAATGCTGGCGTCGTTCCCCCGCGACGAAGTCGCCACCGGCTCGGCGGCGGACCTGCTCGGCGAGCTGGCACCGCGCCTCGATCCCGGGCTTCCCCTGCCCGACCAGATCGGACGCGCGATCACCACCTACGACCGCACCCGGATGCGGGCCGTACGCGCGCTGGCGACCTCGCATCCCGGCGCCTGCCTCGACACCCTGCGTGCGACGTTCTACCGGCTGCTGTGTCTGCCCGAACCCGGCCGACCCGCGCCGGAGTTCCCGTATCCCGCGGAAGCTCTGGCACCCCATGACGATCCGGTCCAGGCCTGCCGGGTCACCTGCGAATGGCACGAGGATCCCGAGGACGGCCCGACCGCTCGTCTCCGCCGCTGGCCCGCCGACGTCACCCCGCGCCGGAACCGCGGCCACCGCGCCACCGAGTCCTGCCTGGTGGTGCACGCGGCGCACCCGCGACGCGATCTGAACGGCAATGCGGACGCGGTCGTTGTCCCGGTCCGCCCCGGAATCGACACCGATGAGGTGTTGCGGCAGCAGCTGAGGGACCGTCCGGGTTGCGGGATCGCCGTCGCGGAGGTCGATCCCGGTCGCCTGCGCCTGCTCCGCCGCGACGGTCTGCTGGTGGAGGCGGTGATACCCGGGTCCGCGCACGGGCCGATGGTGCCCGCCGTCATCGCCGCCGCGGTGCACACCGGGCCGGAGAAGAGCCGTGTCGGCGATCGGCCGATGACGCTGCTGATCGGCGACCGGCGAATCTCGGTGGATCTCAAGGAAATAGACACCGGATCCCACTGACCGTGCGCCTGCTCGGCCGCGATTCCGCCCTCCGGAGGTCGTATACAGTGAGGCGCTGATGGCAGGTCATGGGGAGGCAGGCAGTGAGCGCGAACGCGATACCACCGTGGGCGAATCCGTTCGTCCCCCGCGAGCCGGTGATGAACGATATGGCGGCCCACGTCCGCTGGTGCCGAGAACACGGGCATCCGTCGTCGATGTACGTGTACGGCCTGGAGGGACTGGGCGTTTCGTGCCTGGTGACCCAGTTCTGGAAAGAGAACCGGGCGCTCGTCGACAGCCCGATCATCTGGCTCAGTGGCCGCCACGCCGACGGTTCGCCGGTGCCGCTCGGCGAACTCGCGGGCCGGGCTCTTCGCCAGGTCGGCGTCCCGGACACCGATCAGGGCGCCACCGCCGCCGAGAAGATCGACAGCCTCCACCGGGTGTGGCGGGAGATGACACGGCTGCTGGTGGTCGACGACCTCGACAGCTCGGCACAGATCCTGCCGTTCGTCCCGGTCGACGCGCCCGGCATGGTCATCGTCGCCACCAGTTCTTTCCGGCGGCGCGACCTGGAACAGCACGAATTCGCCGCCTTCACCCCGGATCTCCTGTCCACCGAGGAGGCGCGGGCATTGTTCGTGGCGAGGCTGGGCGATACCGCCGCGTCGCTGGATCCCGCGCTGGTCGACGAACTGGCCGACTATTGCGGCAGGCTTCCGCTGTTGATCAAAGTGCTGGCGGCCCAGATCCGCGACCGGCCACCGATGGCGCACAGTCTCCTGCGCGAATTGCAGAAGTCCGGACTCCTGCTGCTGAAACTCGGAGACGAGAAGCGGATGCGGACATTCCTGGACACGACCTACGAGAATCTCGGTGACGTCGAGAAATTCGCGTACCGCCTGCTGGGGTTCCTGCCTGCGGCACACTTCGGTGTCGAAGCCGCTGCCGCCGTGCTCGATGCGGAACCCGACGAGGTGTATCTCGTCCTCGAGAAGCTCACCGAACTGAACCTGCTGACCTCCCCCGACCGGCATCAGGCCCGCTACGCCTTCCACCCGGTCCTCCGCGACGACGCTCGCGCGCGGGCGGAGTCCACCGACGCGCCCGACATCCGGAAGCGGGCCGTGACCGCGTGGATCACCTGGTATCTCCGCGAAACCCTGCCCCGCGCCCGGAAGGTCTCGAATCGCTGGTGGGTGCGGCCGGTGACGGACCTGCTGTCGGACCTCGCCCGCGATCTGCCCGAGTTCACCCGCCCGGAAGCCCTGGATTGGCTCGAGCTCGAAGGCGACAACGTGATCGCCGCCGTGCGCGCGGCCCACGGGGCACAGCTGCATGACCTGGTGTGGCCGCTGTGTGTGGCGGTGTGGAAATACCTGCACCTGCACGGGCTCTACGACGCGTGGATCGATACCCACCTGCTCGGACTGGCCTCCGCCCGGGCCGTCGAGTCCCGGCTCGGCATCATGCAGATGACCTCCCAGCTCGGCGCCGTCCATCTGGAGCTGCGGGAGTTCGGCCGGGCACGCGAGTGCTTCGCCGAATCGCTGGACATCGCCCGGGAACAGCAGCACGTCCTGGGCGAGCAGAGCGCGTTGGAGTGGCTCGGCAAGATCGCCGCGGCCGAAGGAGATTTCGGCACCGCGCTCACCGCCTATCGGCAGTCCTGGGAGGTCACCGTCGCGGCCACCGAGGAGCAGATCAGCCCCACCGACCGCGCGCGCGTCTTCTCGATCCTGCGGCTACAGCAGGCCCGGGCCGAGTTCGGCGCGGGCGATTTCCAGCGAGCCCGCGAGTGCGCCGAACAAGCAGTCGGCGACTTCGACGCGAACCCCGGCGAAACCGACAACCGGGCGAAGGCGCGCCTGGCACTCGGCCGCGCCCACCTCGCCCTCGGCCAGGCCAACGACGCCATCGCGGTCTTCGACAAGGCGCTGCAACTCTTCACCGAGGAAGGCGTCGACAAGCAGCAGGCGATCACCAGTCAGCTGCTCGGCGATGCCTATCGCGCTGTGCACCAACCGAATACGGCTGTCGCCAGCTACAAGAACGCGCTGGACTACTACGTGCGAACGGGGAAGGCCGAGGCGACCACCGTGGCCGCCACCATCGCCGAACTCGAGACCTGAGAACGGTGGTCGCCGGAGACCGGCGACCACCCGATGCTCAGCTCAGGGTCTTCAGCGCGGCCGCGTCGTACGGCCGCATCTCGTCGAGGCGGCCCGCGAGGAGCTTGGCGGCCCAGTCGGGGTCCTGGAGGAGGGCGCGGCCGACGGCGACCAGGTCGAACTCGTCGCGTTCCATGCGGTCGAGGAGGTTGTCGATGCTGCCGAGTTCGGCGCCGTGGCCCGCGAAGGCGCGCAGGAAGTCGCCGTCGAGGCCGACCGAGCCGACGGTGATGGTGGGCCTGCCGGTGAGCTTCTTGGTCCAGCCGGCCAGGTTCAGGTCGGAGTCGTCGAACTCGGGTAGCCAGTAGCGGCGGGTGGAGGCGTGGAAGGCGTCGACACCGGCGGCGGCGAGCGGGGCCAGGATGGCCTCGAGCTCCTGCGGGGTCTCGGCCAGGCGGGCGTCGTAGGCCTCCTGCTTCCACTGGGAGTAGCGGAAGATCACCGGGAAGGTGGGCGAGACGACGGCGCGGACAGCGGCCACGATCTCGGCGGCGAACCGCGTGCGGGCCACCGGGTCGCCGCCGTAGGTGTCGCCGCGGCGGTTGGTGCGCGACCAGAAGAACTGGTCGAGCAGATAGCCGTGGGCACCGTGCAGTTCGACACCGTCGAAGCCGATGCGCTCGGCGGCCGCGGCGGCGTCGGCGAAGGCGCCGATGACCTCGTCGAGATCAGCCTGGGTCATGGCCTTGCCGGTGCCCTCGGTGCCGTCGACGCGGATCCCGGAGGGGCCGACGGCGGGAGCGTCGGCGAAGGGCGGCTCGCCCTGCTTGCGGACCATGCCGATGTGCCACAGCTGCGGGACGATGGTGCCGCCCGCGGCGTGCACGTCGGCGGCGACCCGCGCCCAGCCGGCCAGCTGCTCCTCGCCGTGGAAGCGCGGCACGCGATCGCTCTGCCCGGCCGAGTCGTGGCCGACGTAGGTGCCCTCGGTGACGATCAGGCCGACACCGGCGGCGGCGCGGCGCGCGTAGTAGGAGCGCACGTCCGCACCGGGGATGCCCTCGGGCGAGAACATGCGGGTCATCGGTGCCATCACGATGCGGTTCGGGACGGTCAGGCCGTTGATCGTGACAGGCCGTGACAGGACCTGGGCCGTGCGCGAGGTATCGGTGACGATCACTGGATCTCCTGGTGGCTACTTGAGAATGTCGAAGGTTGAGAACTTCAAGCAACGCTAGAGGCAGATATTTGAGATAGTCAAGTTTCTGCGGATAGAGTGTGCGCATGGCACCCACGTCCCCCGTCGATACGGCCCAGCTCATGGAGCTGCTGTCGGTGGCGCTGGGTGCCTACTACGGCGATTTCACCGCCGCCGCCGCGAGCGAGAACCTCACCGCCAGCCAGGGCAAGACCCTCACCGTGTTGCGCCGCGGCCCGGTCGCGATGCGCGCGCTGGCCGACCGGATGGCCTGTGACGCGTCGAATGTCACCGGCATCATCAACCGGCTGGAGAAGCGCGACCTGGTGCGCCGCGAGACCAGTGCCACCGACCGCCGCGTCACCACCCTGGTCATCACCCCGGAGGGCGAACGCGTCGCCGAGGCCATCCGCGCGAAGATGCGTACCACCCAGGACGGCCTGGACCGCCTCGGCGAGCAGGACCGCGAGCGGCTCTACGACCTGCTGGACCGGGTCTTCGCGAACAGCGCCTGCAGATCATCGACGAACCCGGAATAGGCCCGGGCGCGGTCGGGGGCGCGCAGGATCGCGGACGGGTGGACGGTCACGCCGACGCGGAAGTGCTCGTGCTCGACAAGCAGGCCGCGCAGTTCGGTGACCTTGGCTTTCGTGCCCAGGATGGCGTGGGTGGCGATGGCGCCGAGGCATATCACCAGGTCGGGGCGACCAGGTCGAGTTCGGTGGTCAGCCAGGGGGCGCAGGCGACGATCTCGGTGCGGCGGGGTTGCTGGTGGATGTAGTGGGCGGCACCGGGATAGGTGGTCATGCGGCGACCGCCTCGGACAGATCGGGAACGCGGGTCACCGCGGCACCGGCGCGGTCGGCCAGGCGGGCGAAGGTGATCGCGTCGCGGACGGCCGCGCCCCCGTGATCGTTGTTGAAGTAGACGTAGCTGTCGGCGGCGGGGAACTCGTCGAGCAGCCGGTGGGCCCAGGTGTCGAGGGCCTGGCGTCCGTAGTGCGGGCGCGGAGCGGCGCGACCCGCGTGTAAGCGCAGGTAGGCCCAGTCGGTGGTGCGCCACAGCGGGGTGACCGGCCGGGATTCGCGATCGGCCCAGGCCAAGGCGGCCGAGCGGGCGTGCAGGACCGCGCGGATCTCGTCGGTCCACCACGACTCGTGCCGCGGTTCCACCGCCACCCGCACCGAGGCGGGGAAGCACCGCAGGCAGGCGTCGAGGAGGTCGGCGTCGGCGCACAGGGTGGGTGGGAGCTGGAGGAGGATCGGGCCGAGCCGGTCACCGAGTCCCTCGGCGCGGTCGAGCAGGCGCGCGACCGGCTCATCCGGGTCACGCAGGCGTTTGATGTGGGTGAGATACCGGCTGGCCTTCACCGCCACGACGAAATCCTCGCCGGTGCGCTCGCGCCACGCGGCGAAGGTGTCCCGGCTCGGCAACCGGTAGAAGGCGTAGTTCGAATCCGATCTGCACGGCGAACCCTTTCGCCGCGGTCAGGAGCGTCCGAGGGCGTGGGCCAGTTGCTGCTTGTTCATCTTCGAACGGCCGTCGATATTGCGTTTGCGCGCCTCCGCGTAGAGCTCGTCGCGGGTCTTGCCACTCCCCTGCGCCCGCTGACCCCCGCGCTTGCCCTTCGTCTCCCCGTGCTGGGCCCGGGTCTTGTTCACCGTGGCCGCGGCGATCTCCTCGGCACGCTTCGTACTGCGCCCACGCTCGAGCTCGGACTTCTTGATGTCCTTGTACTGCCGCTCACGTTTGGCACTCCACGCTTGCTGGGGCATGACCTGCACCTCCTGAAGTGGACCGACATTCTGTTGCGGCCATACCCGGACTTCCGCAGGGGAAACAGCGCACGCGCTCCCGATCACGCCCGGGACGCGACGACGCGGACCTCCTCGGATGCGGTGGTCATGCCGTCTGCCTTCGTTGCGGTCCTGTCCCCGCACCGTATCCCGCGATCAGCGCACGGTGGCTTCCGCGCGGTCGAGTGGCATGGTCGCGTCGCGGCCGCCGACGAGCGCGGTGGGGATCTTGGGGAGCGCGTTGGGGTGGTGGCGGCCGAGCCAGGTCAGCAGTTCCTCACGGACCGCGCAGCGCAGGGTCCAGGCGTCGTCGGCGTTGGCGGTGGACATGGCCGCGCGGACGACGATATCGACCGGGGTGCTGTCGGTGACCAGCAGGCTCCAGCTGCGGCGGTCCCATTCCGGCCTGCCGCGCAGGTAGTCGTGCAGGTGGTCGCGCAGGATCGGGATCGGGGTGCTGTAGTCGAGGTGCAGCAGGACGGTGCCGGTGACCTGTGGGCCGCCGCGCGACCAGTTCTCGTAGGGCTTGCTGTTGAAGTAGGAGACCGGCATGGTCAGCCGCCGGTCGTCCCAGATCCGCACGGTCAGGAAGGCCAGGGTGATCTCCTCCACGGTGCCCCATTCGCCTTCCACCACCACGGTGTCGCCGATCTTCACCGAGTCTCCGAACGCGATCTGCAGTCCCGCCATGAGATTGCTCAGCGTCGACTGCGCGGCGACACCGGCGATGATGCCGATGACACCGGCCGAGGCGAGCAGCGAGGTGCCGAGGGTGCGCAGGCCCGGAAACAGCAGCAGGATGGCCACGGCCGCGGTCGTCACCACCAACACCGAGGTGATCACCCGGCGCACGAGCCCCAGCTGGGTGCGCAGCTGACGCACCCGGGAGGTCTCGCTGGTGCGCTCGGCGTAGCGGCGCAGCAGGTTCTCGGCGACCGCGTCGGCGACCCGGACCACCAGCCAGGCCGCCGCCAGGATCGCCGCCGTGGCCAGGATATTGCGGATCACGACGTCCTGGCGCAGGTCGAGGTGGGCCAGCGGATAGGTCAGGTGCAGGGCCGCCGTGCCGAGCAGCACCTGCAGGGGGAGCTGCGCGCGGCGCAGCAGGGTCGGCAGATGGGTGCCGGGATCGCGCCGGGCGGCGTAGCGCAACACCCGGTCGACCAGCAGTCCCGCCGAGACCGTGATCGCCATGGTCACCAGCACGACGATCAACGGCCGGAAGAATTCCTCCACGAGATCGAACTCCTCTCGAGATGGACGAGCTGTCATCGAAGGCGTACCCACCCGGGCCGGATCACCGACATGACGATCCCGTTGCCCCGGCGGGCGCATCATGGAGACATGGACGACGCAGACCAGCGAGCGCGAATCGCGGCGGCCAGGGACGCCGTCGGCAGGCACGGCAGGCTCATCCGCACGGCCCGGCACGGCAAGCTGCTCAGCGACGCGATGCTGCCGCTGTTCAAGCTCCGGGTGCCGCGCGGCTACGGCGTGCTCACCACCACCGGCCGCAAGACCGGTCTGCCCCGGCCGAAATGCGTGCGCGTGCTGCGCGAGGGCGATCGCGCCTATCTGGTGCAGCTGATGCCGCCGCAGATAACGCTGGCGCGGCCGGACGCGGTCAACGCCTGGTTGCGCAATGTGCGCGCCGATCCGGCCGTCACCCTGCGGCTGCCCGACGGCGAATACCGCGGTACGGCCCGCGAGATCACCGATCCGGCGGAACTCGAGACGGCACGCGCCCTGCTGTGCGGGACGGTCGTCCCGTTCGATTTCGGCGAGTGCGCGGTCCATCTGCGGGGGCGGCCCTCGCGCGCGAAGATCCGGGAGCTGCACGACTACTGGTTCCGGACGGGCCGCGCGGTCGCGATCGACCTCGACTGAGCGCGAGACCGTGCGCGGCAACCGGATTCGGCCCCGCCGTGCCACCGACGCCCGCCGATTCGCCCTGTCCGAACCGTTCACGCGCGCACTACAGTGAACGGATGCGTGGACGATCCCGAATCCTGCTCGCCGCGGCCACCACCGCCGCGGCACTGGCCGTGCCCACCCTGCCGTCCGCGGCCGCCGACCCGGGCACCGGCCCCGGCGACTGCGCGCAGGTCCGGGTCGTCACGGTGCGCGGCACCCTCGAACCGCAGTCCGGGAGTCTGCTGCTCACCCCGCTGGGCGCGCGGATCGCGCGGGAGTCCGGCCGCACCGCCACGGTCGGCGAACTCGACTATCCCGCGTCGATGAGCCCCGACAGCGCGGTGCGCGGCGTCGCGGCCCTGACCGCGCTGCTCAACGACTCCCCCTGCCCCGACCAGCGGCTCGTGCTGCTCGGCTACTCGCAGGGCGCCCGCGTCATCGGCAATACCCTCGCCGACCGTGCCGCGCTCACCGATCAGGCGACCGCCCGCATCGACGCCATCACCCTGTTCGGCAACCCCTTGCGCAACGGCGCCGAACCGTACAACCGTGGCACCGCCGATGCCGCCCTGTCCGGCACCGGCCCGCTGCCCACCGGCGCGCTCGCCGGGTTCGCCGACCGCCTGCACGACTACTGCAGCGCGGGCGACCGCGTGTGCGCGGGCGGTGACCCGTCCGCCGGGTTCGGCAATGCCCTGAGCTACGGCCACTTCCTGTATTTCGTCAACGGCGACCGGGACCGGGCCGCGGAGTTCGTCGCCGAGCAACTCGACTGAATCCCGCTGCCCGGCAGATACTTTCGGCCACACCGGGTAATCTCGGTACCGCGCGCCGGGCCGTCGGCTCCGGTCGCGCGCAGGCACGGTCCGCTGGGGAGTGGGACGAGGGGGTTCGGTGGTCGATCCACGGGTTGTCGCGATTGTCGTGCTGGGCAAGGACGACGGGGTTCCCGACGACAAGACCTCGTCGATCACCGCCTTCCGGACGGAACCGCACCAGGTCCTGGTGTGGTTCGGCACCCCGAAGCAGTACCGGTACGGGTGGGATCGGATCGCGATTCTCGAAGAGCCGCACCGGGTTCCGCTGGGAGATCAGGCACAGTTGCTGGTCGATGGTTCCCGCAAGCGCGCGACCGAGGCCTACGTGTTCACCGGCCAGCCCGGGATCGGTGTGTGGTGGCACGTGGCGAACGAACGGGGCGGCTGGCAGTCCTACGCCGCCGAACGGGTGCGGGTGCTGCCGAATGCCGCCGCGCCTCCCGATTCCCGCGCGGTGCTGGCCTATTGGCGTGCCGTGGCCGAGAAGCTGGACGGCGACCAGGGCGTCCTGCTCCGCAATCACCGCAAGCTGGAGTTCATCCACCCCGACAGCGCGCTGGCCCGGATTCTCGCGCCCGCGCCGATCGAGCCCCGGCCCGAGGACGAGACACCACTGCCGGTGTATCCGTTCCGCACCAATCTGAGTCAGAGCGCGGCGGTGCGCAACGCGCTGCGTTTCCCGATCTCGGTGATCGACGGTCCGCCCGGAACCGGTAAGACCCAGACCATTCTCAATATCATCGCCTCGGTTCTCTGCCGTCCCGGTCAGACGGTCGGGGTGGTCTCGTTCAGCAATTCCGCGGTCGACAATGTCTTCGAGAAGCTCACCCGGGAAGGGTTCGGGATGGTGGCGGCCAATCTCGGGCGGGCCGACAAGCGCCGGGAGTTCTTCGAGGACCAGGGACCACGCCTGGCCGCCGTCGAGGCGCTGCTCGCCACCGACGCCGCCCCCGCCCGCAAGGCCGCCGATGATCTCGCCCGGGTGAACCGGCGGTTGGTGGCCTTGCAGGAGCAGGATCGCGAACGCGCCCAGCTGCACCGGCAGCTACACGCCTACCGGCTCGAACAGCACCATTATCGGTCCTACTTCGACCGCGACGAGGTCCCCGGCGCCGAGGAGCTACCGCTGCTGCGCCGCTACAGCGCGGCCAGACTGCTCGACTTCATCGCCGACACCGATCCGCGCTGGATCCGCGACAACGGCTGGGGCCGCCTGGTCGACACCATGAACCGCTGGTTCCGCTACCGCGCGCTGCGCACGGTCGACGCCGAGGATATCGAGGTGGTGCTGCGCATCCAGCGGGTCTACTACGAGAAGAAGATCGCCGAACTCGAACAGCGGGCCGAGCAGCTCGGTAAGGCATTGGCGGGCAAGAAGTTCGACGTGTTGCGGGCCGAGCAGACCCGCTTGTCGCGGCTGTTGCTCGAAGACGCGCTGCGCGAACGCTACCGCGCACTCCCCCGCACCCCGCACGACACCCGGTACCGCTCCCAGTTCGCCCGGTTCGCCGAGGACTACCCACTCATCCTGAGCACCTGCCATTCGCTGCAGAACAGCATCGGCCGCGCGACCCTGCTGGACTATCTGATCATCGACGAGGCCTCCCAGGTGGACTTGGTGACGGTGGCACCGGCCCTGGCCTGCGCGCGCACCGTCGTGGTGGTCGGCGATCTGGAACAGCTGCCGCCGGTCACGAAGAAGCTCACCGGGATTCCCGCGGCTCCCGATCCGGTCTTCGATCACCGGCGCAGCATCCTGGCCACGATCCTCGACCTGTTCCCCGCGGACCTGCCCCGGGAGATGCTGCGCGAGCACTACCGGTGCGATCCCGACATCATCGAGTTCTGCAACCGGACCTTCTACGGCGACAAGCTGATTCCCTTCACCCACAGCACCCCCGGTATGGCGCCGATGCGGGTGGTGCGGACCGTTCCCGGCAACCACATGCGCCGCCTGCCCGGCGACGACGACCCGGAATCGAAGCACCGCGTCAATTACCGGGAGATCGACGTGATCCGGAGCGAGGTGCTGTCCTGGATAACCCCCGACATCCCGCCGCACGATATCGGCGTCACCACCCCGTATCGCCGTCAGGCCGACAAGGTGACCGACGCCCTGATCAGGTCGATCGAGTCCGACACCGTGCACAAGTTCCAAGGTCGCGAGAAGGAGGCGATCGTGATGACCACGGTGCTCGACAACTCCCGCAGCGGGGTGCGCGGGCTGCGGTTCGCCGACGACCCGCGCCTGATCAATGTGGCAGTCTCCCGGGCCAGGCGGTTGTTCGTGCTGGTCACCCACCATTCCGAGCTGCCCGAGAGCCGGTATCTGCGCGATCTCATCGGCTATATCCGCTACCGCGATCCCGACCACGCCGTGATCGACAGCGAGGTGGTGTCGATCTTCGACCTGCTCTACACCGAGTACACCGAGCGGCGCCGCAGGCATCCGCGGATCGGCTGGGGCCGGACCCGGTACGCGTCCGAGGACATCGCCCTCGACCTGCTCGAGCGGGTGCTCGCGGCGGCCGGGTATCGGCATCTGGCCATCCATCCGCAGGTCTACCTGCAGAATGTGTTCCCGCGCGGGCTGGATCGGCTCGATCCCGGGCAGCGGGAATTCGTGCGGCGCCGGTCGTCGTTCGACTTCGTCGTCTACAACCGGATCACCTCGCAGAATGTCGCCGCGGTGGAAGTGGACGGTTTCAGCGCCCACGAGGCGAATCCGGTGCAGCTGCGCCGCGACGCGGTGAAGGACGAGATCTGCCGCCGGTACGGTTTTCCGCTACTGCGGCTGCCGACGACCGGGAGTGACGAGGAGACGCGGGTGCGCGGGTTCCTCGATCAGCTGCCCTGATCCAGCGTCACCCGGCGAGCACGGCGGCGACCAGTTCGGCGGGGTCGGTCGTGGAACCCACCCGCTGGGCATCGGCGAATCCCTTGTCGCCGAGGTGTTCTCGTGCGGTTTGCTCGATACGGGCGATGTCCGGGTGGGACCGGTCGGGTAGCCCGCGGACGGCGGTGCTCGCGGCGAGGAGGTGGGCGGCGTGGCCGGGGCGGTCGCGGCGCAGCGCCAGATCGGCGAGGCCGACCAGGACGGTGGCCAGCAACGGGGCGTGGCCGACGGTGGTCGCGGCGGTGAAAGCGGTGGCGTGGTGGGTGCTCGCGATGGCGGGGTCGTCGGCGAGGTAGCCGAGGGTGGTGTGCACCATGGCCTGGACCACCGGCCGGTCGGCGTCGGCGCCGAGCAGGGTGCGGGCCAGTGCGAGCTGCTGGTGGGCGAGGGCGGGGTCGTGGCTTCCGCGCGCGAGTTCCGCCCGGGCGAGGGCGACTTCGGCGCGGGCGGTCGGCCAGCCGCTGGTATCGGCGAGGCGCTGGGCGTCGGCCAGGGCGGCCGCGCTCGCCGCGGTGTCGCCTTGCCGCGCGAACAGCTGGGCCTGTCGTGCGCGCATGGCGACCGCGTCCTCGTTCGTGCCCGCTTCGGTGACCACCGCGACGGCCTCGTCGAAAAGCGTGATGGCGTGGGCGAAGTCACCGCGCTGCGCGGTCCGGTTCGCCAGTTCGGTCAGGGCGAAGGACATGCCCCAGCGTTCGCCGAGCGCCCGGAACTCGGTCAGCGCGGCGGCGAGGTATTCGTCGGGCTCCGAACCCGCGTGGCCGAGCACGGTCCGCAACTTGCCGAGTTGCAGCCGGGCCAGGGCTCGCACCCAGGGGTCGTCGTCGGTGAGCAGTGCTTCGAAAGCGGGCAGGAATTCCGACGGACCGCGCAGCATGCGTTCCAGGGCCACGGTGAAACGCAGGGCGGGGTGGGTGCCGTGGGCGTCCCGGCCGAATCGGTGGGCGGCGCGGATCCAGTCGGCGACCTGCTGTTCGTCGTCGCGGCCGGAGGTCACGAAGTGCACGATCAGCCCGTAGACCAGCGCGCGGGTCTCGTCGTCGACCGGCCCGGGGAGCGCGGCGGCCGCCGTGATCAGTTCGGTGCCCTCGCCCTTGTGGCCGCTCAGCCACCAGTACCAGCCCGCCGCGGCGGCCAGGCGCATGGACCCGGCGGCGTCGCCCGCGCTCAGCGCCGCGCGCAGGGCGGCCGCGATATTGTCGTGGTCGGCGGCCAGGATCGTCAGCCACTCCAGCTGTTCGGCGCGGCGCAGGTGCGGTTCGGCGGTGGCCGCCAGGGTGGTGATGTGGTCCAAGTGCGCGCGGCGCACGGTCTCGGTTTCGCCGGATTCCGCGAGCCGGTCGGCGGCGTAGCGCCGGATGGTCTCGAGCATGCGGAAGCGCGGGCTGCCGTCGGCGGCGGCCCGCAGCAGGGATTTCTCGGTGAGCGCGGTGAGCAGGTCCAGCACCTCGGCCCGTGCGACGGCCGCGCCCGCGCACACCTGTTCCGCCGCGTCCAGGCTCGCGCCGCCGGCGAATACCGCGAGTCTGCGCAGCACCTGGCGTTCGGGGTCACTGAGCAGTTCCCAGCTCCAGTCGACCACCGCGCGCAGGGTCCGATGCTGGGCGATGGCGGTGCGGCTGCCGCCGGTCAGCAGCCGGAACCGGTCGTCGAGGCGGTGGGCGAGTTCGTCGAGCGACAGGGTGCGCAGGCGGGCGGCGGCCAGTTCGATCGCCAGCGGAATGCCGTCGAGCGCCCGGCACAGGCGGGCCATGGTGGCGAGGCTGTCCGGGTCGGTGGGCAGGTCCGTGCGGACCGCCGCGGCCCGATCACGCAGCAGGGCGACGGCGGGCGCGGACTCGATCCGCGCGGGTATGGCGTCGGCGGCGGGCACGGCCAGCGGTTCGACCTGCCACAGCGCCTCCCCGGTGATGCCGAGTGGTTCCCGGCTGGTGGCCAGGATCCGCAGCCGCGTGCACGCGCCGAGCAACCGGTGCGCGAAGGCCGCCGCCGCGTCGATCACGTGCTCGCAGTTGTCGAGCACCAGGAGGGTGTCCCGGTCGCGCAGGGCCGCGATCAGCCGGTCGACCGGGTCGGCCGGGGATGCGCTGCCCAGCAGGGCGTCCCGGAGCCCGAGTGCGGCGAGGGCCTGGGGCGCCGGGTCGCCGCCCGCCTCGATACCGGCCAGTTCGACCAGCCAGACGCCGTCGGGCAAGGTGTCCAGCAGGGTGCGCGCGGACTCCACGGCCAGGCGGGTCTTGCCCGCGCCGCCGGGGCCGGTCAGCGTCGTGAGCC
This sequence comes from Nocardia sp. SSK8, assembly GCF_037034205.1. Classification (NCBI taxonomy): domain Bacteria; kingdom Bacillati; phylum Actinomycetota; class Actinomycetes; order Mycobacteriales; family Nocardiaceae; genus Nocardia; species Nocardia sp. SSK8. Next base: position 23,715 of record NZ_JBAGKD010000015.1, read on the forward strand.
GGTGGGCGGCGAGCAGATCGCGGACCCGCTCGATCTCGGTGTGCCTGCCGACGAAGCTGCTCAGCTCGGCACGCAGATTCGTGGTGGGCTGCCGTGCGGGTCGCTGCCCGGCCTCGCCGCGCAGCAAGGCCACATGCAGCGCGGACAGTTCCGGTGCCGGGTCGACGCCGAGTTCGTCGGCGAGGTTCTCGCGGAGGCGCTGGTAGACCGCGAGGGCCTCGGTGCCCCGGCCCGCGGCGGCCAGTGCCCGCATGGCCGAACCGGCCAGGCGTTCCCGCCCCGGATGCTCGGCGAGCACGCTCGTCAGTTCGGCGACCAGCTCGGGACCGCGGCCGAGCCGGATCTCCGCCTCGTAGAGGTCTTCCCGTGCGGCCAGGCGCAAGCCGTCCAACCGGGTGATCACGGTGGCGGCGGTCTCGCCCAGGTCCGGCAGCGGGGTACCGCGCCACAACCGCAGTGCTTCGCGCAGGAGACGCACGCGCTGCGCGTCGTCACCGGAACGCGCCCGCCCGAGCAGCTCTTCGAACCGCACCGCGTCCACCGCACCGGGATCCACGGCGAGGCGGTATCCCCCGCCCTCCGCCGCCACGACCCCCTCCGGCAACACCCGCCGCAATCGGGACACCAACGCCTGCAAGGCATTCGACGCCTCCGCGGGCGGCCGCTCACCCCAGACCCAGTCGATCAGCTTCGCCTTGGGCACCACCCGCCCGGGCTCGAGCGCCAGCGCGATCACCAGCGCCCGCACCCGAACACCCGGTATCTCGCGCGATTCCCCGTCGCCCGTCCGGATTTCCAGTGGCCCGAGCATCCCGATCTGCACCCGCCCATTCTGCCCGGCACCGCACCGCGACACCCGACCACCCGACGGCGCCGCTCAGTTCGTCCGGCTGCCGATCGAGTGCGCCAGGAACGGCCAGGAGGTCTTCAGATCGTCCTCCCAGTAGCCCCACGAATGCGTGCCGACCGGCCGTTCGTCGAGCGTCACCGGGATGTTCAGCGCGCGGAGGCGTTCGGCGAGGGCCCCCACCGGTTGCGGCCGAGCGCCGCGTCGTCGCGGACCCAATCGGTGTAGTAGGAGCTGGCACCGCCGACCGGGGTGACCACATTCGCCGCCGGGAACACCGGGCCCGCCAGGCCCAGAACGCCCACCACCATCCGCGCCGTCACCGAACGTCCAAGTCCTCGTTGTGCTTTCACCGTGGGAACCTCTCGTGTGCTACCGGAAAGATCATCTCGGGATCGGTGGATCGGTTCAGCGGACGGTGACGACGCGGGTGTGCCTGCCGGTGGCGCCGTCGGGGAACGGGGTGGCGCGGGTGTCGGTTTGGACGGTGCCGGTGCCGTCGACGGCGCGGACGCGGAGGGTGTGGGTGCCAGGGGTAGCGGGCCAGGTCCAGGTCCAGGGGCGCCAGGTGTCGAGGGAGTAGGCGGTGGCGAGGGTGGCGGGTTGCCAGGGTCCGTCGTCGACCTGGAGTTCGACGGCGGTGATGCCGCGGCCCTGCGCCCAGGCGACACCGGCCACGGTGATCGGGCCGGACGGGAGTGTGGCGAAGGCGGCGGGGACGTCGATGCGGGAGGCGGTCTTGATGGGGGCCCGGTCCGCCCAGCCGCGGTCGGTCCAGTACGCGCGGGCGCGGTCGAAGCGGGTGACCTCGAGGTCGATCACCCATTTGGTGGCCGAGACATAGCCGTAGAGACCGGGCACGACCATCCGGGCCGGGTAGCCGTGCGCGACGGGGAGAGCCGCGCCGTTCATGGCGACGGCGAGTAGGGCGTCGGGGTTTCCGAGGAGGGCGTCCAGCGGGGTGCCCGCGGTGAAGCCGTCCACGCTGCGCGAGAGGACCATATCGGCCTCGGCGGACGGCCGGGCCTCGGCCAGCAGGTCGGTGAGCCGATAGCCGGTCCAGGTCGCGTTTCCGACGAGATCGCCGCCGACCTCGTTGGAGACGCAGGTCAGGGTGATCATCTTCTCGACGGCGCGGCGGGCCCGCAGGTCGTCGAAGTCGAGCTGGATCTCGCGCTCCACCATCCCGTGGATGCGCAGCCGCCAGTCGTCCCGGGTCAGCGCGGGCAGTTGCAGGGCCGTGTCGATGCGGTAGAACTCGTCGGCCGGGGTGACCAGCCGGGTCAGGCCGGGCACCGGCGGATCCATCTCGGGCAGCACCGGCGGGGCCGGATCGGCGACGGGTGGTAGCACGAAACCCGCACGGTCGGCGGCGATATCGCGCAGCCTGCCGCCGACATACCGGCCCGCCGCCCCGGCCGCCGCGGCGGCGGCCACCACCCCGGCCGAGGCGAGCAGGAAGGTGCGCCGGGTCGGCCCGGTGCCGGTGTCCCGGTCGGCCGGGACACGAAAGAGCAGCCACAGCACGGTGATTCCCGCCGCCGTCCCCACCAGGGCGGGAACAGCGAAAGCGGGCCCGGCTGTCGGCCGCAGCAGTGCCAGCCCGGCCACCGCCGCGCCCAGCACACCCAGGACACCCGCGCCCAGCGCGAGGTTACGGCGGGCCAGCTGACCGATGAGCGCGGCGGCCACGAGCATGACCACCGCCATCGTGATCGCCAGGGCGAGCTTGTCGTTGGTGCCGAACCAGCGGATCGCACTGTCCTTCAACCACTTCGGTGTGTGGTCGACGACCGTGGCGCCCAGCACGAAGAACGGGGAGCCGTTCGGGTCGAGGAAGGCCGCCACGAGATGGCCGACACCGAGCACCGTCGCCGCGGCCGCGGTGGCGGCGAACGCGGCGGCGGTACGACCCGGGGTGCCGGGCGGGACAGGGCGAATCATGCTGTCGCTCCCGGTCAGCCGATGACCATGCTGACGATCGGCTCGGTGGTCGGCCCCGGCGAGCCCCCGGCCGGTTCGACTGTCACCGCGAGCATGTCGGCTCTGTCGACCGCGGTGACGACCGAGTCCCGGCCGTCCATGAGCGCCACCGACTGCGGGGTGCCCTGGTCGGGGATCAACCACAGCTGATAAGCGCGGTCGGCGGGCAACGCGGGCATATCGCCCAGCGATACCGCCGCGGCCCCCAGCGAGGTGGACTGGTACACGGTCATCGCACCACCGCCGGTGACGGGCACCGAGGACTCCCGGCTGTCGGGTTCCTCGACCACCTGCTGCGCGGTGACCGCGCCCGGATCGTCGCCGGTCCGGTCGATCACCACCGCGATCCCGACCCCGGCGCCCACCGCGATGATGGCCGCCGCGGCCACCGACAACCAGCGCAGCCGCCACCGGCTCTCGCGGCGGACCAGCGGCCGGACCTGCGGATCGAGCCGGTCCAGGGCCTGCAGGAGCGCGGCTTCCAGCCGAGCCGGTGGGGGAACAGAGTCGACCACGGTCAGCGACGCCAGTGTCTCCTGGACGCGGCGCACGGCCGTGTGGAACTGCTCGGCGTCGGCGGGGTCGGCCGCGTCGAGCCGGTCGTCGATCTCGCGGCGCTGCTGCGGGCTCAGCGCGTCGAGGGCGTACGGGTAGGCGTCGTCGAGCCAGGACCAGGGGGTCTGCCGATCTGTGCCGCTCATCGGGATGTCCCTCCGGTCAAGCAGTTCTCGAGTCGTCTCAAGCCGTCCCGGATCCGGCTCTTCACCGTCGGCAACGGCACATCCAGGGTTTCGGAAACCTCGGAATAGGTGCGTCCGCTGTAGTAGGCCAGCGCGACCGCTTCGCGTTGCAGCTCGGTCATCGTGTGCAGGCAGTCCAGCACCGATTGCTCGTCGAGCCGCTGGGTGACCTGCTCGGCCACGACGTCGTGGTCGCGGCCCAGGTGCGCGTGCCCGAACACCAGGTCACGCTGGGTGGCCGACTGCTCGGCCCGCACCCGGTCCACGGCACGGCGATGAGTCAGCATCATCAGCCAGCCGATCGGGCTGGCCTTCCCGGGGTCGTAGTCGGCTGCCAGCGACCAGACCTGCAGGAACACCTCCTGGGTGACGTCCTCGGCGGCGCCGTGATTGCGCACCACCCGCAGGGCGAGCCCGAACACCCGGGGGCTGGTCGCGCGATAGAACTCGGCGAACGCGCCCCGGTCACCGTCGGCGATCCGGCCCAGCAGCCGAACCAGCCCGTCCTGCACGGCATGGTCGGGTGGGGTCGTCGGGCAGGCGGGTGCCGGATCGACCGCACGCAAACGGATCGGTGCGGTACCCGGCCGGTCGGTCATCGTGTGGTCCCTGACGTCGGCATGAGAGGGATTTCGGGCTGCTGTGCGGCCCGAATGGGTGCCGCCGGGGAATTTCTTCCCCGGCGTCCCGGCCCGCGGCGGCGCGACGATCGCCGTCATCACGACGCCGGCGGCATGAGCACGCTGTCGATCATGTACACGGTGGCGTTGGCGGTGCGCACGCCGCCACAGATCACGTTCGCGTCGCCGACCTTCAGTGTGTCACCGGAACCGCTCACCGTCACCTCGGCGCCCGCCACGGTCTGGTGGGTGCCCGCGATGTCCTGCGGCGCGATCTGGTTCGGCACCACGTGGTAGGTGAGGATCTCGGTGAGGGCGGCCGAGTCGGTCTTCAGCGACTCGATCGCGGCCGGGTCGACCTTCGCGAAGGCGGAGTCCACCGGCGCGAACACGGTGAACTCGCCGCCGTTGAGGGTGTCGACCAGGTTGACGTCGGGATTGAGCTGGCCTGACACGGCCGAGACCAGAGTGGTGAGCATCGGGTTGTTGCCAGCGGCCACCGCCACCGGGTCCTGGGCCATGCCGCTCACCGAGCCGGGGCCGCTGGGTACCTGGGCGGCGTAGTCCGCGCAGCCGGGGCCGACCAGGCCGGATGCGCCGGTATCGGCGCCGGTGGACGGTGCGGAGGTCATCGGCATGGCGGTCGATGACGGGGTCGTCGAGGTGGTCGAGTCGTCGTCGGAACAGGCCGTGGCGCCGAGTACCGAGCCGAGAACGGCGGCCGCGACCAGGGTGCTGCGCAGGGTTCGCATGGTTGTCCGTCACTTCCGTAGAGGCGGCGGGAACGCCGCGCCGGTTGGGTGCAACGGAGTTCGGCCAGACCCCCGGCCCGGATGGCTCCGGATTCCGGCTACCGCGTCCCGAACCAGCGGGCGAGCTGCTCGTCCAGGTCCCGCTGGTCGGTGCCGATCCAGGCCACGTGCCCGTCGGGGCGCAGCAGCAGGGCCGGAACATCCAGTGCCGCGGCGGGATCCGCGAGGAGGTCGACGCGGTCGGACCAGCCGTCGACGGTCAGCTCGCCGGTCCGGTCGAGGACCAGGCCGCGCCCGCCGCGCAGCCGGTCGTACAGGGTGCCCTCGGTCAGGGCGAGATCGGGGAGGCGGCGGCCGAGCAGGTCGGGGCCCGGGCCGAAGTCGTAGCGCAGGTCGATGGCGGTGATCTTCTCGATCAGGCGCCGGTTCACCGCGTCGATGTCCATCAGTTCGGTGAGCAGCCCGCGCACGGCCTGCGCGCCCGGCTCCGCGGACAGCAGCGTGGTCTGGGCGCGGGTGTTGTCCAGGACGGCGGCGGCGACCGGACGGCGTTCGCTCTCGTAGGTGTCGAGCAGGTCCGCCGGGGCCCAGCCGTCGACCTGCGCGGCCAGCTTCCAGCCGAGGGCGACGGCGTCCTGCACGCCCAGATTCAGGCCCTGGCCGCCGATGGGCGGGTGGATGTGGGCGGCGTCCCCGGCCAGCAGCACCCGGCCGACCCGGTAGCGGTCGGCGAGCCGGGTGGCGTCACCGAACCGCGTCAACCGGCGCGGGGAGTGCACACCGAAATCGGTTCCGGCGTAGGCGCGCAACTGCTCCCGGAAGTCGTCGAGGGTAGGTGGGCGGGTGCGGTCCTCGCTGACGCCCGCGGCGGGGACGATGACGCTGTAGACGTCGTCGCCGAGCGGACGCAGGCTCACCCGCCGGGTGGTCCGGCTCAGCTCGGCCATCGCGGTGGCGAGCTCCTCCGGCGAGACCCCGATCTCCAGTTCCCCCATCAGCGTGTCGTTGCGCGCGGGCTCCCCGGCGAAGCCGACACCGAGCATCTTTCGCACCGTGCTGCGGGCACCGTCGCAGCCGACCAGGTAGCGCGCGCGGACCCGCTCGCCGTCGGCCAGTTCCACGTCCACCCCGGTGTCGTCCTGGGTGAAGCCGACCACCGCGCACCCGGTGCGCACCTGCGCGCCGAGGGCGACGGCGTGGTCGGTGAGCACCCGCTCGACCGCGGACTGCGGAATCCCCAGCAGATACGCCGATTCCATGCCCGCCGGAGGGGGCGCCGGAATGGCGGCGAAGATGCCCCCGACCGGACGCCTGCGCCCCCGCGCGAGCAGCTCGTCGAGCAGCCCCCGCGTCGCCATCAGCTCGAGGCTGCGCACGTGCAGGGACACGATGCGCTCGAGCGAGCCCCCGGGGGATTCCGCCAGCACGAGGACCCGCACCCCGTGCAGCCGCAATTCGGCGGCCAGCATCGCGCCGGTGGGCCCGCAGCCCACCACGATCACCTCGAACACGCACCACCCGTCCCGGTCGGCCGCGCCTGTTCACGCAGGTCCCGGCATCGGCCGCCCAGTGTGGGACACGCCGGGTCCGCGCCGCAAGCGAGTATTCCGCGGTCAGGCGCCCTGGGGCACGACCACACAATCGGGGCCGGGGAACATCAGCCCCTCGTGGCCGTCCTCGAACCGCACCACGTACGGCGGTTCGCCGTGATGTCCGCGGACTTCGACGATCTCACCGGATTGATCGGTCCGGCCGACGGTCCGGCCGTGCACCACGAGCCGATCCCCAACATTGGCGTGCATCGAGCAACCTCCCTCTGACCTGGCACAACATTTGTCGGTTCGAGCAGTCACCTTGCCCTCCCAGTATGGACCGGTCACAGGCCCAGCGCGGAAGCCTTTGTTTCCCGTCACTAATTCGACGTCCCGCGAATCCACAGTTCGTGCAGTGACACCACCGACGCCGCCCCTCGACACTGAACATGCCCGGATCATCCGGGCGTTGCTGACAATGCCGTCACCTCGAGGAGTCCCGATGTCATCCACTCACCCGCCCGGTTCCCCCACCCCCGCCGCCGTCGTGCGCCGCGAATTCCCGGGTGGCAGCCGCCAGTCCCGCTGGGTGGAACGCACCCTCCGCACGACCGTGCGCCCGTTGATCAACGCCTGGTCACGCCACCCGGACGCGCGCTGGCCCTACCGCCTCGTCGACTGGACCGGGCGGGCACTGGTCGCCCGCCCCGTGGCGCGCACTCGCGTCGCCCTGCCGAACTGCCCGGCGACCCTGCAGGTCCCGGCGAACCGGCGGCCCGGCCGGTTCATCCTGTACCTGCACGGTGGTGGATTCATCGTCGGTGGCCGGAATCTGCACCGGCAGATGACCGCGCGATTCGCCACCGACACCGGGGCCGAATTGCTGGCCGTCGACTACCGTAAGGTGCCCCGGCACACCATCCCGGACGCGGTCGCCGACTGTGTCGACGGCTACGAACGCGCGTTGTCCTGGGGTTTCGCCCCCGAGTCCATCGTGATCATGGGTGACTCGGCCGGGGCCACACTCACCCTGATGACCGCGCTCGAACTGCGCCGTCGCGGCCTCCCGCAACCCGCCGCGCTGGTCGTGATGTCACCGCTCACCGACTTCGAGAACGACGCCAAGTTCACGGCGCCCTCGGCACATGCCGACGCGATCTTCTCCACGGTCGCGGCGCCGATCCTCGCGGACTTCCTGATACGCACCGGTGCCGCCACGACGGTCCCCGCACCCGCGCGCGCCGACCTCACCGGACTGCCGCCGACCCTGATCCAGGTCAGTTCCACCGAACTGCTCTATCCCGACGGCGTCCTGATGGCCCAGCGCCTGCACGAACACGGCGTGCCGTGCGAACTCCAGGTCTGGGATCGGCAGGTCCACATCTTCCAGGCCGCGGCCGCCATCGCCCCCGAAGCCGCCGCGGCGGTCGCCGAGATCCGCGACTTCGTCGACCGGCACTTCGGCGCGAGCACCGGCTCGGGCGCCGACCGGCGCACGGCCTGACCCACGGCCGCGATCCCGGTCGGTGCCCGGCGCGGGTCGCCGCGCGAGCCCGGGGCCGCCGGATGGGCGTCCCCGGGCTCGGACCACGGATCAGCGCAGATCGAACCGGTCGTTGTCCATGACCTGAACCCAGGCGGCGACGAAATCGCGCACGAACCGCGCGGTCGCGTCGCTCTGCGCGTACACCTCCGACAGCGCACGCAACACCGAGTGCGAGCCGAAGACCAGGTCGTTGGTCGTTCCGGTCCAGCGCACCTCACCGGTGCGGCGGTCCACGCCCTCGAACAGGTTCTCCGCCGACTCCGCGGGCTTCCACTCGATCGTCCGGTCGAGCAGATTCACGAAGAAGTCGTTGGTCAGGACGCCGGGCCGGTCGGTGAAGACGCCGTGGGCGGTGTCGCCGTGAGTGAGGCCGAGCGCGCGCAGGCCACCGAGCAGCACCGTCATCTGCGGGGCGGTGAGGTCGAGCAGGTACGCGCGGTCCAGCAGCAGACGCTCGAGCGGCGCTTTCTCCCCGGTGCGCGCGTAGTTGCGGAATCCGTCGGCGCGCGGTTCGAGCACGGCGAAGCTGTCCACGTCGGTGGTGTCCTGGGTGGCGTCGGTGCGGCCGGGATGGAACGGCACCGTCACGTCCACGCCCGCGTCGGCGGCCGCCTTCTCGACGGCCGCCGACCCGGCGAGTACCAGGAGATCGGCCAGCGACACCCGCTTGCCCCCGGCGGCGAAATCGCGCTGGATGCCTTCCAGCACCGGCAGGACCCGCGCCAGTTCGCCGGGTTCGTTGACCTCCCAGCCGCGCTGGGGTTCCAGCCGCAGGCGGGCGCCGTTCGCCCCGCCGCGCTTGTCGGTGCTGCGGAAGCTCGCCGCCGAAGCCCACGCCGTCCGTACCAGCTGGGTGACCGACAGCCCGGAGTCGAGCACCGCCTTCTTCAACGCCGCGATATCGGCCTCGTCGATCAGCGGGTGCTCGACGGCGGGCACCGGGTCCTGCCACAGCTGCGGCTCGGGCACCCACGGCCCGAGATAGCGGCTCAGCGGGCCCATATCGCGGTGCAGCAGCTTGTACCAGGCCTTGGCGAAAGCCTCGGCCAGCTCCTCGGGGTGGTCGAGCCAGCGGCGGGTGATCGGGCCATAGATCGGGTCCTCGCGCAACGACAGGTCGGTGGTGAGCATGGTGGGGGTGCGCGCGGGACCGTCGAACGGGTCCGGGATGAGCCCTTCGCCCGCACCGTCCTTCGGTTTCCACTGCCAGGCACCGGCCGGGCTCTGGGTGAGCTCCCAGTCGAAGCCGTACAGGTTCTCCAGGAAGCCGTTGCTCCACCGCGTCGGACTGGCTGTCCAGATCACCTCCAAGCCGCTGGTGATCGCGTCGCCGCCCTTGCCGGTGCCGTAGGCGCTCTTCCAGCCGAGCCCCTGCTGCTCGATGGGCGCGGCCTCGGGCTCGGGGCCGACCAGGGCGGCATCGCCCGCGCCGTGGGTCTTGCCGAAGCTGTGCCCGCCGACGATGAGGGCGGCGGTCTCCTCGTCGTTCATCGCCATCCGGCCGAAGGTCTCGCGGATATCGCGCGCGGCGGCCAGCGGATCCGGACGCCCGTTGGGCCCTTCGGGATTCACATAGATCAGGCCCATCTGCACCGCGCCGAGCGGACCGGCGAGTTCGCGGTCGCCGCTGTAGCGCTCGTCGCCGAGCCAGGTGTCCTCCGGACCCCAGAACACCTCCTCCGGCTCCCAGATATCGGGGCGGCCGAACCCGAAACCGAAGGTCTGGAAACCCATCTCCTCTAGCGCGACATTGCCGGCGAACACCAGCAGGTCGGCCCAGGAGATCTTGTTGCCGTGCTTCTGCTTCACCGGCCACAGCAGCCGCCGGGCCTTGTCGAGATTGGCGTTGTCGGGCCAGCTGTTGAGCGGGGCGAAGCGCTGCGCGCCCTGCCCGCCGCCGCCGCGGCCGTCCGCGATCCGGTAGGTCCCGGCCGCGTGCCAGCTCATCCGGATGAACAGGCCGCCGTAGTTGCCGTAGTCGGCGGGCCACCAGTCCTGGGAGTCGGTCAGCACGGCCGCGACATCGGCTTTCAGCTCGTCGACATCGAGCTGGGCGAATTCCGCGGCGTAGTCGAAGTCCTCGCCGAGCGGATTGGATTTCGACGAGTGCGCGTGCAGCACCGAGACATCGATCTGTTCGGGCCACCAGTCCTCGATGGTGCGCGGGCGGCGGTCGGGCTGCGGAGTCGGCGCGGGGATCGCCGGATTCTCGCTCTCGCTGGAGGTCATGACGGTCATTCCTTCCTGAACGGGTCGAGCGGGCTGCGGGCAGGGTCGTGGTGGGTGGCCGCGCACTCGGCGCACAGCCCCCAGTAGAGGATCTCGGCCTCGTCGATCACGAAGCCGTGGTCGTCGGCGGCGGTCAGGCACGGTGCCGCGCCGACCTGACAGTCGACGTCGGCGATGGCGCCGCAGGCACGGCAGACGAGGTGATGGTGGTTGTCGCCGACGCGCGTCTCGTAGCGGGCCAGCAGGCCGCGGGGCTGGATGCGGCGCAGCAGCCCGGCCTCGGTGAGCGTGTGCAGCGAGTCGTAGACGGCCTGGCGCGAGACCGCGGCGAGCCGGGCGCGCACGGCCCGGACGATCGCGTCGGTCTCCGCGTGCGGGTGTTCGTGCACCACGCTCAGCACCGCCACCCGCGGGGCCGTCACGCGCAACGACGCTCCCCGCAGCAGCTGCTGGAATCCCACGTCCGAGGGCACGTTCGCAGTGTTCTCCGCATTCTGGAACGAGTCAAGGATGGCGCGGTCGTGCCACACTGGCATCGTGACCGGGCCTGTGCGAGCGTCCAGTGAGACGCACCCGAACCGAAAGTCGTGGCGTGATCGCGGGGAGGTGATCGGTGTCGGCCTGCTGTGGCTGGCCAAATGGTCGTTGTGCGTCGTCGCGATCGCCGCCGGAGCCTGGGTGCTCGGCTGGATCGCGGCCAAGCTGTGGGTGATCCTGCTGCCCGTGGCGCTGGCGATCGTGGTGGCCACCGTGCTGTGGCCGCCGACCCGCTGGCTGACCCGGCACAAGCTACCCCCGGCGCTGGCCGCCTCGGTCACCCTGCTCGGCTTCCTGGCGATCCTGGCCGGGATCGTCGCGCTGATCGTGCCCTCGGTGGCCGATCAGGCACCCGAGCTCGCCGACAAATCCACCGCCGGGATCAACCAGATCCGGGACTGGATCCAGGGACCGCCGCTGAACATCCGCGATGAACAGCTCGATTCCGCGGTCACCGCGATCGTGGACCGGCTGCAGTCCAGCGGCGCGCAGATCGCCGGCGGGGTCTTCACCGGCGTGTCCACCGCGACCTCGGTGCTGATCACCCTGGTGCTGACGCTGGTGCTGGTGTTCTTCTTCCTCAAGGACGGCCCGCGGTTCCTGCCCTGGATGCACTCGGTGCTGGGCAACCGCAGCGGCCGCCACCTCGAGGCCGTGCTGGAGCGGGTGTGGGCGACCCTCGGCGGTTTCATCCGCACCCAGGCGGTCGTCAGCCTGGTCGACGCCACCTGCATCGGCGCGGCGCTGTTCATCCTCGATGTGCCGCTGGCGCTGGTGCTGTCGGTGATCACCTTCCTCGGCGGGTTCATCCCGATGGTCGGCGCGTTCGTGGCCGGGGCGCTGGCCGTGCTCGTCGCGCTGGTGGGCAACGGCTTCACCACGGCGCTGATCGTGCTGGGCATCGTGATCGCGGTGCAGCAGCTCGAAGGCAATGTGCTGCAGCCGGTCCTGCAGAGCCGCAGCATGGAGCTGCACGCGGTGGTCGTGCTGCTGGCGGTCACCGCGGGCGGTTCGCTCTACGGCATCACCGGCGCCTTCCTGGCCGTGCCGGTCGTGGCGATGATCGCGGTCGTCATCCGCTATATCGGCGAGCAGATCGACGCGGCCACCGCGCCGCCGCCCCCGGAGGCCGACGAACCGATGGCCGACGCGGTGCCCCCGACCCAGGGCTGAGCGGGCCCGATCGGTGTTCGACGGTGTCCAATTCGCGAGTGCCCGTACTCTGTTGGGGGCCTGCATATTTGGCGGCCGTAGCCCGTAGGATGGAGCCTGATGGAGCACTCGGACCCGTACCCCCGCCCCGTTCCGTTCACGGTGCCGAAGCTCCTAGTGGTCTTGGGTTCGGTGCTGGTCGTCGCGGCGGCGATCGCGTCGTTCACCTTCACCGCGAGCCTGGCCGAGGTGGCGGGCATCCCCGAACATCTCACCTGGCTGTGGCCGGTCGTGGTCGGGCTCACCGTCGCCCTGCTCGCGGGCACCTTCCTCACCCTGGTCGGCATCCGCGACGAGCGGGCCACCTCGCTGGTGCGGGTCTACGAGCTGCTGCTGGTGGCCGCCGTGCTGGCCAGTATCTGCGGGAACGTGCTGGCCATCTCCCGTGAGCCGACCGAGATGGGCATCCTGGAGATCGCCACCGTGGTCTCGGTGCCGCCGCTGTGCCTGATGGTCTGCGTCGGCAACTACCTGCTCCTCACCGCCGTGATGCCCGTCCGCATCGTGGCCTCGATCCGCGAGGACGACTGGCGCCTGCGCGCCCTGCGCATCCCGACCCCCACGGCGACCCCGCCCAAGGACACCGACCCCGCTCACCCGGACAGTGCCGCCTGGTGGGACCAGTACCGCAGCGAGGCCCGCACACCCACGCCCCGGGCCTGAGTCTCGGTTCCCGGCGGTACCGCGCCGGAGTTCACTCGAGGTGGTGGGCCGCCCCGGGAGGCTCACGCGGCCGGTGTTCGTCGGCCCGGCGTGCGCGGGAAGCCCCGAGCGGGTCGCCAACCGCGCACGGCCTCGTCCGGGTGCAGGAAATCGTGCACGATCGCGGCCGCGTGCAGCTGCCACAGGGTGGCGCTGTCGAGAATGTCCAGCCCGGTCAGTTCGGCGATCTTCCGGAGCCGGTGGTCGACGGTGTTCGGATGCACGTAGAGCGTGCGCGCGGTCGCGCCCCGATGCAGATTCACGCGCAGGTGGGTGCGCAGCGTGGTGAGCAGATCCGGGTGGTCCGCGACAGGTGCGATCAGGCCCGCCAATCGGTCCCGACCGGGCCCCGGACGGGTGAGCTGGTGTTCCAGGGCGAAATCGGCGAAGGGATACAGGCCAGGGGCGCCGTAGATCGTGTTCACCACATCGAGCAGCTCGTGCGCCTGCCGGGCGGCCGGTGCGAGCCGGTGCCGCGACGCCATCAGTGAGACCACCCCGAGCGTGGATTCGTCCACGGCGGAGCCGATCTCCGCGACGATCCCGGGCTCGGGCGCCAGCACCGTCCCCCCGTGCCGCCCGATCACCGCCGGAACCGGCCACCCGCACAACTCCGAAATCCGCTGGTGCAGTTCGACCGGCGACACCGGCCGCGCCTCGGCCGCCCGATCCGACACCGCCAGCACGAGGAACCGCTCCGGCACCGCCAGCCCGTATCGATGCCCGATCTCGGCCACGCCGACCCCACCCTCGCCGTGGACCTCGTCGACGTCACCGGCGAACAGCGCCCGCGCCAGCTCGGCCGGTCCCACCTGATCACACTGGCAGACAGCCGTTTCGGCGTATCCCGCCGCCTCCCCCCTCGACAGTTCCTTCACCTTCGTCATCGCAGTCATTCATCGGTGCTTTCGGTCGAGCGGCATCAGCCCCGCCCACCCGGCGATATGGTGCCCACACCAGGCGAGACGGTGACGTGCACCAGTGTGCGTGACACCGTGTAACACTGTCACTGCACGCAGCCACAACCTTGCGGCGCACCGTGTTGTCGCCGACGCCAACCCGCGACGGCTCAGCGCGGGGAGCCCGCAGATGGACACGCTGCCGTCGGTCACCTGCGGCCCCGGATAGCCGAAGGCACGCTGATAGGGCGTCTCAGAACCGCTGCCGAATCGGCGTCCGCGCCGCACCCCTGAACGGATGAATCCTGCCCGAAGAATGGCCGATCCGGCATACCACGCCGATATCCCCCATTCCACCCGGGGCGATTGTGCGGTGCCCAGAACACCTCAGCCGGTAACAGTGTTCTCCGACAATCGATCGACGCCGCCGAGAATACGCACCCGACACCCTGGCGTGTTCGATCCGACCCCCGCGCGGATCAGCTGATAGCGTTGCGCCAGTGGCAAATTCGCTGACGGGGGGTGGCGCACAGTGCATTCCGGACCGAACAGGCTGAGCACCGACGAAGTCGGGCCCGCCGAGGTCGTGGATTATTGGCAATCCGTGATAGACGAGACCGCCGCGCCGACCACCCTGACACCCATTCCGGGAATTCCGTTCTACGGCGAAATCATCCCCTTGATCGACACCGATTCGCTCTCCCTGGCGTGGTCGCGTTGTGGTGGCCACATTTCCACCCGGACACCCCGTCATATCGCCCGCGCGACCGAGGAGTTCGTCATCACCATCGTCGATATGCCGGACACCACCACCTTCGACCCGGCCGATCTCCGGCCGGGCGCGCTCGCCCTGTTCGACACGTCCCGCCCCACCCGGTTACGCCTCGAACAGCACCGTTCGATGCTGGTGACCCGCATGCGACGCGAGACCATCGCCGCGCTCGCGACCGTCGGCGAACCCCTGTTCGGCGCGCCGTCGATGATCGCCCCCGACCCGTCGGCACAGGTGCTCGCCAATTTCGTGGCCTCCCTCGCCCGGCTGGCCGTTTCGGCCCCGGAGCAGGCCGCGTCGCTGGCAACCCACGCGCCACAACTCACCGCCGCGCTCATCGACCTTTCCGTCGGCGCCCAGGTTTCGGAACAGACATCGGAAACCCACCTGAAAGCGCGCGTGGAGCGATTTCTCGCGGCGGGTTATCGTGATCCAGATCTCACCGCGGACGAGGTCGCGAAGGCCTGCTTCATTTCCCGGCGCACCCTGTTCCGCGTCGTCGGCGAAGACGGCGTAGCGCGCACCCTCCGCCAACTCCGCATCGCCCATGTCCGCCGCGCTCTGCTGCGTTATCCGGACAAGTCGATCACCGCGATCGCCGCCGAAGCCGGATTTCGCAGCGAACGCACCCTGTATCGGGCCTTTCAGTCGGCGCTATCGATGACGCCGACCGAATTCCGCCGGGCGGCGGCGGTCTGCGTGGGATAGCCGCGGCCCGATTCGCCGCAGGCACGTGGCTCGGTGCCCGATCGACCGCGCACCGCAGCGCGCACTTCAGCGTGAGCTGACGCAGACCACGTAGCGGCGCTCCCCGTAGACGACACCGCGGTCGCCGGAGGAGCAGACGTTCACGTCCGTGGTGTCGGGCAGGATCTCGAGGACCCGTACCCGGCCGGGTACGTCGGCGGCGCAGTCCACGTGCGCGACCGAGTTCCCGGACAGGTCGACGCAGCCGCCGACGTTCCAGTCGATGTCCAGGCACAGGGTCTCGTGCTCACCGCCGGGCAGGGTGCGGGGCTGGGCGCGGTCGACATCGCCGGGGCACTGGCCACCTGCCGGTACCGATTCCGCCACCTTGTAATGGGAATTCCCGCTGCCGCAGGAGGCCTTCCGAATTTCGAGGGCGGCCACGTCGACGCAATCGCCGACGCCGAGTTCCTCGCGGGGAATCGGCGTCGCGGACTTACTGAGGGTGGATGCCACTCCGACGGACAGCTCGATAATTGTTCCCAGCGGCTGGGTGGGCGAAACCTCGATCGGGGAGGTGGTTTCGGCGGATTCCCGGTCGGCGGGGCCGGAGACCCGCGCACCGAGTTCGGCGGCCACCGACAGCGCCGCGTAGAAGCTTCCTGCCAGGGCGAACACCGCCACTACCGAGACACCGGCCACGACAAGGTTCTTCCGACGCGCCATCTGTGTCTGTCCCTACTTCCTCCGCTGGACGCCCCGACCGACGCCCACTCGCTGGACAGTTCTTACACGGCCGCGCGGGAGCGTGTCGAATTGTGAAGTCGCACAGTTTTACAGCGAATAACTGGTCCACTGCCCAATTCGACGGAAATCCCGCTCCGGCGAAAAAGGGTGCTAGGGTCTGCCCGATCTCACTGCCGGACAACAAGGTTCGTAAAGGAAATCCCTGATGAAACTCGGTCACTTCCCCGCTACCGCGCTGCTGGTCGGCACCGCCGTCTGGATCGGCGCCGGGACCGTCGCCGCGCGGCCGGAAGCACCGGCGCCCCAGGCCGTCGCCTCCGGGGTCGACCAGTCCGTGCACTACGAGGCCACCCTCACCGAGTTCTCCCGGGTGCTGAGCACCACCGTCACCGGCGGCACCTTCGCCCTCACCGACGACGACACCGCGGTCACCCTCACCGCCGACTCCGGCGCCACCGTCGCCCGGATCCCGCTCACCTACGAGATCTCCGGCGCCCCGCTGCGGGTGGCGCAGACGATCTCCGACGACGGCCGCCACCTGGTTCTCACGCCGCAGGCGAGCGCCGAGGAGATCGGCGAGATGCAGACCATCAGCCCGATGTCCCAGCTGACCAACGAGATCAACCGCAATGTGGTCGGCGTGGTCGCCGGTGGCCTGCTCGGCGGGCTCATCGGCACCGTCCTGGGCTTCGGCTTCCTCAGCATCGTCACCGGCCCGGTCGGCCTGGTCCTGGGCGCGATCGCGGGCGGCTACGCCATGGGCGGCCAGCCGTTCCTGGACGCCGTCGCCGCCGTCGTCACCGGGCAGCCCTGACCGGAACCCGGTCAGCCGCGCTGGTGACGTAGCTCGTAGGCGACACGGTCGGCGTCGGCGCGGCGGCGTTCGGCCGCGTGCGCGAGCGCGGGGTCGAGACCGTGGCTGACCAGGCGGTGACGCCGGTAGACGTAGACCAGCGCGACGGTGAAGTACACCAGCGGCAGGTACAGCAGCGCCATCATGGACAGGCCGATCCACAGCGGCCCGGGCGTGAGCAGGAACAGGCACAGCACCGGCACGACCGGCAGCAGGAACCGCATCAGGTAGCGGCGGGTCGCGCCGGGTCCGGTGAGATCGTCGCGGACCCAGTTCGACATCGTCGGCGGCAGCGTGCCACCGACGACGTAGCGCAGGCGCTGCCAGGCATTCGGGGTCGAGCCGGTCATGAGGTCCGTCCTGTCTCGCAGGCGTTCCGGGCGGCCGCGTTCACCCGGCCGAGCACGTCACGCAGTTCTTCCAGATCCGCCAGGCTCACCCCGAGCCGCTCGACCACCGCGGGTGGGATCTTCTCGGCCTCGCCGCGGAGTTCCCGCCCGGCGGCGGTGAGGTCGATGAGCAGGGTGCGCTCGTCCGCTGGGTCGCGGCGCCGGGTGATCAGCCCGGCCGCCTCGAGCCGCTTCAGCAGCGGCGAGAGGGTCGCCGAGTCCAGCTGGATCGATTCGGCGACGGCCTTCACCGACATCGGGGCCTCGCCCCACAGCGCGAGCATCACCAGATACTGCGGATGGGTGAGCCCCATGGGCTCGAGCAACGGCCGGTACACCGCGAGCACCGAGCGATTGGCCACCGCCAGGGCGAAGCACACCTGCCGGTCCAGCCGCAGCGGGTCGTCGAGCTCCCGCACGTCCGCCTCCTCGCCGAGATGATGATTGCACTAATAGTTAGTGCATGAACCATTAGTGCAACCATACACTCAGCGGTAGTAGTTCGCCCACCGCCCCAGGACCACGCGCACGAACGGACAGACGAAGACCGCCGTCCAGCTCAGCGGGACGAAGGCGAAGATCCCGGGCCTGCCCGCCACGGTCCACCGCAGAACCGTTGTGCCGTCGGTGGTTTCGGTGAGCGCGAAATCCATCGTGTAGGACCGGACCAGCAGCGGAACCGAGGTCCGGATCGCGGCCACGGTCAGCCGGGTCCGTGGATCGCGGCGGGTCACCTGTTCGGCGGCGGCGAAGACGATCGCGTCGAGGGTCCGCACGGCACCCGGGTCGCGGTCCGGGCCACGGTAGGTGACGCCGTCGACGAACGGGACCCAGGTGAACGCACCGTCCTCGAGCGCCGCCCACACCTCCCAGGGCGTGGCGGGGACATGCTGGTCGACCGACATCCGGAAACTCGGGCGCTTCGCCTCGATCTCGCGGACCACCGCCGCGTCCACCGGCGGTATCTCGGCGTCGAGCAGCCGGGTGGCCAGGCGCTGCAGAACGAGCAGGGCCGCGAGTCCACCGGCCGCGGCGAGGACGAGGGCGCCGAGGGCCGCCCCGAGGACGGCGAGCCGGATCATCGGTGGCTCACGGGGCGGTGCGCAGCAGCGGCGAGGTGACCTTGCTGGTCAGCCAGCGGTCCCCCGATCGGTCCAGCGACAACGTGATCGACAGCTGGCCGCGGCGGGGCTGCTGCTGGGTGCCGACGCTGGTGATGGACTGGTCGACGACGACGATCGCTTCGGCGCTGTCCACGGTGCCGGTCGCGACGGCGCACTGCACCGAACCGGCCGTCGAGGTCACCTCGCCCTGCACGAGGACATCGCGCAGATCGCCACTGGTGGACTCGAATTCCTGTTTCCAGGCGCCGGTGGCGTGGTCGAGCACAGCGGCGAAATAGGTGTCGAGGTCGGCGGCGTCATAGGTCGACAGCAGTGAGCCGTAGGCGCAGGCCGCGTCGCGGGCTTCGGCGCGGGATCGTTCCAGCTCGGTCCCGCGCTGGTACTGCCAGCCGAACCAGCCACCGGCCGTCAGCCCACCGGCGCCGACGAGCAGCGCCGCCGCCACGATCGTGCCGGTGCGCCGCCACCGTGGCGCGGCCTGCTCGGATTCCGGCGAATCTTCGGTGTCGGTCATGGGGTTCCTTTCAGGAGCTCGGGGGTTCATCGGCCGGGCAGCGGCACATACCGCTCGTCCCCGGTGACGCCGGGTGGTGGGCCCGACGTGTTGTCGGGGGTGTCGGGCCGTGGCGCGTTCGCCGACCCGCGGACCTGCTGCGCGGGATCGCTGGTGACGCAGTAGTTGTAGAGCCGGACGCTGCCGTCGGAGACCTGCGCCGGCGAGACCGGGATGGTGTCGTACTCGCAGAACGGGCGCGGCCAGATGTCCATCATCGTGTGGAAGGCGTTGTCGTGCGCCGGGATTCCGAGCAGGGCCGTGCTGCCCCGCAGCGCCGGGAACAGCGCGGCCAGCGCCGGGGTGCGCAGGCGCGCGGCGCGGGTGATGGCCTGCAGGTTGGTCAGCAGGGCGGTGACCGGGTCGGTGGTCTCGGCGAGCACACCGCCGAGGGTGGCGAGTTGTCCCGGCCCCTGGTCGAGCAGCCGCCGCAGCTCCTGGTCGGCGGCGGCGAACTGCTCGAACAGCACTCCCGAGCCCGCGACGAGGGTGCGCAGGTCCGGCTGGGCGTGCGAGGTCGTCTCCGCGACGATCGCCAGCTTCTCCACCAGATTGCGGGTCTGCGGGAGCAGCTCGGTCATCCCGGCCATGGCGTGGCTGATGCCGCTGATCACGGTGCGCAGCTGGTCGGGCCCACCGGCGAGGGCCTTCTCGAATTCGGCGACGATGACATCGAGCCGCTGCGGATTCAGTCCCCCGATGAAGGCCGAGGTGTCGGTGAGGAATTCGTTGATGGTGATCGGGGTGGCGGTGCGATCCCGCTCGATGACCGCGCCGTCGCGCAGATACGGCGGCTCGTCGGTATCCGGACGCAGGTCGAGATACTGCTCCCCCGCCGCCGAGAGCCGCGCGACCACCGCCGCCCCGCCCGCGGGCACCCGGTGCTCGGCATCGATCTCGGCCACCACGCTCACCCCGGTGCCGGACAGCTCCAATGACCGCACCGTCCCGACCCGCACACCCCGGAAGGTGACATCGGAGTGGGCCATCAGCCCGCCCGAGGCGGCGAGTTCGACACGGACGGTGAAGGTTTCGCGTCGCGGATCGATCCGGACCACGTCGACGAGCAGGTACCCGCCGCTGATCACCAGCGTTACCACCAGTCCGGCCGCCGCGAGGCCGTTGACGTGGCGCCGGGCCCGGTCGGCGCCCCGGAGAGCGAACTCGGCCGCCACCTCCAGGGCCACCCCGATCGCCCAGACGACGAAGGTGTTCAGCACGGCGAGGGTGTAGCGCACGCTGCCGCGAGGATGCTCGGTCATCGTCCACCGCCCTGCACTCGGGCCAGGACCCGGGCGAGCACCTCGGCGAGGCTGCCTGCGAAGGCGCCCGGATCCGAGCCGTCGGGCAGGCGGCTGCCGTTCGGGTCGGTCAGTGCGCCGACGCTCAGATACGACACGGTCGCCGCGACGGCCAGGCTGGTGCCCTCGGTGCTGGCCAGCAGCGACGGGTTCAGCGCATGCAGCTGGTCCAGGGCCCCGGCCAGGTTGTCGCCCATCTCGGTGAACCCGGCCATCAGCGCCTGCACGCTGTCGAACAGCCCGGCGAAATCGTCGCCGCTGGTGCTGGTGAACTCGCCGAGCGCGCCCAGGGTGGTGGAGACCTCGGTGGTCAGATCGGTGATGGCGCGGTTGTTCTCGCTGAGGACCGCGATCAACGGCGGGAAGGTGTCGGCGACCTGACCGAGCTCGGCGCGGCGCTGGTTCAGCGTGGTGGACAGTGCGTCCAGACCGTGCAGCACCGAGTCGATCTGGCCGGTGCGCGCGTTGAGCGCGGCCAGGGTCGCGGTGAGCTCGGTGAGCAGGTGCGCCAGTTGCGGGCCGCGACCGGCGACCATGGAGTTCGCCTCGCTGGTGATGCGCGCGACCTGGCTCAGCGCACCACCGTTGAGCAGCATCGACAGCGACATCATCAGCTCCTCCACCGACGCGCCCGCCGAGGTGTGCTCGCGCTCGATGACATCGCCGTCGGCCAGCACGGGGGCGCCGGGCTGCTGTTCGGGCAGCAGCAGGGCGACGTAGATGTCGCCGAGCGGGGTCGGCTGCCGCAGTTCGGCGCGCACGCCGCGCGGCAGGCGCACATCCGCGCGGATCTCCAGGTCGACGGTGGCCACGAAATCGGCGGTGCGCAGCCCCGTGACGACGCCGATATCGCTGCCGCCGGTCTTCACGTGCGCGCGGTCGGGCAGGTTCAGCGCGTTGTCGAACTGCGCGTGGACGGTGTAGGTGGGGCCGTCGATGCCGGGTTTCGGCAGGGGCATGGAGTCGGCGGTCATGGTGCACCCGGCGAGGGCGCAGGCAGCGAGGGTGAGCGCGGCGGCGCGGGCGAGCAGGCTCATCGGGTCAGTCCCAGCAGCGCGGCCAGCACGCCGAAGTCGGGGCCGAAGTCCTGGAGTCTGCCGGTGCGGCAGCCGTCGGACCGCAGCTGGACGCGTTCGCAGAACACGGCGAGCAGTTCGTTGTCGAGCAGGCTCTTGTCGGTGAGCAGGTGCAGGCGCACCGCCCCGGTCTCCGGGCTCACCGTGTTGCCGAGGTTCTGGAAGAACAGCGGGGCGATGTCGACGATCTCGGTGAGACCGCGGGCGTGATCGCGCATCTGCGCGGTGATGGTGGTCAGGCGCAGCAGCGCGTCGGTGAGCGGTTGCTCGTTCTCGGCGACGACGGCGCTGGTATTGGCGACGAAGTCGTTGATCTGGGTGAGCACCGCCAGCAGGCCCGGCGCCTGGTCGCGCATCAGGGTGACCAGCTCGGTGAGCCGGGCGCTGAAGTCGCGCACGGTCGCGTCGTTGTCGGCGACGATCTGGGTGACGTCGTTGAGCCGCACGACCGCGTTGGCGATCTGGTCCTTGTTGGCCAGGGTCACCTCGAAGGCGCCCGCGAGCGCGTCGAGGGTTTCCCGGATCCGGTCGCCGTTGCCGTCGAGCAGCGGGAACAGCACCCGGCTGGCCATCGGCCCGTCGGTATTGTCGCCCGCCAGCGCGGTGCCGATGTCGTCGAAGTTGCGCAGGATCCGGTCCAATTCGACGGGAGTCCTGGTGTGCGCGAAGGGAATGTGACCGCCGTCGGGCAGCGTCGGGCCGCCGGTGTAGGCGGGGGTGAGTTCGATATGGCGGTTGGTGATCAGCTGGGGCGAGACGAGCGCGGCGACGACATCGGCGGGCAGCTCGACCTCGGGATCGACCACCATGCGCACCTGCACGGTCTGCCCGCGCGGCACCAGTTCGGTGACCCGGCCCACCGGCATCCCGAGCACGGAGACCTCGTTGCCGACATAGAGTCCGGCGACATTCTCGAAATCCGCGGTGATCGTCTTCTCGCTGCCCAGCAGCCGGTCCGGGAGCGAGGTCAGGCTCTGCGGCAGGGCCGAACACCCCGACAGCAACGCGGCGACGGCGGCCAGCACGGCCAGCCGGGCGATTCTCGTGCGCATCAGCGGCACCCCGCGACGGCCTCGACCGAGCACAGCCAGTTGTCGGGGAACATCCACGGCATATACAACTCGCCGTAAGGACCGTTGCCCATGCTGTTGTTGAACTGGCGCAGGGTGACCGGCATGATCTGGAACAGGTTGTCGAGATTGGCCTTGTTCTTCTGCAACCCGGCCGACATGGTGTTCAGATCGGCGATCAGCGGCGCGAGCTGCCCGCTGTTGTCGATGCCCATGTCCCGCAGGTCTTTCGAGACGGCGGCGATATTGTCGAGCAGCCCGGTGACCAGCGCCTGCCGCCGGGCGACCGCGTCGCCGATGGCCTCGCCCCTGGTCAACAGCAGCAGCACGGCGTTCTGGTTGTCCGACACCACCTGTGAGACGGTGTCGATATCGCGCAGCAGCCGCTCGACCTCGTCCCGGCGATCACTGATCACCGCGGCCAGCGCGCCGACCGAGTCGAGCGCGGCGGCGGTCAGCTGCGGCGAATCGCCCATCTGCTGGGCGAGCGCGTCGAGCGAGGCGCGCAGGGCCTGCGGGTCGACGCGTTCGAGGCTCTCGAACGAGTTGGTGTAGCGGTCGTCGTCGACGACCTTGGCCAGGTTGTAGGGAACTTCGGTGCGTTCCAAGGGAATCCGCTGTCCTTCCGGTGCGGTGGGGGTGCCGAGGTCGAGTTCCACGTGCATGCGCCCGAGAATGGTCGACATCTTGATCGCGGCCTTCGCGTCCTCGCTCACCCGCAGATCGCTGTCGAGCGACAGGGCCACCTCGACCCGGTCACCGGCCAGCCGCAGGGACCGCACGGTGCCGACCTCGATCCCGGCGATATCGACGCTGTCGCCGGTCCGCAGCCCCGCCGCCTGGGCGAATTCGGCGCGCACGGTGTGGTTGCCGAGGTCGAGCTCGCTGAGCACACTCGACCCGAACAGCAGCAGTGCCACCACGGCACCGGCGCCCAGTCCCAGCCACCAGTGCCGGCCGGTGGGGACGGCCTGACGCAGGCGCTGCAGGGTGGACGGTGGAAGGGACGTCATTACCGGCATACCTCCGAGTGCGCGGTGCCGCCCACCTGACTCAACGTCCCCGGCGGGAGCACGACACCCCACAGCGAGACGTCGAGACCGCAGACGTAGGAATTGATGTAGGTGCCGTTGCCGCTGATCCGGGCGAGCCCGGCGAGCACGAACGGCAGTTCGGCGGCGGTGATGTCGAGGCGTTCGCCGTTGCCGAGCAGCAGGCGCACACCTTCGTTGGCCGACTGCTGCGCCTGGGCGAGGCCGGGTTTGATCCGGGCGATGAGCCCGGCGAGCCGGGCGGTCGAGCCGGACGCCTGTTCGACCGCGGTCGCGAGCGTCGTGCCCTGTTCGTAGAGTTCGACGGTCAGCGTGCGGGTCTGGGTGATGAGTGTCTCGAGCTCGGTGCTGCGGTGCGCCAAACCCTCCACGACGCCACCGAGATTGGTGATGACCTGGCCGAGGATCTCGTCACGATCGCGGAAGGTCCCGGCCAGCTGCGCCGCCTGGGTGATCAGCGCGCTCATCGACACCCCGTCTCCCTGGAGTGCCTGGACCAGGGTGTGCGACAGGGAGTTGATGTCGTCGGGTTGCAGTGTGGCGAAAAGGGGTTCGAATCCGGCCAGCACGGTGGACACGTCGAACGAGGACTCGGTGTTCTCGTACGGGATCCGCCCGTCGGGGGCCAGCCGCTCGCCCGCCTCCGACCCGGCGGCCAGCGCGATATAGCGCTGGCCGATCAGGTTCTGATAGCGGATCAGCGCCCTGGTGGTGCTCGTCAGCCGGTGCTGGGCCTGCACGCGCAACACCACCTCGGCGCGCCGGTCCGCGTCGAGTTCGATGGCGTCCACCCGGCCGATCCGGATCCCGGCCATCCGCACGTCGTCGCCGACGCGCAGACCGAGGACATTGCCGAAGGTCGCGGTGTAGCGGGTGGTGTCGCCGCTGACGCCGCGCTGCAGGGTCGCGAAAATCGTGTAGCTCGCGACGAGCGCCAGGCCGACGAACACCGTCAGGATCAGCACGGCGGTCCGGGTCTTCATCATGTCAGTTGCCTTCCGGTGCGTCGGCGTAGGTGACCTCGACCGCCCCGCCCGCCAGGACCGGCTGGAGCAGGACCAGCTGCGCGGCGTTCGGCGGCCCGCCGACGATGGCCTCGATCGCGTCCGCGCCGGACAGGGCGCCCGAGGCCGCCGCGGGCTGAGTGAGACCGGGAATCGCGGGCAGACCGGGGATCATCGGCACACCGGGGACCGCGGGGAGCACGGGCGCGGGGCCCGCCGCTTCCACCCTGCGCGGGACCAGCTGGTCCGGAATCTGCTGCGCTGGTGGGGATTCCGGCACGGTCGCCCCACCGCAGCGAGGACCCGCCAGGTCGCCGTAGCGGGGGCAGTCGGCGGCCGTGTACTGGACGAAGGGCGTGAAGCTCACGTCCACCGCCCAGCGCATCTGCCGCCCGGGACCCCAGTTGAAGACGGTCGCGAGTTTGCTCAGCGCCGTATTCAGATTGGCGACCGAGGTGCCGATGGCGCCGGAATCGGCGGCCAGGGCACCGAAGGTCTCGTGCAGCCCACCCACCAGCTCCGGGCCGACGCCCGGGTTGCGGGCGAACAGCGCGTTGGTGACCCCGGCCGCGTCCTGGGCGGCGGTGAGCAGCGCGATCAGATTCGCGCGCTTCTCGGTGAGGGTGCGCGCCGCCGTCACCGAGGCGGTCAGGGAATCGACCAGCTCCGGCGCGGACTCGTTCACCGCGGCCGCGGCCGCGCCCAGATCGCCGAGGAGGTCACCGATTCCGGGGGTCGCCCGGACCTGGGTGGTCCAGGTGTCGAGGCGTTCGATGGTGGAGCCGGGCAGCCGGTAGGTGGGGTCGAGCGCGTCGGCCAGGGTGCCGAGCACGGCGGCCAAGCGGATCGGATCGATGGCGTCGAGTACGGTCCGCAGGGTGGTCAGGGTGGTCTGCAGCTGGGTGCTCACGGTGCTCGTGTCCTGGGTGATGACGGCGCCGTCGCGCAGTCCGTCGGCGGCGGGGCCGTTGTCGACGAGTTCGACCGCGGTGACGCCGAAGATGTTGTTGGGCACCACCCGCGCGGTCACCGTGGCCGGAATCCCCGGCGCGCGTGCGGGTTCGATGCGCAAGAGCAGATCCTGGCGCTCGCCCCGGGCGGCGACGCCGCTGTGCGCGACCTGCCCGACCAGCACCCCGCGGAAGGTCACATCGGCGCGTTGCGGAACGCCGTCGCCGGTGCTGGTCATGTGCGCGGTCACCTCGACGGTGTCGAGGAACGCGCCGTTGTAGCGCAGGCCGAGCAGGAAGACGGTGCCGGTCAGCAGGACGGCGAGCAGGACTCCGTACATCCCCAGCCGCGCGGCGCTCGGCCCACGGCCGCTGTGGTCGATGATCATGACGACCTATCCGGAGATTCTGATGCCGGGGTCGATGCCCCAGATCGACAGGGACAACAGGAGATTCACGAAGACCACGGTGACGATGGTCATCCGGATGGCCCGGCCGGAGGCGACGCCCACGCCCTCGGGCCCACCGGTCGCGGTGTAGCCGTAGTAGCACTGGACGAAGGTGGCCACGGCGACGAAGACCACGATCTTGAGGATCGAATACACCAGGTCCACCGGATTCAGGAACTGGTGGAAGTAGTGGTCGTAGGTGCCCAGCGTGGTGCCACCCAGGAACACGACCGTGAACCTCGTGGCGAGATAGGCCACCGCCAGCCCGGCGGTGTAGAGCGGCACGATGGCGACGACGGCGGCCAGCATGCGGGTGGTGATCAGGTAGGGCAGCGGCCGGATGGCGATCGATTCCAGCGCGTCGATCTCCTCGGAGATCCGCATCGAGCCCAGTTGCGCGGTGAACCGGCACCCGGCCTGCGCGCCGAAGGCCAGCGTCGCCAGCAGCGGGGCCAGTTCGCGGGTGGTGGCGAAGCCGGAGATCGCGCCGGTCAGCGGGCTCATCGTGAGCAGGTTCAGCGCGGTGTGCGATTCCATGCCGACGGTGATCCCGCCGAACGCGCACAGGATGACCACCACGCCGATCACCCCACCGCCGACGACCAGCGAGCCGTTGCCGAAGCTCACATCGGTGATCAGGCGCAGCAGTTCCTTGCGATAGTGGCGCAGCGCGAAGGGAATCGCCGCGACCGCCTGCACGAAGACCAGCCCCTGATGACCGAGCCGCACCGGCACCGTCGCCGGTGCCGCCGCCGCGGCGCGCAGCCCGCGCAGCGGACGCAACAGTGGCGGCGTATATCCCGACGCCATCTCAGAGCACCTTCGACGGGAAGACGACGTTGTAGATCTGGGTGAGCACGATATTGGCCGCGAACAGCACGATGGCGGAGTTCACCACCGCGGAGTTCACCGCGTTCGCCACCCCCGCGGGCCCGCCCCGGGTGTGCAGTCCGGTGTCACAGGCGATGATCGCCGCCAGCACGCCGAACACACTGGCCTTGACCATGGCCACGACCAGGTCGGCCGCCACCGCGAACGACGCGAAGGTCCCGATGTAGGAACCCGGTGTGCCGTCCTGGATATAGACATTGAAGGCGTATCCGGTGGCGAACCCGACGAATACCACCAGCCCACACAGCAGGGTGCTCACCACGACCGCCGCGGCCAGGCGCGGGGCGACCAGCCGCCGCACCGGATCGACTCCCATCACGACCATGGCGTCGATCTCCTCACGGATGGTGCGCGAGCCCAGATCGGCGCAGATGGCCGAACCGACCGCGCCGGCGATCATCAGCGAGGTCACCAGCGGCGCGCCCTGGCGGATGATGCCCAGCCCGTTGACCGCGCCGATGAAGGTGGTCGCCCCGACCTGGCTGACCAGCGAGCCCACCTGGATCGAGACCACCACCGCGATCGGGATCGCCACCAGCAGCGTCGGGGTGGCCGACACACTGGCCATGAAGGCGCACTGCTTGACGAATTCGGCGGTGGGGAAGCGCCGGGTGACCAGGGCGCGGACCAGTTCGGTCAGCGCCCGGCCGGTCATCGTGACCTGCCGACCGGCGGTTTCGACGGCGCGCTGCGGATGGTCACGCCAGTAGGTCAGGCCTGCGGTGAGGACTCGGTCGCGGGCATCGCCCGGTGGAGCCGATGACAACTGCTGCACGATGATTCACCAGAGTTTCTACGTGTCCGTAGTACGCAATTACTACGCTAGGGTAGATATATGGACGTTGACAGCACCGCGGACGGCGCACGCCTCGAAGCGGACAGCGACGGGGTCTGGCGGATCGCGCCCGCCCCACCGGCCCGGCCGCGGCGCCGCAACGGGCCGCGCCTACCGCCGCACGAACGTCGCGAGCAACTGCTCGACGCCGCCCGGGTGGTCGCCGGTCGCGACGGCCTGGCCGAACTCACCATGCAGGCGGTGGCCAAGCAGGCCGGTGTCGCGAAACCGGTGCTGTACGCGATCTATCCGACCGCGCCGCAGCTGCTCGACGCCCTGCTGCGCCGCGAGCACTCCCGCGGCATCGCCCAGGTCCTCGAGGCATTGCCCGCCGACTTCGACACCTCCGACCCCGACGCGGAGTACGAGGCGGCGGTGCTGGCGTTCCTGACCGCGGTCCGCGACGATCCGGTGCGCTGGCGGCTGATCCTCGTCCCCGCCGACGGCGCCCCTGCCTCGTACCGCGGCCTGCTCGGCGACGCCAGGGAGAAGATCGTCACCCGCTGCATGCAGCTGCTCGAGGCCGGGCTCGCCCGGCGCGGCGGCCCGACGGACGTGGACACCGAACTGGTCGGCCGGGTCCTGCTCGGTTTCGTGGAATCGCTGGGCCGGTTGGTGCTGTCGGACCCGGAACGCTTTCCGCCCCAAGCCCTTCGGCCGACCGTGCGGGCGCTGACCCGCACCCTGCCCGCGTCACCGTAACTCGATATCGGCGATCAGCAGCACCGGCCAGGCGACCACTTCGCCGAGCGCCGAGAACACCTTGTCCAGCCCCTGGAGATCACCGAGGTGTTCGTGGTGACCGCCGAGCCAGGCCAGCCCGATCAGGACGTACGGCACCCCGAAGGCGATCCCCAGTAAGGTCAGCTGCCGCAGGCTGATCCGGTACCCGAACAGTTCTTTGATCATCACATCGCCTTCCGGGAGATCTCGCCGAGCACGGCCTCGGATTCGCGGAGGCCCTGCTCGTCCGGCGCCTCCCCGCGGCCGAAGACCCGGGCTCGCTGTTTGTCGCGCAGCGCCTGATGCGCCTGCGCGGGAATGTCGTAGCCGTAGCGCTCCTGCGCCTCACGGGGCGTCAGGGTGACGGCCTCGGCGGGCGGCATCTTCAGCAGCACCGGCCCCGCGACCGGCACCGTCATCGGTGAGATCAGCCGCAGCAGCTGGATCTGCAGCCGCGCGTTGAGACTCACCAGGGTGAAGGCCGCGCTCATCGGCGCGGTGACGAGCACATCGAGCACCCGTCCCGTCGGCAGGCCCGCCATCTCGCGCATCCAGCGCGGCATGGTCGCCAGGGTGCCGCGGCGCAGGAAGGCGTAGACGAGCGTGAACATCGGCCGCAGCACGCGCGGGATCTCCGGCATCATGACCTCGGCCCGCAGCAGATGCCGCATCGCCTTGCGCGCGATCTCGGAGCCGATCAGCTGCGGGCGCATCTGCTCGAAGTACTCGGTGATCCCCGCCCTGGTGCGCGGCACGTCCGCCGGGTCACAGGTCTGCAGCTCCGCCGCCCGCGCGCACTCCGCCCAGTACTGCAGCTCGTCGGCCTCGCTGAGCCGCCCTGGACCGTACTTCTCGTACGCGACGAGGATGGAATGCCAGGCGGTCAGGTGGATCCACAGCTGCGAGGCGGGATCGTTGGCATCGTAGGAACGGTGCGTGACCGGGTCGATCCCGATCCCCTTCGAGTGGACCTTCACCAGAATGTCGGCCGCGTGCGCCGTCGACCGGCTGTCGCCGAACATCACCATCGCGAAGTACCGCAGCGTGCGGTCGTACCGGGTGCGCGGACGGTCGTAGATCGCGTGCGTGGCGTCCACCGCCGCCACCAGGGCGGGGTCCAGCTCCTCGATCACCACGGCGCGCTGGAACCCGACGGTCAAGCTCGTCGGGTAGCTCCAGACACGCCAGGTCACCGATTCCGGACCGAAGAAGCCGTAGTCCTCTGCGGGTGTCAGCGGGGGTAGCGACAGCCACTCACGCAAGGAAGCAATCGTTGCCATTGCGGGGTTTCCAATCCGTTTTCTACGACTACGTAGAAGTATTACTACGCCTGAGTAGGAATAGTAGAGCCGTCGAGAGCTCCGAGTCAATGGGCTACTGTCAACTGGCCCAGACAGTTTGACTCGAGCTCAGGCCACTCGACGGAGCGCTTCGCGCTGGTCCATCACGCTACGCCGACGCTCTGACTCAGACAGTTGCGGTTGGCGACTGGCGATAGCCGATTCCCGCACCACCGGACACCACCCCCAGGGCGACACCGTCCCGCGGCCAGGGACGCCGATCTCGAAGCCGCCGCGATCACGGCGAGCCCGGCCCGGTCCTGAGCGGTGAGACACGCCCTCGGAGTCAGGCTCGCAGGCCGTCCACCGACACCGTACCGGCACCGAACACCGCGACCACCCCGGCGAGCGCGAACAGCATCGCGTCGTACTCCCAGCCGCCTTTGTCGGCCCAGTACGGGCTGTGCCATTTGAGGATGTGCAGCGAGATGGTGGCAACCATGAGCGCCATGACACCCACCGCGGCCGCCGGCGCCACTATGCCGAAGAAGAGCCCGATCGCACCGCACATCTCGGCGACGGCGACCGCATACGCCACCGGCAGCGGCACCCCGTTCTCGGCCGCGAATGTGCGCATGTTCCCGAATTTGTTCCGTGAGCTCGCGAAAAAAGCGACGCTCACCAGGATCCTCACCAGCAGGAGCACCACATCCTCAGCGATACCGGCCATCGTGCCATCATAAAGCCTGCTTCGCGATCGAAATGTCGCCACAGACCGGCCGACCGGATCGGTTAGGGTCGGACCCGACCGGCAATCAACGTACGCCGCACTTTTTCCTGCGTTCATCCCGAAAGGATGCTGCGATGGCGGATTCCGAGGACACAGGTTGCCCCATTCTCACCGGCGCGATCACGCGGCCGGAAGCGGTCGGTGGCGTCCCCGACTGGTTTCCCGGCCAGCTGAACCTGCGCATACTCCAGCAGAACCCACCCGCCCTCGATCCGCTCGACGAGGACTTCGATTACGGCACCGCCTTCGAAGCCCTGGATCTGGACGAGGTTCGTGCCGACCTCGAGGCGATATTCACCGATTCCCAGGAATGGTGGCCCGCCGACTTCGGGCATTACGGTCCATTCCTCATCCGGATGGCCTGGCATGCCGCGGGCACCTATCGCATCGATGACGGCCGCGGTGGCGCCGGGCACGGTATGCAGCGTTTCACCCCGATCAACAGCTGGCCCGACAATGCCAATCTCGACAAGGCCCGGCGGCTGCTGTGGCCGGTGAAGCAGAAATACGGGGACAGCCTGTCCTGGGCGGACCTGATGGAATTCGCCGGGAACTGCGCCCTCGAATCCATGGGATTCGAGACGATGGGATTCGGTGGCGGCCGTATCGATTGGTGGCAGGGCGATGAGACCTACTGGGGTCCCGAACGCAGCTGGATGGGCGACGAGCGCTTCTCCTCGACCCGCGAACTCCAGCAACCCCTCGCCGCGGCCCAGATGGGCCTGATCTATGTCAACCCCGAAGGCCCGGACAGCAACCCGGACCCGGTCGCCTCCGCCGTCGACATCCGGGAAACCTTCCGCCGGATGGCGATGAACGATATCGAGACCGCCGCCCTGATCGTGGGCGGTCATACCTTCGGCAAGACCCACGGCGCGGGCCCGCAGGAGGACATCGGGCCGCCACCGGCCGCCGCCCCGCTGGAAATGCAGGATCTGGGCTGGCAGAACTCGTTCGGCACTGGTGTCGGCGCCGACACCACCAGCAGCGGTATCGAGGTCACCTGGACTCCGACCCCCACGCGGTGGGACAACACCTTCCTCGAGAATCTCTACGGTTACGACTGGGAGGTCTATCGCGGTCCGGGCGGGCTGTGGCAATGGCGCCCCAAGGACGGCGCGGGCGCCGACACCACGCCCGCGCCCGATAACCCGAACCGCAGGCATCAGCCCAATATGCTGACCTCCGATATCGCGCTCAAAGTCGACCCGGTGTATCAGGAGATCACGCGGCGCTGGCTGGACAATCCGGACGAGATGGCCGAGGAGTTCCGCAAGGCGTGGTTCAAACTGATCCACCGCGACCTCGGGCCGATCACGCGCTATCGCGGATCACTCGTCCCGCGGGAACCCCAGCTGTTCCAGGACCCGATCGAACCGGTCACCCACGGGCTGATCGGACCCGACGACATCCGCGAACTCAAAGCGGCACTGCTCGCTTCGGGCCCCACCCGTCAACAGCTGATCTACACGGCATGGTCGGCGGCCTCGACCTTCCGCGGCAGCGATATGCGCGGCGGCGCCAACGGCGGCCGTATCCGCCTGGCGCCCCAGCGTCATTGGGAACGAAACCATCCCGACCAGCTCGCCGAGGTGATCACCGCGCTCGAGGCTGTGCAGCAGCAGTTCAACGGTGAACAGAGCGGCGACGTCCGGGTCTCGTTCGCCGACCTCGTGGTGCTCGCGGGCTGCGCGGCCGTCGAGCAGGCCGCCGCAGCCGCCGGGCACACGGTGACGGTCCCGTTCACGCCCGGCCGCGGCGACGCCGTGCAGGAATGGACCGAGATCGAGTCCTTCGACGCGCTAGCGGGCCCCGCGGACGGATTCCGGAACTACGTCGCCAAAAACGCTCCGCTGGAACCGGAATACCTCCTCATCGACAAGGCGAACCTCCTGACGCTGACGGTGCCGGAAATGACTGTCCTGTTCGGCGGTCTGCGCGTGCTCGACGTGAACTACAAGCAATCCCCACTCGGCGTCTTCACCGAGACACCCGGCACCTTGACCAACGACTTCTTCGTCAACCTGCTCGACACGAGCACCGAGTGGAAACCGTCACCGGCCGACGACGGCACCTATCTCGGCACCGAGCGGCGCACCGGCCGGAAACGCTGGGAAGCCAGTCGAGTCGACCTGGCCTTCGGCTGGGATGCCCAGCTCCGCGCGGTCTGCGAGGTCTACGCCGCCCGCACCGCCACACCGAAGTTCCTGCGCGACTTCGTCCGCACGTGGGACAAGGTCATGAACCTGGACCGGTTCGACCTACACGCTTGAACCGATCCGTCACCGGCGGTCGCCCTTCTCCGTTAGATTGTTGAGCCGCAACGATCTTGGAGGGGGCGCTGATGGAACCACTCGACCTGGGCAGCACGAAGCTCAATGTCGTCCATGCCAAGGAGGGCCTGGGCCGGACCGTCGACGGACTCGGCAAGATGGCGCGCACCGCGTCGTCGCAGTTCGCCGGGCAGGTCGGCACTGTCAAAGACACCGCCAGGGGCAAGGTCGAGAAGCTGACCGCGAAGCAGCCGGACCCCTATGCAGACGCCGTGGCGGAATACAACGGCGTGTTCACGGCGATGGCCGACAAGGGTCTGTCCCTGCTGCGTCAGCGCGAACGGTCGACCGACCTGATCGAGCTGGTCGAGCATCTGGTGAACAGCATCGCCAACACCCCGAAGTCGTTCGATACCGACTTCGACGAGATCGCGGTGCACCGGAAGCAGTTCCTGAACGCGGAGGACTTCGCGCAGCACGAGCTGGAAGCGGCGCGGGCGTCGGCGGTCGGCGCCGGCGCCGGGTTCGCGGCGGGCACCGCGGTGGCGGGACTCGCTCCGTCCGCGGCGATCTGGGTCGCCACCACCTTCGGGACCGCGTCGACCGGCACCGCGATCTCGACCCTGTCCGGGGCGGCGGCGAGCCAGGCGGCACTGGCGTGGCTCGGTGGCGGCGCGCTGGCCGCCGGTGGCGGCGGGACCGCGGCGGGCGCCTCGCTGCTCGCGCTGGCGGGCCCGATCGGCTGGACCATCGCGGGCGCGACCCTGCTCGCGTCGATCGCCCTGTTCGCGAAGAAGAAGTTCGAGAACCGCGAGGCGAAACACGAAGCGCTGTCCGCGATCAAGCGCAATACCGCCCTCGTCCGGGGTATGGACGCCGAGATCGACGACCTCTTGCAGCGCACGACCGCGCTGCGCGAGGGGTTGCGCACCAGCTACGGTGACGCACTCGCGCACTACCGCGCCGATTTCCACGCGCTCTCCCCCGCCGACCGGTCGGCCCTCGGCACGCTGGTGAACAACACGAAGTCGTGCGCGACCATGCTGAGCAAGCGCGTCGACCAGGACTCCGCCGGTGCGTGACGCGGCGGCATACGTCACCGGAATCCAGGAGCAGGCAACCGCGTCCTGGGTGAACTATCTCAACCAGCTCCGGATCGACACCCTCCTCGACGCGCTCGGCCGACAGGACGAACGCCTCCAGGACGCGCTCACCAGCATCGACGATGCCGTCCGGAAGATCGATCTCGAGGTGGTCGCCGCCAACCGCGGCGGACAGCACGGCATGCACGGCTTCATCGCCGAGATCGCCGAGGTCGGGATCGGCAATGCCCGGCACCAGGTCCTCGGCCACGCACCCGGCTACCGGTGGGTGAACGACAACGGACCCGTCGACCTGCTGCGCGGCAGCGTCGAAATCCAGCAGAAGTTCGTCGCCGCCCGCTTCTCCCTCGGCGCGGTGACCGAGCACCTCCGGAAGTATCCCGACTACGTGCGCAACGGCGGGAAATACCAGATCCCCCGCGATCACTACGCGATGATCCAGCGGCTGCGCGACGTATCGCCGGAGGAGGCGAGCAAGCTGTCGCGCAGCGGAGACGGACCGTCGTTCCGGGAGTGGCAGCGGGTGCAGACGTTCTGCCGAGACGATTCGATCGGCTTCACCGCCCTCGAACCCTCCACGCTCGAGTACAGCGACGTCCAGCGCGACACCTACGCCGCGACCATGACAGCCGAGAAGGACTCGCTCCGCGCCACGAACCAGTCCCTGCGCGACGAGGCCTACGCGCGCAGCCGACCGACGCTGCGCGAAGGCGGCACGGTCGCCCTCACCGCCGCCGCGGGCGCGGGCGGCACCGCGTTCGTCCTGGCAGTGATCACCAAGCGCCGGGAAGGCAAGCGGCTCAGCGAGTTCAGCGGGCAGGACTGGACCGAGATCGCGCGCGACACCGGCCTCGGTATCGGTAAGGGCGCCGTCCGCGGCCTGAGCGTCTACGCGCTCACCAATGTCACCGCCACCTCCGCGGCCGTCGCAGGCTCGATCGTCACCACCTCCTTCAGCATCGCCGAACAAGCGAACAAGCTGCGCCGCGACGAGATCGACGAGCTCGAGTTCATCCAGACCGCCGAGCTCATCGCCGTGGAAGCCGCGGTCCGCGCCCTGTCGTCGTTCGTCGGCCAGGCGACCATCCCGATCCCGATCCTCGGCGCCGTCCTCGGCACCGCGGTCGGCACCGTCATGTACAAGGCGGTCGCCTCCTCGTTGACGAAACGCGAGGCGGCCCTGATCGAGCGCTACCTCGACGAACAGCGCGCGCTCGACGCGGAACTCGCCGCCGAGTACCAGGCCATCCTGGACCAGCTGACCGCGAGCATGGCGGAGTACCTGGGTCTGCTCGAACGCGCCTTCTCCCCCGACGTGCAGGTCGCGTTCGCCGGATCGGTCGAGCTGGCGCGCCAACTCGGTGTAGCAGCGAACGAGATCCTGGATTCGGAGGAGAAGGTGGACGCCTACTTCCTCGACTAGCAGCTCGCCACACTGTCACCGTGGCAGCCACGAGTCTCCGGGCAGAGCAGCGCGATTGCTGGCGCGGGAGTCCCGGCGAGGCGCTGGATGAGCCAGTCGTACGCCGCCACGGTCGCGGGCAGGTACGCCAGCAGGTGCCCGATCGCGGTGCCGAGAAACAGGCATGGGTCCGGATCGACGGGCAACGCGAATGTGCACGTGCCCCAACCACATCGAATACGGTCAACTCATGTTTCTCATGTGGCGCATCGCCTATGTCAGAGCGGCGCTTCAGCAAACGCCCTGGCGGGTCGCCGTTCGCGGGTTGGCGAGTTGGATCAAGACGGTCGGGATCGTGGCGGTGATTGTCGGGCTCGCGGTCGTGGTCGGCTCGGACTCCTTCTCGGCAGAACTCGTCATCACGTTCTCGGTGGCGCTCATGATCGGCGTTCCGTGTGTCGCCTGCGGGCTGTGGATGTGGCGGATCAGCCAACTCGTCGACACGGAAATCAAGGCACGGTACGGCGTGCTGCCCGAGGTCGAGTCCGCACGGTTGCTGCTGCGCCGACCGACGCGACACGACGCGGCCGCGCTCGCCGCCACCACCGATGCGGAGATGCTCACAGCGAACGGGTGGACGCGACGTCAGACCCGGGCAATGGTGAAGTCCGTCGAGCGGGGACGCCCGGAGCCCGGGCTTCTCGTACTCGAAGCGCGGTCGGACGGCGCCCTCATCGGTGCCGCGACCGTGCACCCGAGTGACAACGACGCATCGTCGCTAACCCTCGGCTGGTGGATCGGACCCCGACACCGGCACGCCGGTTACGCCAGCGAAGCGGTGGCCGCGTTGGTCGACGCTGTCCACGACGTAGGTTTCGCCACCATCGAGATCGGTACGAACGAGTCGAATCTCGCGGTGCAGCGCATCTGCGCCCGGATCGGTGCGACGGAAAAGGACCGGCGTGCGCAGACTTTGCCGAACGGTTCGATCATCCCGGCAATCTGGTACGAGCACCGGCAGGCGACCGCGGACACGCCCTGAACCGAAGCCAGCACGCCGTTGTGAACACCCCAGAAACCACCATCTACCAGCCGATTAGTACCTAAGCCAACCGGTGCGGTAATCTTTCCGAGCACCCGGCAACGGGGGCAAGAACGGGCTGTGGCGCAGCTTGGTAGCGCACCTGACTGGGGGTCAGGTGGTCGCAGGTTCAAATCCTGTCAGCCCGACCATGCAAAAATCCCCTCTGACCTCGGTCGGAGGGGATTTTGCTGTCACTGGACCAATCGGAGCTCGGGACCAATTGGGGACCGCTGCGTGCACGCTCATGCGGCGTTCGGCTACCTGCGCAACCACGAGCCCGCCTGGCTGCCGACCATCGCGATCCGGCACGTTCAGTCCGGCCGAACCCGACCAGGACCATACCTTTTGGTAGTTTCAACTATACGGTCGAGTATGGCCTGCCTGCCCGCGATGCCGAGAGGAGACGGCGAGCATGACCGACAAGCCAGGGGATTCCCGGCCGGCCGCGCCGGTGTCCAAGCGCAAAGCGGCGGCGGCGCGCGGTGCGGCACGTCGGCTCGGCGTCGAGGACTGGACTGCCGCGACGCTGGGAGTACTGCTGCGGGACGGCGTCGGCGCCATCACCATCGCCAAGGTCTGCGACGAGCTCGGCGTCACCAAGGGCAGCTTCTACTGGCATTTCGACGGCATCGACCAGCTGCTCGAGACCACCGCCCAGTTCTGGTGCGCCGATCAGAACGACGCCGCCCGCGGATTCCACGATCTCGACGACCTGCCCGTCCAGGAACGGCTGGACCGGATGGGCGCGCTGCTCACCGGGGATCGGGTGTGGCAGGTCGAACTCGCGGTCCGCGACTGGGCGCGCACCAACGCCAAAGTCGCCGAGGCGGTGAAGGCGCTGGATCAGCGGATCTTCCACACGCTGTCCAAGACCCTGATCGACCTGGGGCTCTCGGCCGAACAGGCGGAGATGCGGGCCGGTCTGATGTGCTTCGCCGGTATCGGATTCGTGCACGGCAATCAGAACCTGCCGGTGCCGACGGCCGATCAGCGCCGGGAGTTCTTCCGGTTCATCACCAGCGCCGAGCCGCCCCGCTGATCCACCGGCGCACCGCGACGAGCTCGGCTCCGGTGAGCGCGACCCGCGGTCATGTCAGCGCGACCAGTTCGTGCAGTGTCGTCCCGCCGCGCCGCTCGACGCCGCTATCGGTGTGCACGGTCAGCTCGAAGGCGGACTCGAACCGAAAGTAGCCCGGGTGCCCGACCAGACGGTGCACCAGCGGCTTGACCAGGCGCGAGCGCACCACCGGTAGGTCGTCGAGCAGGTCGTGGGCGTGGATGACGCGTTCGACGGCCAGGCGCAGTTCGAGCTTGTCCGGCACCCGCAGTTCGATCCATTCGGGATAGGCGCGGCCCGCCGTGGCGTCGAAGCGCGCGGGACCTTCGGTGAGCGATGTCTCGCCGGTGGACAGCACGATGTCGGTGTGGTGGGCCAGCATCAGCGGGTCGAAGACCAGGCCGTCCTCGGCCATCCGGAGGTGGTGGGTCGGCAGGCCGTCGTCGCGGAACTCGGTGCGCGCGGTGTTGTTCCCGACGCGCACATCGCAGGTCTCGGTGGCGAAGGAGGCCGCCGACTGCGGGTACCGGCGCGATACCTGGCGGCGGGTGCCGTCGGGGGCGTAGACGATCATCTCCACCCACGGCCGCGCCAGCGGCAGGTCCTCCGGCCTGCGTTTGGTGAGGAACCCGATGACGATGTGACCGGTGTCGAGGTGCGCGTCGAAATACCAGTGTTCGAAGGCGAGCTTGCTCAGCGAGGCGTGTAAACCGTTGTGGCGCGGCTCGACCGGTGTCAGTTCGCCGTCGCTGCGGCCGGGCCCGTTCCATACTTCGACGATGTCCGCGGTGGTCATGGCTGCTTTCGGTGGGTTCATCGGCGCAGGGCGCCGCTGGCGTCGAAGGCCGCTTCGCGACCTCGCATCTGGGCGCGGTACCAGTTCTCGCGATGGGCCAGCATCACCTTCTCGTGCACGCGCGCGAACGGTGGGCAGCACCGGCGGACGAGTTCCAGCACGGTGATCAGCGGGAAGCGCAGGACCGGGATGAGAATCCACGGGAACGCCGACGGCATGGTGTAGTGCCTGCGGGTGCCGGGCGCCATGTACATCGCGGAGTAGACCGAGTTGATCCGGAAGTTGTATTGCTCGCGCAGTCTGATCAGGCCGCGATGTCCGTCGCGGGGCGCGAAGGCCGCCGGGTAGGACTCGATCAGTTCGGTCCCGTGCCTGCCCGCGTCGTAGGAACGCGAGGCGATGGTCATCGCCAGCACCCGCAGGCCGTCGAGGACGGTGTCGGGATACCAGCGCAACCGCACGCCGAGCAGATGGCCCATGTACTTCTGGAAGTGCAGCAGCGCACGGATTTCCGACGGTGTCGTCTGATAGCCCAGTGCCCACAGACCGAGGCCGGGGGTCACGCTCCCTGCGAGCAAGGTCAGCATCTGGTAGGTCTGACTGATCGGCAGGCCCCAGCGTTCGATGTCCCATTCAGGATGGCCCGCGACCTTCGCGCGCACCGAGACGTGCATGACCCGGACCTCGAGCGCGGTGGCCCGCCCGGCCGAGCCGGGGGTGAGCAGGGCATCGCGGGCGGAGACGTCCATCCAGAACCGGCAAGTCTCCAGGAACCGGCGCAGCGCACTGTCGCCCGCGTAGCCACCGGCCAGGGACAGCGGCGTCGCGACCGCGGCCTCGGTGTACATCTCCAGGGTTTCGGCGCCGGCGAAGCTGAACAGCATGGTGCCCCAGCGGCGCCAGATCGCCGCGCCCTGTTCGACGAGGTCGGGGACCACCCAGTCGGGGACCGTCTCGAACTCGGCGAACAGCGCGCGCAGGGATTCCGGTGCGTCCGGCACCGCGTCGATGCCCTCGGTCAGCGCCGTCTCCAGCAGCCGCCGCCCGGCCTTCGGCCCGATCTCGCCGTGCATGACCTCGGCGACGAAACGCTCGGCGACCGGGTCACCGCTGAACAGGTCCTCGCACAGGGCGATCGCCTGCTCGTCGGTGGGGAACAGCCGCTGCCCGGTCACCGTCGCGAAGACGCGCTCGACTCGTCGCACGAGCGGCGTGCCACGGGCCTCCCAATAGCGAAAGGCCTTGGGGCACTTCACCGGCGGACCGGCGGACGCGACCTGACCTTCGACGGATTCGACCACTGCCGGACTCCTGACGTGAACATCCACTCGCTGACTGCGATCGATCCGACCATACCTTGATGGATAGTTTTCCATACCTGAATGTATGGAAA
This sequence comes from Nocardia sp. SSK8, assembly GCF_037034205.1. Taxonomy (NCBI): domain Bacteria; kingdom Bacillati; phylum Actinomycetota; class Actinomycetes; order Mycobacteriales; family Nocardiaceae; genus Nocardia; species Nocardia sp. SSK8. Next base: position 62,968 of record NZ_JBAGKD010000015.1, read on the forward strand.
CGTCACCGGGCGCCGCCGCGGCCTGCGAGTCCCCCAGCATCGTGCCGAGCAGCCCCGCGTCGGCCGCGCGCAGGAAGCGGCGGTGTCCGAAAGGTCTTTTCCGGACATGAATGGGGCGTATTCGGACATTGCCCGACGACGCGCTACGCGTCCACACGCTCTCGAATGGGATTTAACGAGATCGACACGGAAGCGACCGATTTCCGAATCCAGAAGCTTCTTTCATGGCCAGTGCCGATCACCCATTTCTCCCCCGACAGGCTGATTTCCGAATGCTGACCAACGATCCAGCGAAAAACCCCATCGAGGCCCGAGTCACGCCATGGCGACGGGGACGCTACGCCAGTTCCACCGCCTTTGCCCTGCAAGGGTTCTTCCTGGCGGTCATCCTCACCGAACTGCCCCACCAGAAAACACAGTTCGGACTCACCGACACGACCCTGGTCCTGGTTGTGGCGGCGATTTCCCTCGTAGCCGGTGGCGGAAGCGTGATCGCCGAACGGCTGGCGGTGCGCTGGTCCAGCGCGCCTGCCTTGCGTTGCGGGTTGGCGCTGATCGCGGTGACGGGCATGGGGATCGCGTTCGCGCCTGATGCCACCTGGCTCATCGCGATGCTGGTGGTCTACGGCGTCGCTGTCGGCATGGTCGACGCGGGAGCGAACATGCAGGCCGTGGTGGTCCAGCACGGCTACAACCGCTTCATCCTGTCCTCGTTCTATGCCGCGTGGAGCGCGGGAGCGATCGCCGGTGCCCTGTTCGTCTCCGTGTGCGAAGCCGGCACGGTACCGCTTGCCTGGACGATCGCGGCCGCCGCGGCCACGGTCGCCGCGATGACGCTGGTCATCGGACCCGGCTTCGTGGGCACCCCGGACAGCACGCCGTGCCCGGCCGAGGACTCCGAGGTCGCGCCGATTCCGGGCAAGGCGCTGCTCGCGCTCGGCATTGCCCTGGCTCTCGCGTTCGGCATCGATCTCGCCGTGGGGAATTGGTCGGCGCTGTATCTCACCGACGAACTGCTGTCCTCCCCTGCCGTCGCCGCCCTGGCGCTGGCGGCGTACCAGGTCGCCGCCCTGCTCAGCAGGCTCGCCGGTGACTCCCTGGTGCGTCGCGTCGGCCCGCGAACAGCGGCGCGCGGAGCGGCGGTGATCGGGGCCGCGGGCCTGGCCATCGTGGTCGCCGCGCCCAACCCGGCGGTGGCCATCACCGGCTTTCTGATCACGGGCATCGGCTTGCCGATCATCGCACCACTGTGCTTCAGCGAAGTCGGGCATCGCACCGCAGGCCGGAATCTCGACACGGCTGTCGCCCGCCTCAATATCTTCAACTACGCGGGCACGCTGATCGGCGGCATCGTGGTGGGGGCCGTGGCAGCGGGAACGACCCTGCGAATGGGGTTCGCGGTACCGCTGGTTTTCGCGGCGGTACTGCTCGCCGTGGCGGGTTTCTTCCCCACGCGCCCCGGCGTCCGAGCCGCCGCACACTAGCGACCCTCCGCGACCGAGCCGACCGGGTCAGGCCGACGTCCGGTATCCCCCATCATCTAGACGCGGCCACTGCGTCGGCGGGGGCAACACGGACATCGAAGGGGCTGATCCGGCCATTCTGTGCCGCTACGGCAATCAACGGTTTACGAACCAGTAATTTCACGGGGAACGGCCGGATGCGCTCGCTCGACCCAGCGGCCGTCCGCGGGGGCTATAGAACCGACACCTGCCCCGGAGGACGCCATGTCATTTCCCGCGCAAACGCTGTTACCGCCGTACGGCTCGCTCACCGCCACAGACCTGGGGAGTCTCCCGGATCGGACGGAACATCTCCACCGCACCACTGTCTCGGTCGCCTACGCGGATTCGACCACGGGAAGTGGGCCGCTGCTGGTGATCATCGCGGCCTTCCTGGCCACCGTGGTCGTCTGGATGCTCATCGATCCGACCGGCTCGGCGCCTTCCGGCAACGGTCTTCGAAACACCGCCGCCCTCCTCCTGCGACGGACGTGGGCAGGCATCGCCGCGGGCATCGTCGCCGCGGTCTCGGCAGGCGTTTACGGCTGGCATGCCGGGTGGTCGCCCGAGAACTGGCTTGCCATGGTGAGCGTGCTGGCCTTCCTCGGCGCGGTCACCGGAATCGTCTCCCAACTGTTCGTGATCGCGTTCGGCAGCGTCGCGGGAAGTATCACGTCCTTCGGGTTCTTCATGTTCCAGCTCTTCGCCTTCGGCGGCGCCTGCTATTCCGGCACCCCACGGGTGTTCCGCCCGTTCGAGAGCGTCGCTCCGATGACCTATGCGCGTCACGCGGTGGTTCGCTGTGACAGCGGCCGCTACGACCGGATGTTCTGGATATCGCTCCTCGTGCTCGCCATGACGGCGACCCTGGCTTTCGCGGCGGCGATACTCGTCCACCGCCTTCGGCGTCACACCGCCGTGCTGCGTTCCTACGCGGAAGTGTGATCGAATCAGCATGTTCTGAGCCCTATTTCACGAAGGAGTCAGCGTGTTTCCGGCGTCTGTCACCACCGCTGTCCTGACCCTTCTCCTCCTGGTGAGTCCCGCCGTGGCCGCGGGCGCCGCCACGGCCGAGGCTCCCGCTGCCGCGTGCGGAACGTCCTTGACCTCGAGCGAGATCACCGAGATCACCGACCTCTCGGAACCCGGACGAGAACTGCGCGGGGACAGCCTCGCCCGGCTCGAGGACGCGGTCGTCCGCCACCACCGCATCACCGACATCCTCGTCCGGCACCTTGACATGCGTGGAGTATTCGCCCTCGGGCTCGACGCGGTCGAGCACAGTGCCGTGATGCCGATGCAGCGGGACCCCAACCGGTTCCGGGATCCGGAGTTCGCCCACGCCATCAGCTACGACCTGCTGCGCCGCTTCCTCGACAACGTGCACGCGGAATTCTCCGGCGGCACCCCGGACCCGCACTGGGCCCACTATTTCGCCCTGGCCGCCGACTGCGGCGCCTCCCGCGCACGGGTCGCCATGGCCGGTTACAACGCTCACCTGGTCGTCGATCTCGCGGACTCGGTCGCCGCGGTCGGCGCCGGGCCGGAGGACGCCGAGGACTATTTCGACATCGTCGCCGCCATCGCATCGAGCGGCGATGTCATCGTCGACCGCACCGAAGCGGTCTACGACGCCGATCTCGGGCCGCTGTGGCGGTTCTACTTCCTCGGCGAGGGTCTCGATCGGGCATTCGGCGCGGGCGTGGCCAGCAGGCAACTCCTCATCACGGCCGATCTCGGCGCCAATGCCGTCATCTTCAGTAACGGCCTCGCGCTGCAGAATCCGGCACTGGAGCCAGCCATCCGCACCGAGATCGACCTCGTGTGGCGCACCGCCGACGCGACATTCGAAGTCCTGGCACGTGCCGGAGCGTTGTAGGACTGCCGACTAGTCTCCGCGGTAGGTGGCCTTGCCGGGACCGGCGGTGAGAAAGCTCTGGACGCCGTTCTTCATGTCCGCGGTATCGAACAGTCGGCCGGAGACGGCCGGGGTGATCGAATCCGCCTCGGCCACACCACCATGACGCCACGCGCCGATCAGCTGTTTGGTCGCCGCGTGTGCGCGCGTCGGTCCGTCGGCCAGTCGATCCAGCAACGAGCGGGCCGCGGCCTCGACATCGGCGTGAACAGCGTTGACCACTCCCCAGTCCGCCATGGTGGTCGCGTCGTAGAGACCGGCGGTCATGACGAGTTCCCGTGCCCGGCCGGATCCGGCGCGTTCGGCCAGCCGCTGTGGTCCCCCCATGGACGGAGTCAGGCCAACAACGGTTTCCACCAGACCGAACTCCGCCCGCGGAGCGGCCAGGATGATGTCGCACGCCAGGGCGATCTCGAACGCCGCGGTGAGGGTGAGTCCGTGCGCGGCGAAGATCACCGGACACGGCATCTGCTCCAGCGGGTGGATGATGCCGGCGAAGAGGTCTTTCCAGAGCGCGGCGCCTTCCTCGACGCCCAGGCCGTCGAAGATGTGCACGTCCACGCCACCCGAGACGACGCGGCCTTCCGCGCGGAGGAGCAGTGCGCGAGGTGCCTGGCCCGACAGGTCGGCCAGGTCGGCCGCCATGGTCCGCATGAGCCGGGCATCGAACAGATTCAGGGGCGGATTCGCGATGGTGAGGATCGCTGTTCGCGCGCCCGCCGGGGTGTGCGCGTACTCCAGTCGCGTCGGTTTCGGGTCAGTCATCACAGGTAGCCATCGATTCTCACTCCCTGCGGCATGTGACCTGCCGCACGTCGGGAATGCTAGTATTTAACTGGTTGCTTAGCAAGTATGTTGCGATCGCGAGGTCGGCTGGGGCTTGCGCCACCATCGCACACCATGCCATGCTGCAACCCACTTTCAGACCCTTTCGGTCTGTAACTAATGTGACGGCAGGGAGCCACCGTGACGGCAGATATCAGCCCGATGAGCGCCGGCCTGCGGCGCCCGGCCGCGATCGCCGGGCTCGGACTGACCGAGATGGGCAAGATCTACGACCGGACCAGCGAAGACTTCGCGGCGGACGCGGTGCTGCGCGCGACCCGGGACGCGGGACTGGATCTCGCCGATCTCGACGGGCTGCTCATCAACCCGGGCCTGTCCGGGGGTGTGGACCCGCGGCTGGCACGCCGGTTGGGCTTGCGGGATCTGACCCTGCTGTCGGTATTCCAGGCCTACGGATCCTCGGCGGCGTCGATGGTCGGTTACGCCGCGATGGCCATCGACAACGGGCTGGCGACGACGGTGGCCTGCGTTTTCGCCGATGCCCCCCTGCTTCCCGGTGCGGGCAGCGCGAGCGCCTACGCGGGACGACGCGCACCGGTCGGCTTCGACGGCCTCACCGTCGCCGCCGGTTTCCGCGACGTGACCACCTCCTATGCCGCGGCGACCCAGCGGCACATGCAGCGGTACGGCACCACCTCCGAGCAGCTGGGCGCCATCGCGGTGGCCCAACGGGATCGGGCGGTCCTGAATCCGCTGGCGCAGAAGCGGACCCCGATCACCCTGGCCGATCATCAAGCGTCACGCTGGATCGCCGAACCCCTGCACCTGCTCGACTGCTGCCTGGTCAGCAATGGCGCGGTCGCCGTGATCGTCACCGCCGCCGATCGTGCGGCCGACCTGGCACAACCCGCCGTGCACATCCGGGGATTCGCCCAGAGCCATCCCGGATATCCCGAATCACGCGACAGCACCTTCGGGCTCGTGAGCGGGGCCGCACAGTCCGGGCCCGCCGCGCTGAAGATGGCGGGCGTGACCGTGGCGGACGTCGACATCGCCGAGATCTACGACTGCTACACCTTCACCGTCCTGCTCACGCTCGAGGACTACGGGTTCTGCGCGAAGGGCGAGGGCGGCGCCTTCGTCACCAGCGGTGTCCTCGAACCCGGCGGCCCGCTGGCGATCAATACCGGAGGCGGGCAGCTGTCGTCCTATTACATGTGGGGCATGACCCCGCTGTCGGAAGCCGTCATCCAGGCGCGCGGCGCGGGCGGCGAACGGCAGGCTGTGCGCAACGAACTGATCGTCGTCAGCGGCAACGGCGGTGTGCTGGACCATCATTCGACGCTCGTCCTGAGCCCGACCGACCCACGTCGATGACAACGTTCGCCAGGAGACCGGCATGACGACCCCCATTTCCCGTGACCGCGCGTCAGCGTTGTTCTTCGACGGCACCGCACGAGGAGAACTGCTCCTGCGGCGCTGCGAAGGTTGCCGTCACCTCGCAGCACCCCCGGTGACCGTGTGCCCCACCTGCGCATCGACCGACCTGGTCTGGCAGCGGGCCGACGGCCGCGCGACCCTCGTGTGCTGGGCGATCCGCCGGGCCGCCGATACCGAGACCGTGGCAGGCATCGTCGAACTGCGCGAAGGACCGTGGCTGCGCGCCCGCGTCGTCGGCTGCGCACCGGAGCGTCTGGCCGCCGGGCTGCCGCTGCGGGTCCGGTTCGACCGCCCGGCCGTCACCGACCCCGCCGCGCCGGCACCCGAAGCCGTGCCGGTCTTCACCCCCGACGAACAGCGAAGGACCACACCGGATGAGTGAACTTCCCCTCCGGTCGATGCGTATCGTCGATACGCTCGGAACCCGAGTCAGAATGAGCACCCGGTACCTCGCCGATCTGGGCGCCGAGGTCATCCTGGTGACCCGCCACGACGACGACCCCGCCCCGCCGGACGAACCCGACTTCGCCGGTGCCATCTACGACGCGAACAAACGGAGTGTCACGCTCGACACCGCGACGGCGGCAGGCCGCGACGATCTCCTGCGGCTGCTCGCCACCGCGGATGTGTGGGTGACCGGGGAGAGCAAGGCCGCGCTCGACGCTCTCGAGCTCACCGAGATCCGGTCGCGGCTGCCCCGGCTCGTGGTGGTCTCGGTCACCGACTTCGGTCTCACCGGGCCGTATCACGCCTACCGCGGCGACGAGTGGACCCGGGCCGCCATGGCCGGGATCCTGTGCCGCTCGGGCATTGTCGGCAAACCTCCGCTCCTGCCACCCGCGCACATCCTGGACAACGCGATCGCCGCGCAGGTGTCCTGGTCGATTCTGGTCGCGCACTGGCAGCGTCTGGAAACCGGGACGGGTGACCATCTCGACATCTCGCTCCTCGACACGGCGACGCAGGTCTTCGACCCGGCCTTCGGCGCGGGGCCGACCGCCGGGTACGGACGGCCCTGGTACGAATTCCCCACGGGCAGACCGGATGCCGGCTCGTACTACCCGGTCTTCGACTGCGCGGACGGGCAGGTACGCCTGACGATCCTCTCGCCCGCGCAGTGGCAGGCGCTGTGGCGCTGGCTCGGCGAACCGGCCGCCTTCGCCGATCGCCGCTACGAGCGGACCGTCGAGCGGCAGGCCGCGCACGCCCGGCTGGCCCCGCTCATCGCGCGGCTGTTCGCCGATCGGACGGCTCTGGACCTCGCGGAGGAAGCACAACGCAGAGGAATTCCGGTCGCGCCGGTCCTCGCGCTCGGCGACGTGCCGAACGCCGAGCACTTCCGCGAACGCGATACCTACACCGAGCTCGAGGTCTCCCCCGGTCTGCGCGTTCCGGTTCCGACCGGCTATGTCGATATCGACGGTCGCCGCGCCGGAATCCGCAGTCCCGCGCCCAAGCCCGGCGAACACACCGAGGCCGTCTTCGGCACGGTCCCGCCGACAGTGCCCGCTCCGGCCGGAAGTCGCCCCCGCGCACCGCGTTCCCGGCCGCTGGCCGGGCTGCGGGTCGTCGACATGGGCATCATCATCGCCGGTGCCGAAACGGGGCGCATGTTCGCCGATTACGGCGCCGAGGTCATCAAGATCGAGAACCACAGTCATCCCGACGGCAGCCGAGCACCGTTCACCGGGGAGATCGTGCCTGCCTTCGCCTGGGGGAATCGCAACAAGCAGAGCGTCGACATCGATCTGCGCTGTGACGCCGGTTCGCGACTGTTCACCGACCTGCTGGGCACGGCCGATCTGCTGCTGAGCAATTTCAAACCGGGGACCCTGGACAAGCTCGGGTTCGGTGTGGACCAGGTCTCGCGGATCAACCCCGGCCTGGTCTCGGCACGATCGAACGCCGTCGGCGACAACGGACCGTGGAGCTCGTGGATGGGCTACGGTCCGCTGGTTCGTGCCCTGTCCGGGCTGAGTTCGCTGTGGCAGTACCCGGACACTCCGGGCGAGGCCGCCGACGGGCTCACGGTCTATCCCGATCACGTCGCGGGCCGGATCGTGGCGACGGCGGCGCTGGCCGCGCTCATCGGCAGGCGCCGGACCGGCCGCGGCGCCGACATCACCTGCGCCCAGTCCGAGATCATCCTCACCGCGCTCGCCGTCGACGTCGCCGCCGAAGGAGTACGGCCCGGATCGGTGCGTCCGCACGGCAACCGGATCGGGGCCGATGTGCCCAGCGGCGTGTATCGCTGTGCGGGACCGGACGAGTGGTGTGTGATCACCACCGGTGACGCGGCCGACTACGCCAAGCTGCGGTCGGTCGTTCCGCTCCCGGACCTTCCCGGCGCCGAGGATCGCCGGGCGAGGCGCGCCGAACTCGATGCCGTGATCAGCGCGTGGACGCGGACGCGGACCACCGACGAGGTCTTCCGGGTCCTGCGGGAAGCCGGTGTCTGTGTCGGCCCGATGCGGCGGATCTCCGATTTCGCCGACGATCCGGCCTTCCGGCAGCGCAGGCTCTTCACCGCCCTGCACCAGCCCACTGTGCGGCAGCCGATCGTCGCCGAGCGGCGGCAGTTCGGCTCCGAGTCCATCGCCGACGCCGAGGTGATCCCCGCTCCGGCACAGGGACAACACACCCGCGCCGTCTGCTCGCGCGTCCTCGGCCTCACCGACCTCGAGATCGACGAGCTGATCGAGCAGGGGGCCGTCGCCGAACCGGATCCCTGGGTCCCCATCAGAACGTTCGCCCAGTCCGATCCACCATGACCGCCTGTCTCCGGCCGAGCCGGTCCGACCCCGAACACACCACCGTTCCCACTCACGAATCGAGCACCCGGTGAGCACTCCCCTCTGCGAACAACTCGACATCCAGATCCCGCTTTTCGCCTTCACGCACTGCCGTGATGTCGTCGTGGCCGTCAGCAAGGCAGGCGGATTCGGCGTCCTCGGCGCGGCGGGCTTCACACCCGACGGGCTCGAGCAGGAGCTCGCCTGGATCGATGATCACATCGACGGCAAGCCCTACGGCGTGGACATCCTGGCGCCCGCCACCTATGAAGGGCAAGGCCAGCAGCTCTCGGACGAGGAGCTGCGCGACCGGATTCCGGTGCGGCACAGGGACTTCGTCACTCAGCTGCTCGCCGAACACGGTGTGACGAGCGCACCGGGCCGCACGCGCAGGCCCTTGGCTGCGGACGGCCTCGGTCAGCAATTCCTCGCCGTGGCACTGCGGCACCCCATCAAACTCATCGCCAACGCGCTCGGTGTGCCACCGCAATACATGATCGACGCCGCCAAGGAGACGGGGATCCCGGTCGCCGCGCTCATCGGCGCCAAGGAGCACGCTGTCAAGCAGGTCCTGGCCGGGGTGGACATCCTCGTCGCACAGGGCACGGAGGCGGGCGGGCACTGTGGTGAGGTGACCACGATGGTCCTGGTACCCGAGGTGATCGAAGCCATCGCGCCGATCCGTCCCGTCCCGGTCCTCGCCGCGGGCGGAATCGTCACCGGCAGGCAGATGGCCGCCGCCGTCGCGCTCGGCGCCCAAGGTGCGTGGACCGGATCGGTCTGGCTGACAACGGAAGAGGCCGAGACCGCGCCGTACACGGTCCAGAAGATGCTGGCCGCGACGTCACGGGACACCGTGCGATCGAAGGCGCGCACCGGCAAGTACTCCCGCCAGCTCCGCTCGGCCTGGACCGACGCCTGGGACACGCCCGCCGCACCCGACACCCTGCCCATGCCGCTGCAGGGCCTGCTGAGCGAGGCCACGCTCCGGCACGTCGACCGGCTGGCCGAGAAGGGTGACCCAGGCGCCCAGGACCTGGCCACCTATTGGGTCGGCCAGGGTGTCGGCCTCATGAACCGGGTCCGCCCCGCGGCGGACGTGGTGTACGAGATGGCGACGGATTTCGCCGACGCCGCCGAACGAATCACCGCGGCGATGCGGGATATTTGACATCGCATCGAAACCCCTTGCGGACACGACGATCGCTGCCTGACGACCGTGGCAGGCAGCGATCAACACGTCCACCGGATCGGCGGGCGTACGGAGCGGAAGCTCAGCTCAGTGTTTTCAGCGCGGCCGCGTCGTAGGGCTTCAGTTCATCGGTGCGGCCCGCGAGAACCTTCGCCGCCCATTCCGGGTCCTGAAGCAGGGCACGGCCGATGGCGACCATGTCGAACTCGTCGCGTTCCATGCGATCGAGGAGATTGTCGATGCTGCCGAGCTCGGCACCTTCGCCGGCGAACGCCCGCAGAAAGTCACCGTCCAGACCGACCGAACCGACAGTGATCGTGGGCAGGCCGGTCAGCTTCTTCGTCCAGCCCGCCAGGTTCAGGTCCGAATCGCCGAACTCCGGCAGCCAGTAGCGGCGGGTGGAGGCGTGGAAGACGTCGACACCGGCGGCGGCGAGCGGGGCCAGAATCGCCTCGAGTTCTCCCGGGGTCTCGGCCAGGCGCGCGCCGTAGTCCTGCTGCTTCCACTGCGAGTACCGGAAGATCACCGGGAACTCCGGTGACACCGCCGCGCGCACCGCCGCCACGATCTCGGCCGAGAACCGGGTCCGGGCCACGGGGTCGCCGCCGTACGCGTCGTCGCGGCGGTTGCTGCCCGCCCAGAGGAACTGGTCGAGCAGATAGCCGTGCGCGCCGTGCAATTCGACACCGTCGAAGCCGATCCGCTCCGCGTCCGCGGCCGCGCGGGCGAAGGCGGCGATCACCTCATCGAGATCGGTCCGCGACATCGCCTTGCCCACCCCCGCGGTGCCGTCCACACCGATACCGGACGGACCCATGGCCGGCGCGTCGGGAAAGGGCGGCTCACCCTGATTGCGCACCATGCCGATGTGCCACAGCTGCGGCACGATCGTGCCGCCGGCCGCGTGCACGTCCGCGGCGACCTGCGCCCAGCCCGCCAGCTGCTCCGCGCCGTGAAAGCGCGGCACCCGGTCGCTCGACCCGGCCGAATCGTGCCCGACGTAGGTCCCCTCGGTCACGATCAGACCCACCCCGGCCGCCGCGCGGCGCGCGTAGTAGGACCGCACCTTCTCCCCCGGAATGCCACCAGGCGAGAACATCCGCGTCATCGGCGCCATCACGATCCGGTTCGGCACGGTCAGTCCGTTGAGCGTGATGGGCCGGGACAAGACATCGACCGTGCGGGCGACATCGGCGGTGGTGACGGTCACTGGCTAACTCCTCGCGGCAACATGACGATTCGATCGCCACCCGGCAAGTGGCGATCCCAACCTAGACACCGGATGACTGCGATCGGGCCGAGAGAGGCGAGGCTGTCCGGAACAGCCCCATCGACGACCTCCCTCCCACCCCTGGCTCCGAAGGCACAGATCCGATCCGGTCCGTCAGACGGCGCGGTCACGTCCTTCCCAGTGTGTCCGGCGCAGTTCGTTCTTGAGTACCTTGCCGATCGGGTTACGGGGCAGTTCGTCGACGAAGACGAACTGGCGTGGGCGCTTGTATCCGGCCAGGCGGCCGTCGAGGTGGTTCAGGAGGTCGGCCTCGGTCGGCGGTTGCTCCGGTGTGCCGATGACGTACGCGAGCGGCTTCTCCCCGAAATCCGCGTCGGGAATTCCCACCACCGCCGCGTCGATGACCCCGGGGTGCTCGATGAGCGCCTTCTCTATCTCGGCGGGATAGATATTGACACCACCGGCGACGATCATGTCCTTGATGCGATCGGTGATGAACAGGAACCCGTCGTCGTCGAGGTAGCCGACGTCGCCGGTGCGGTAGAAGCCGTCCCGGATGACATCGTCGCCGAGTTCTCGCTCGCCGAGGTAGTGACGCAACACGATCGGTGTGCTGACGGCGATCTCGCCGGTCTCCCCGGCGGGCAGCGGCCGCCAGTCCTCGCCGACGATGGCGATCTCGACCCCCTCGTAGGGACATCCGCTGGTGCCCGGCTTCATCAGCTGGAATTCGGGCGCGGTGTAGCTGATCATGCCCGCTTCGCTGGCACCGTAGTGCTCCCACAGGACCTGCGGACCGAAGGTGTCCACGACCCAGGTCTTCAGTGTCTGCGGGACCGGTGCCGCGCCGACGCCGATCTGCTCGATCGAGGACAGGTCGTAGCGCGCGAGGTCCTCGGCGGGCAGATTCTGCAGGCGCAGCAGCATGGTGGGTACCGTTGCCCACGCCTGGATCCGGTACCGGTCCACCAGGCGGGCCGCCTCGGTGGCGTCGAAGGGGTCCAACGTGATCACCGTGCCGCCGTGCAGGCACGCTCTGGTCACGGCATCGGGTCCCGCGCCGTGGTGGATGGGCAGGGTCAACAGGGAGACCACCCGCTCCGGGAGCGGCGGAATGTCCCTGAGCGAGTTCACATAGCGCTGGAGCCGGTCGAGGTCGGCCACCGCGGTGAGGTCGAGCGGAGGCACCCCACGCGGACGCCCGGTCGTGCCGGAGGTGTAAAGCACCATGGACGGTCGCGCCGCGCCGAATCGTTCGGCGGCGCCGGTGGTCCGCACCAGGTCCTCGTAGCGGATGCCGGGTGCGTTCTCGTCCTGGCCCACGGTCACCACTATGCCGACGCCGGTGCGGTGCCAGTCGCGAACATCGGTGTCGTCGCAGGCCAGGCCCTTCGCGCCGCTGTCGCGCAGGATGTACACGGCTTCGTCCGGGGTCAGCCGCCAGTTCACCGCCACCTGGGTCACGCCCAGCTTTTGCAAGGCGCGCTGGATGACGAACCACTCGATGCCGAGCCGGAATCGCATGCCGATGCGGTCACCGGAGGCCAGCCCGTGCCGCGCCAACCCCTCCGCGACACGATTGGCGGCGTCGTTCCACTCGCCATAGGTCAGCGTGTTCGGACCACTGCGCACAGCGGGCCGCTGTGGATCGCGCGCCGCCCAGTACTCGGGCGATCCGTGGTCGGGTTCGGTCAGGGTCATCGTCATCCCTCTCAGCGCGCCGGGAACTCGGGCGCACGGATACACCGCGGGTGGTCAGGACTGCTGGCGATCGAGGTGAGGTTCTCGTCCCGTGTCCCGGCCATGAACCCGCGGTAGATGTTCACCGGAGGTGCGCCGGACTGTGGTCGGGCGCACACTGCGTACTGTAGGCTATTTACTTGCGAGCTAGCAAGCAACTTATTTACGTGAAGGAGCCCCCCGTTGAGCAAGGTCTGGTTCATCACCGGCACCTCCCGCGGCTTCGGCCGCCGATTCGCTGAGGCCGCGCTGTCCCGGGGCGACCGCGTCGCGGCCACCGCGCGCTCGGCCGCGGCACTCGAGCCACTCGTCACCGAGTACGGAAACGCCGTGCTGCCCTTGACACTCGACGTCACCGACCGCGCGGCCGTCCACACCGCGGTCGCGCACGCCCACGAAGCATTCGGCCGCCTCGATATCGTCGTGAACAATGCCGGATATGGACTCTTCGGCGCCGTCGAGGAACTGTCCGAGGCGCAGATCCGGGATCAATTCGAAACCAATCTCTTCGGCGCCCTGTGGGTGACCCAGGCGGTCCTGCCGATCCTGCGTACCCAGCGCGCGGGCCACATCGTCCAGATGTCGTCGGTGGCCGGGATCGTGGCCTTGCCGGGCCTCGGCGGCTACCACGCCTCGAAGTGGGCGCTCGAAGGACTGTCCGAGTCCCTCGCCAAAGAGGTCGCCCCGTTCGGGATCCACGTCACCCTGGTGGAGCCGGGCGGCTTCGCCACCGACTGGTCGGGAGACTCGGCCGTCCGGGCAGCCCCCCTGCCCGCCTACGACGAGGTCCGCGACATCGCGCACGGGCGCGCCAACGCCGCGCCGGGCGACCCGCGCTCGGCAGGCGAGGCGCTGCTCCGCATCGTCGACGCCGAGCATCCCCCACTGCGCACGTTCTTCGGAACATCCCCCGCGCACTACGTGCCCATGGTGTACGCCGAGCGGATCGACACCTGGCGCGACTGGTCCGAGGTCGCCGAACTCGCACAGGGCTGAACACCCGGCGCCCGCGTCGCGGCCCACGGAAACCGATTCGGCGGCAATGGCCTCGGCCGCCGGATCGGCCCCCTCGATACGAGGCCGTATCAGCATCAGCCTGCTGAATGCTCACCAAGCACTAGGGAGAACTTCGTGCGCGTCGCGCTGCACCCCCGTTTGTATGACCCGCTCGTACCCCATCCGATCCTGAACGGCGTGCGCTGCGACGGCTGCCACCTGGTGTACTTCCCGCCGATCGCGATCGGCTGCGAGCGCTGCGGTGCCACCCAGGATCAGCTGACACCACTCGCGCTCACCGCGGCTGGGACGGTCTTCGCCACGGCGGAGGTCGCCGTGAACCCCCAGGGAGACGCACCGTTCACTGCGGTCGAAGTGATCCTCGACGACGGCCCGTTGATCCGGGCGGTCGCCCATCCCGAGTCGCCGCCACTCGCGATCGGCGATCACGTGTGGGCGCGCTGGAGCGTCGCCCGCACGGACGAACAGGGTCGCCAGGTCGTCGAACCCGCCTTCACGAAAGCCGCTGCCGACGAGGTGCGCTCATGACCGGCGGACTGCGGACAGCCTGGGTGGTCGGCGTCGGCCTGCACCCGTACCAGAAGCCGGGCGCGACACCGTATACCGAACTGGGAGTGACCGCGATCCGGGCGGCACTCGCCGATGCCGGATTGACCTGGGACCAGGTGCAGACCGCCTACACCGGCACCGCCACCACCGCGATGGGCCTGTCCCGGTTGATGTACCGGCATCTGGGCGCGACCGGAATTCCGATGGCGCAGGTGGAGAACGCGTCGGCCTCGGGGTCCACCGCGTTCCGTCAGGCGTACCTCGATGTGGCGGCGGGCATCCACGATGTGGCGATCGCCGTCGGCGTGGACAAGCCGCTGAATCTCAGCCTGCCCGCGCGGGCCGCCGGGATCGAAGATCTGCTCGGCCGCCGCATGCTCCCGGTGACCCACTTCGCCCTGCTGGCTTCGCGCTATATGTACGAGTCCGGCGCGACACCCGAGCAGATCGCCCAGGTCGCGGTCAAGAACAGCTACCACGCGTCACTGAATCCGAACGCGCAACGACGTGAGGCCCGCACGCTGGCGCAGGTCATGACCCCGCCCCGGATCAGCGGCATCCTCACCCGATCGCAGTGCTGCCCACTCGGGGAAGGTGCCGCCGCGGCGATCATCGTGTCCGACCGCGCCATGGACGAGCTCGGCCTGTCGCGAGACCGCGCGGTCCGGATCCTGTCCTCGGCGCTGCGGTCCGAGACCGTCTACGGCACCGAGAATTTCGACTACGCGTTGACGGCCGCCACCACGACCGAGGCGCTGGGCCGGGCCGGCGTCACTCCGGAGCAGGTCGACCTGGTCGAGTTGCACGACGCGTTCACCGTCGAGGAGCTGCTGTATGTCGAGGCCATGGGCCTGTGCAAGCCGGGCCAGGCCGCCGACGCGCTCTCCGGCGGCGAATTCGGGATCGGTGGACGGGTCGCGGTGAACAGTTCCGGTGGGCTGCTGTCCATGGGTCATCCGATCGGACCGACCGGCGTGGGGCAGATCGTGGAGCTCACCACGCAACTGCGCGGCGAGGCGGGCCCACGTCAGCACCCGGATCCGCGAATCGGCCTGGCCCACATGGTCGGAATAGGCGCGGTATGCGCGGTCCACGTCCTGGCTCGGGCCTGAGGCCCGACACGAAGCTATCGACGTTCGTCCGGTGCCACGCCGCGCCGGACGAACCGCTCGCCCGCCGCGATGGCCGCGGGTAGGTCGAAATCCTCCGGCCCGATGAGGTATTGCGCGCCCATCCCGCGCAGCATGCCGACGATCACCAGCGCGGCCGCGGCGGGGTCGAGGTCGGCGTCGACGGTGTGGGACTGCTGCCCGTCGCGGAGGATGACCTCGACGCCCTGCCGGAACAGTTCGTCGTTGGCGGCGAAGCTCGAACGCAGCGCCGACTCGCCGGGGATCGCCCCGGACCACATGACGAAGAAGGCCCGCGCGGCCGCCTGGTAGTCCACCAGGGCGGTGAGATAGTCGTGCACCATGCGGGTCAGGGTGTCCACCGCGTCCTCGTGCGATTCGGTGATCCGCGCGGTGACGGTCGCGGCGAACCGCTCCTGGGTGTCTCGTGCCAACCGCTCGAGCAGGGCGGCTTTGCTGCCGAAATGGTGATTGACCAGACCGCGGCTGTAGCCTGCCCGCACTCCCACCTCCGCCAGCGAGGTACGGTCGACGCCTCGCTGGGCGATCAGCTCGGCGGCCGCGTCGAGCAGTGCCCGTTCGGCCTGCGCGGTCCGTTCCTGCTGTGTGCGGCGCGGTGCGGTGCGGCCGGACCCGGCCACCGGCGACGACGTCGTGCTGGATTCTCCTCGGCTGCCGGGCATGCGGAAACTCTATCACTTACTTGCTGAGCACTCGACAAGGCGCCGGGCGGGTCACTGCCCGCCCGGCGCAGTGTACGCGACTCAGCCGACCCGTGATCCGCCGTTGACCGGAATGACCTGTCCGGTCACATAATTCGACAGCGGCGAGCACAGCCAGAAGATGGCGTCCGCCGCCTCGCCGATCGTGCCGGTGCGCCCGAGGGAGACGAACGGCATCGGCTTGGCCGCGTAGATCTCGGCATCGGTCGGCGCGACGTCGGGGTCCACCTCGATCCCGAGGCGCTGGGCTTGTTTCTCCGACATGCCGACCTGGATGGCCCGTCCCCCGGTATGGATCACCTCACGCTCGGACCGCGGCAGACCGAACCGGGTCTGGACGATGCCGAAGGTGACCGCGTTGACATTGACATGCATGCCACCCCACTCCTGGGCCAGGGTTCGCACCAGGCCGAGCACACCCGCTTTCGCCGCGGCGTAGTTGGCCGCACCGGCGAGCCCCAGGGTCGCGGCCATCGACGAGACCATGACCGTCTTGCGGTGGCGGACCACCCCGGCGGCGGCATCGGACTTCGCCGCGGCCCGGAACACCGGCGCGCACGCGCGAGCCAGCCGGAAGGGCACCACCAGATGGATGTCGAGCATGGCCTGGAACTGCTCGTCCGTCATCGCGTGCACCCCGCCGTCCCACGCGTATCCCGCGTTGTTGACGACGATATCGACGGAGCCGTAGCGCTCGCGGGCAAAGGCGACGAGCTCATCGCAGGCGTCCGGGGCGACGAGATCGGCGACGAACGCCGAGGCCGTGCCCGCACCGCAGGCGGCGTCGATGTCGGCCACCGCCTCGTCCGCCTTGGCCTTGTCGACCTCGGCGATCACCACCTGGGCACCATTGGCCGCCAGCATCGCCGCGGTCGCCCCGCCGATGCCGCGCGATCCGCCGGTCACGATCGCGACCTGCCCGGCGAGCAGGCTACTGCGCAAAGTGGGTTCGATCAGCATCTCAACGTCCCTTCCATACCGGCGGCCGCTTCTCGGCGAAGGCACGCAGGCCCTCCCGCAGATCCTCCGACGCACGCACCGGGCCCATGAATTCCTGCTGCTCGCGCCACGCCTGGTCCTCGGTCCAGTCCCGCGAGCCGGTGACGATCTGCTTGCTCGCCCGCACCGCGAGTGGCGCGGCGGCCACGACCTCCCGGGCGAGCTCGAGCGCGCCCGCTACCGCGCCGCCCGGCTCGGTGAGCCGGTTGACCAGGCCGAGCTCGGCGAAACGCGAAGCGGGCCAAGCCTTTCCGGTGAGAATGAGTTCCATCGCGAGGTGGTACGGGATACGCCGGGGCAGCCGGAAACACCCGCCACCGACGGCCACCAGCGCCCGCGCGACCTCGGGCAGTCCCATCGTCGCCGTGCGCGAGGACACGATCAGATCGCAGGCCAGGCACAGCTCGAGCCCACCGGCGAGCGCGTGCCCCTCGACGGCGGCGATGATCGGCTTGAGCGGCGGGCGGCCCATCATCCCGAACGCGCCGCGCCCCGGCGAGACGCCGAAATCGCCCTCGGCCGCCGCGATGAGGTCCTGACCGGCCGAGAAGACGATGTCGGAGCCGGTGAGGACGGCGCACCTCAGCGCGTCGTCGGCTTCGTAGGCATCGATCACGGCTTCGAGTGCCGCCGCGGTGGCACCGTCGAAGGCGTTGCGCCGGTGCGGCCGGTTGATCCGGATGAGCAGCACCCGATCGTCGACGACTTCGGTCAGGACCGGACCCGCCCCGCTCCCGCTTCCCGATTCTGACACAGGTTCTCTCCAATCACCGATGACGGTTCGCGCAGCGCTCGGCCGCGGGACAGGGCCCGCGTCGTGCCTCTCCCGCACTGTATGTTACTTGCTAAATAACAAGCAAGCCCCTGCCGCCGAGCGCGGCCACAGAGAGGTGCCGCCATGTCACGTCGCCGACAGCACTCCGTCGCCCGCCTGCTCGACGCCCTCGCGGATCAGGCGGTCAACCCACCACGAAGCCGCGACCTCCGGCTGCTGCACCGGGCCGTCTCGGGAAAGAAGGTGCTGATCACCGGTGCGTCCTACGGCCTCGGCGAAGCGACCGCGCGCCTTTTCGCGCGTCACGGAGCGACCGTCGTCCTGGTTGCCCGCTCCGAGGACCGGCTCCACGAGGTGGCCGAGGCGATCAGGGGCGACGGCGGTTCGGCGCTCGTCTACCGATGCGACCTGACCGATCCGGTCCAGGCGGGCGCGCTGGGGCGGCGCATCACCGAGGAACACGGCGCGCTCGACATCATCGTCAGCAACGCGGGTAAGTCGATCCGCCGATCACTGCACCTGCAGTACGAGCGGCCACAGGACTTCACCCGCACGATCGGCGTCAACTATCTCGGCCCGGTCTGCCTGCTGCTGGAACTGCTGCCCGCGATGCGCGCGGCCGGGCGCGGACACCTCGTCAATATCTCGACGGTGGGTGTCCGCATGGCACCCGCTCCCCGGTGGGGTGCCTACCAAGCCTCCAAGGGCGCCTTCGACACCTGGTTCCGCAGTGTCGCACCCGAATTGAGTACCGACGGCGTCACCACGAGCTCGCTGTACATGGCGTTGCTGCACACCCGGATGAGCGCGCCGACTCCGGGAATGCGGGACCGGCGCGGACTCACCGCCGAGCAGGGGGCGCAGATCGTGGCCAAAGCCGTGATCGAACGCTCCCGGGTGCTCGCGCCACCGTGGCTGCTGCCCGTCGAACTCGTCTCCACCGCGCTCGCCGGGGCCACGCAGCGACGGCACCGCCGCGCCTACGAGTCGTCGGCCGACTCCCCCAGCGCCCGTGGTGAGACCGGCGGACACCGAGCCGTCGAGTAGCCGGTCGGGGGGCACGTGTCCGGTTCGGACACCCGTAGATGTGCCGATCGGTCGTTTACCGCCAGGGCGGGCCGATGCCAGCGTGTCAGTCGGCAAACCATGACCCCGCCACGGCAGCAACGTCGCTCCAGAGAGGCGCCGATGACGATCAGATCGATAAAGGCCCGTCCCACACTGCTATTCGGGGCCGCGGTCATCGCGTGGTCCGGTGTCGGGTGCGGTGTCACCGTCGAAGACCTTCCACTCCCCGATCCCGCGCCCGGCGGCCCGACGTACACCGTGCACGCGACCTTCGACAATGCCCTCAATCTGCCCGACGGGGCCAAGGTGAAGATCGGCGGCACCGACGTCGGTGTCGTCACCGGTATCCGGGTGCGGAACTACGAGGCGATCGTGGACCTGGAGATCAGCCAGGACATCTCGCTCCCCCACGGTTCCTCGGCGGAGCTGCGACAGGCGACGCCGCTGGGTGACGTCTTCGTCGCGCTGGCCGCACCGCAGCGGCCGGTCGGCGCCGGTGTGCTCGGCGACGGCGATGTCATCACCCGCGCCGATACATCGGCGGGCGCCACCGTCGAGGAACTGCTGATCACGGTGTCACTGTTGACGAACAACGGACTCGCCGATCTGAGCAAGATCGGCACACAGCTCAGCAGTATCGTCAACGGCCACGGCGGCGAGCTCGCGCACACGCTCACGCTGCTGACCGGCATCGTGTCCGAGCTCAATGCGAACAGCTCCAAGATCGACGCGACCCTGACCGAATTCAACAGCGTGACAGCGACTCTGGAAACGCGACGGAACGAATTGGGGCAGGTCGCCGATTCGCTGCCCAGCGCGATGGGCGCGCTCGCCGAGAACAACGCGGCCATCGGTGATCTGCTCGCCCGGACCGCGACCGCGACCGCCGCCATCGGTGATTTCGCCGCGACCACCGGTCCCGAGCTGGCCGATCTGCTCGACACCGTCGATCTGCTCAGCAACGCGCTGGCGACCAGCGGCGATCAGATGGCCTTCACGCTCGACCAGCTACAGCAGCTGGTGGGACCCATCCACGCGAGCACGGAGGGCAAGAGCCTCGCGACCTATATGACCATCACCTCGCTCGAGCTCGGCAGCTTGACCGATCACACGAACAGCCGGGTACCGAACTCCGCCGACGTCAAGGACTTCGTCGGCTCCTTCCTGCAGGTACTCCAGATCGTCAAGGGCCGGGTCGAGGGGCACCGCTGACGAAGAAGGCCGCTTTCTCTCGTGCCGCCGTTGCCACGAGAGAAAGCGGCCTTCACTACCCGATCGGTGGGGCCCCGAACCCACCGCGCGGGAGATCTACCGCGCCGACGGCGACTGCCAGTGCGCGGGCAGCACACCGATCCGCACACGCTGGGGATGGTCGCCCACCGGGATGGACGTGATCTTGTTCCCGGTGGCGAAGTCGATCGCTGTCACCACGTCGGCGTTGCTCTCGGAGATGACGCACGCCTTGCCGTCACCGCTGACCGTGGCCCAGTATGGTTTGGCCGCGGGCACCAGCGGCCCTTCCCGCAAGGTGGCGATGTCGACGATCGTCGCGTACTCGTCCATCGTGCCCGCGATACACAGTTTGCCGCCGGAGGGCTGCATCGACATCCCGTGGTGGCGGGAGTCGTTGACGTAGGTCGTGCGGTCCTCGCTGGTCTCGGGGTTCTTCGGCAGCTCCTTCACCCGCAGGATCCGGTCGCTGGCGACGTCGTATTCGAGGAAACCGTTGAAGAAGGAGACCTGGAAGTACAGCTTCGACTCGTCGGGGCTGAAGGCGACCGGACGCACCGAATCCGACAGGTCCGCGCGGCCGAACGCGTCCAGGCGCTCGCGCATATCGATGACCTTGATCAGTTCGTAGGTCTCGGCGTCGACGACGGTGATCTTGCGGTCACCCTTGGTGGCGTCCAGTGCCGGGCTGTCCAGCGGCGTGTTCACATCGCCGATGGCCATGTTCCAGATCTGGCCGTTCGCCGTGAAGACGTTCTCGTGCGGCTTGGCCCCGGTGGCGAAACTGCCCAGCTCCGCTCCGGTTTCGATATCGAGTACATGCACGGTGTCGCTGATGGACGCCGAGACCGCGACGCGTCGGCCATCCGGTGACACGGCCATGTGATCCGACCGGTAGCCCGAGACCGGGAACCGCCAGTTGACCGCGCCGGTGGCGGTGTCGATCGAGACGACATCGGCGAAGCTCGGCCGCGAGACCACGATCGCCGTGCCGTCGGGCGTGGTGTACATGTCGTCGACGTACTGGTCGTGGCCTTCCCCGACCATCGCGCGAATGCCATAGAAGAAAGCCAGCCGCAGCGGGTCCCGCTGGATTTCGCGCAGGCGCTCGTCCTTGTCCGGGATGAGATCGATCCGGCCGACCTTGCCGAAGTCACCGGTCGACCGGATGACGTCGGCGGTGCCTTCCCAGTTGTTGCCGACCAGCATGATCTCTTGCAGGCCAGGGGAGGCCGACGCCTCGTTCATCTCCACGGCGAACACCGCGCACAACGCGGTCGCCATGACGGTGGTGGTCGCCGCACGCCATACGCGGCGGCGCGGAGCCTTCTTGGTGACGTACATCTGAGGTCTTCCTTCGAGAGAGAGCGGCATTCGAGGTGCGGAGGTCATCGGATCAGCGACAGCCACCCAGCCGATCGAGGACCGCCCGGTACAGCGCATGCCACTCCTGCTTGCCCTGACCCCCGAACTCCAGCTCGGTACTGACCTGGAGGGTGTGCGCCAACCGCAGCCCGGTCAGACACGACGAGGGGCTGACGGTGATGTACTGCCCCTGAAAACCGTTGGCCTGGAACCCTTCCGGAGTCACACCGTTCCACCACTGGTAGCCGTAGCCACCCGGCTCGGTGTCACCGGCGTCTTCGGCCGGGTGCATCCCGGTCGTCGCGGCCGCCACCCACTCCGCGGACACGACCTGCTTACCCGCAGGCGTGCGGCCGTGGTTGCGCATGAGCTCACCCAGCCGGGCGAAGTCCCGGGGGCGCGCGAAGAGCGCCTGCGAGGCGACGGCCGCGCCGGTCCGGTCGGTCATGATGTCGGCGTCGGCTTCCATACCGGCCGGCTGCCACAGCTGCTCGGAGAGAACCGTGTTGAACGGCCGCTGGTACACGGTCTCGAGCAGCCACGCGAGCACCTGAGTGTTGGCGCTGTTGTAGTTGAAGTGCACACCCTGCGGTTCGGCTCGCGGCAGGGACCGCAGGAACTCGTTGCGTGTCTGCCCGGATCGTCCGTCGGTGTAGTAGTCCAGCGCGAGGTCGATCCACTCCAGGACCTGGGTGTTCTCGCCGAGGTCCTCGGTGTGCTCGTCCCAGTGCACGCCCGAGCGCATCGTGAGCAGATTCTCGATGGTGACACCCTGCCAGGCGCTACCAGCGAGCTCCGGGATGTACTTGTCGACCGGGTCGGCGACCGAGGCGAGCAGATGCTGATCGACGGCGATGCCGACGAGGGTCGAGACGAAGGACTTCGTCATCGACCAGCCGTTGTGCGCGGTCTCGCCGGACCAGCCGTTGGCGAAGTACTCGCCCACCACGGCGCCGTTGTGGACGAACGCGACCGCGTCGGTTCCGGTGCCGTGCAGGTACTGCTCCACCGTCTTGGTCGTCCCCGCCCACGGGTAGGTCACCGAGCGCAGGTCGACCGGCGCGGCGGGCAGGGGCGAGGTGTCCGGGCCCGCGGCGACCGGGGCGTGCGGCAGGACGACGTCGGGCTTGATCACGTCGACCGGCAACGGTACGAGAATGCTGTTGTTGGACAGCACTTCCCGCACATAGTTGGACCAGTACTCCGGCGAGGTGTAGTCGGCCGCCGCGCCCGCGGCCAGGGCGGGCAGCGGCGGCACGCCGAGCAGCTTCCCGCCCTGCACCGCCGCGAGGAACTCGGTCGCGCCCACGACCGCGTCGATCTGCCCGGGTCCGGAGTCGTCTGCCCGGGCGGGGCCGGCCCCGCCGACTACCAGGAAAGAAATTGCCGACAGTGCCATGATGGAATGGCTGAAACGGCCGGGGAATCTGAACATGCGGGGAAGAATAGCGCCTTCCCGATCGAGTTGTGTAACGCACTGGTCAAATGCGTATTTTTTCCGTTCACCCGGTAGCCGACGGCGGGACACACCGAAAAACGGACACGGGGGCAGTTCCGGACAATGAAGGGGGCTAATGCGGTCACTCTGACCGATCCCGTCGCATAGCCCGTCACCTGGCCTTATCTTCTTGCGGAACGGCTGAATGCCCCGTCTGTGCCGATAACCGGATACGCGGGCTACAGATCTCGCCCTGCTCCCGGAGGAACTCCATGTCTAATACTGCGCGATCAATTCCGAGAACGATCGGGCCGACGCGCAGACGGCTCGGCGAATATCGCTTCGGCCGGGTCGCACTGGTCCTTCTTCTGGTCGTGCCCACTTTGCTGTCCGCGGTATATATGTGGATTCTCTGGGACCCGTCCACCTATCTCGATCGGATTCCGGTGGCGGTGGCGAGCGACGATCAGGGGATCACCACCGGTGACGGCGCGGAGAACCTGGGCACGGCGATCCTCGACGATCTGACCTCCGATGGCCAGCTGCAGTTCCATCGGGTCTCCAGCACCGAGGCCGTCGAAGGGCTCCGGCAGAGCCGCTACACCTTCTCCGTCGTCATTCCGGCCGGTTTCACCGCGGCCATCCAGAGCGTCACCGATCCGGAACCGTCACCGGGACGGATCATGGTCTACCACAACGACTTCAACGGCGTTCTCGGCAGCACCATCGCCGATATGGTCCTGCTCCGCGCCCAGCAGCAGATCAGCGCCTCGATCGGCAAGGAGTACGCCCAGCAGGTCCTCGTCGGCCTGAACAGTCTCGGCACCGGCCTCGGCGAGGCGAGTACCGGAGCGAGCCAGCTCACCGCGGGCACCGCCGAACTGGCCGCCGGGGCGGGCGAGCTGGCCACCGGCCTCGGCTCGGCCGTGGCCGGGGCCGCCGAACTGACCGCGGGTACCGGACAGCTCCGCACCGGCGCGCACCAGCTCGCCACCGGAACGACCGAGCTCCTCGCCGGCACCGATGAGCTCGGCGCCGGTGCGGTGCAACTGCGCGACGGCGTCGGCCAGATCACGACGCCGATCCTCGACGCCCTCGGCACCGCCGACCGCTTCGCCACCGAGCTGACTCCCCTGCTCGACAGCCTCGCCAACCCCGACGGGACCCTCACCGGTCCGGCCGCCCGGGTGAAGGAACTGCTCGACCAGTTCCGCGGCACCAACCCGGCCGGGCTCACCGCCCAGCTCACCGAACTCCACCAGGGAACCCAGGAAATCGCCCGCCAGCTCACCGAGCCCGACGCCGACTACCGGGCCGGTGTGCTCGCCCTGGCCGACGGCAGCGCCCAGCTCAGCGCGGGCACCATCGAGCTCGACAACGGCATGTCGGAACTGGCCACCGGACTCGGCCAGCTGGCCACCGGCTCCGACCAGATCCGTGACGGCACACGCCAACTCGACGACGGTGCCCGCCAGCTCGACACCGGACTGCGGACCGGTTCGGCCGAAGCCCCCCACATCCAGAACGTCGACGCTTCCGCCGACATGTTCAGCCAACCGGTCCTGCTCGACGTCCACAATCAGGAACCCGCGCAGCTCGTGGTCGACGGCGACCGCACGAACAAGAAGCTCGCGGCGGGCAGTGGTCCGCTGCTGGTGCTCCTGACGGCCTTCCTGGCCGCGGTGGTCGTGTGGATGCTGGTCAGCCCGGCGGCCCCGACCCGGCGCGACGCGGAATGGCGGGAGTCCGCCGTGGCGCTGCTGCGCCGGACCTGGATCGGCATCAGCTGCGGTGTCGTCGCCGCGGTCCTGGCCGGTGTCTTCGGCGCGACCGTCGGCTGGTCGCCGCAGAGCTGGCCCGCCATGCTCGTGCTGATCGGCGTCGTCGGCGCCGCCGCCGCGATCATCTCCCAGCTGTTCGTCACCGCCTTCGGCACCGTGGCGGGAAGCATCACCGCGTTCAGCTGCTTCATGTTCCAGATCTTCGTCTTCGGCGGCGTCTATCCGGCGGGCACCATCCCCGTGTTGTTCCGGCCGTTCGAACCGATCGCCCCGATGACCTATGCCCGCCGAATGATCCTCCGCGGTGACATCGGGCTCTACGATCACATGTTCTGGACCTCCACCGCGGTCCTCACCGCCATGGCCGCCCTCGCCTTCGCCGCCGCTGTCTACCTCCATCGTCGGCGGACCGCTGCCGTCGCCGACGATTCCGCATTGGTGCCGTCGGCCGGCTGAATTCATAAATGTCCGGTTCTACCCCCATGCATTCCGATTGCCCCCTCACCGATCAGGGTGACAACCGGTTGAATTTCTTCGGTATTCACAATGAACGGAGGGTTCAATGGCCACGAAAGAAGCAGCTCCGGCACCGGACCGTGTCTGTATCATCGGCGCGGGTCCGGCCGGACTGTCCGCCGCCCGGGCCCTGAAACGGCTCGGCATTCCGTACGACCAGTTCGAACGGCATTCCGATGTGGGCGGGATCTGGGACCTGGACAATCCGGGGACACCGATGTACGAGTCCGCGCACTTCATTTCGTCCCGGAAGACCTCGGGATTCTTCGACTTCCCGATGCCGGACACCTATCCCGACTATCCGGGCAACCGCCAGATTCTCGCCTACACGCGCTCGTTCGCCGACGCGTTCGGCCTGCGGCCCGCCATCCAGTTCGACCGCGCGGTCGCCGATGTCGAGCAGGTCGGCACCGGATGGCGGGTCACCCTCGACGACGGCACCGAACACGCCTACAAGGCCGTGATCTGCGCGACCGGGGTGACCTGGGCACCGCGCATGCCCCAGCATCCCGGGACGTTCACCGGCGAGATCCGGCACTCCTCCTCGTTCCGCAGCGCGCTCGAGTTCCGCGGGAAGCGCGTACTCATCGTCGGCCTCGGCAACTCCGGCGCCGATATCGCTTGTGACGCGGCGGCGAACGCCGACGCGGCGTTCGTCAGCATCCGCCGGGGCTATCACCTCATTCCGAAACATCTGTTCGGTATCCCCACCGATGAACTGGCCAACGACGGACCGCAGCTACCCCTGCGATTCGAGCGGCCCTTCTTCCGCGCCCTGCTGCGCCTGGTCCAAGGCGACCTGACCAAATACGGCCTGCCGAAACCCGATCACAAACTCTTCGAATCCCACCCGCTGCTCAACAGTCAGCTGGTGCATTATCTCCAGCACGGTGACGTCGCGATCCGGCCCGATATCGCCCGCTTCGAGGGCAATACCGTGGTCTTCACCGACGGCAGTCGCGAAGAAATCGACGTGGTCCTCTACGCCACCGGTTACGACTGGGAAATCCCGTACGCCGACAAATACTTCGACTGGGCCGACGGCCGCCCCGATCTGTATCTGTCGGTATTCAACCGGGAGCACCGGAACCTGTTCGGTCTGGGTTATATCGAGATCAATTCGAGCGCCTACACACTGTTCGATCACATCAGCAATATCGTCGCGCAGTACCTGCACGATCAGGATCACGCGCCCGATCGCGCCGCCGTGTTCGACGACCTCATCCGCACCGACCGCCCGAAGCTCAACGGCGGCATCAAGTTCCTCGCCTCCGCCCGGCACCGGGCCTACGTGGACGCGCACGCCTACCACGCCTACCTGCGTACGGTGCGGGAGCGG
The DNA here is from genome assembly GCF_037034205.1 of Nocardia sp. SSK8. Taxonomy (NCBI): domain Bacteria; kingdom Bacillati; phylum Actinomycetota; class Actinomycetes; order Mycobacteriales; family Nocardiaceae; genus Nocardia; species Nocardia sp. SSK8. The sequence goes on from NZ_JBAGKD010000015.1 coordinate 89,498, forward strand.
CTCGGCTGGCAGAACCTCACGCCCGGCATCTTCGCTGAGGTCCGGCGCGCCGCGATGGCGGCGGTGAAGGCATGAGGTGCTTGGTCACCGGCGCGACCGGATTCGTCGGCGCCAACCTGGTCAGGGAACTTCTCACGGCCGGGCACGAGGTCACGGCCACCGGGATGCCCGGGTCACCGACGCGCTGGCTCGACGGTCTGCCGATCACGATCGATCTGGCCGACCTCACCGATCCCGGTGCGGCGCGCCGCCTGGTCGACGGTCAGGACTGGGTCCTGCACGTCGCCGGTGACACGTCCACCTGGTCGGGCCTGGCCGAGCGGCGCCGCCTGGTCAACGCGGTCGTCCCCGCGCTGCTCGCCGATGCGGCGCTCGAGGCCGGGGTGCGGCGCTTCCTGCACACCAGCACCACCGACGTCCTCGGCTACTTCCCCGATGGCAGCCCGGTCGACGAGAACGGCGGCAGCCATCTGTTCACCGGTATCGGATACCACTACGCCGACACCAAACTCGCCGGTGAGGTGGCCGTGCGGCGCCGCTTGGAGCGCGGACTCGACCTGGTCGTCGTGTATCCGGGTTTCATGATCGGCCCGTTCGACTTCACCCTGCAGATCGGCCGGGTGATCCGGGCCATGCAGCAGGGCGAGCGCTATCCCTGCCCGCCCGGCACCACCTCCTGGTGCGATGTCCGATCGGTGGCCAGCGGCATGGTCAGAGCGCTGGAATCGGGAGGCACCGGCGAGAGCTACATTCTGGCCGGCTTCAACAGCAGCTACCACGACGTCTTCACCCGGATCGCGAAGTTGGTCGGTGCGAAGAAGATGCCGCTGCGCCTGCCCCGGCAGGTGCTCTCGGCGGCGGCCGCCGCCGGCGATCTCACCGGGCTGGTGACCCGGAAGGCACCCGAGGTGGATTCCGGCCTGGCCAGGTATCTGTCGCTGCCGCAGGCGGCCTCCAGCGCCAAGGCGACCAAGGACCTCGGCTACGACCCCGGCGATATCGCCACGGCGATCATCGATGCCGCACAGTGGTACGAGGAGCACATGCCGGTGTGAACCGGCCTCCCGCCGCCGCCCGGCTTGCCTGTCCCGGCAGGCCGGGCGTGGTGTGCGTACGCCTATTCCGGGGCCCCGCCCCGCCGCCGGGTCTCACTCGGCGGGTGACCTGTCCAGCGGATGTAGGCACGGCGGAACTCGCGGATGTCGCTGTAGCCGACTTCCTGGGCGATATTGCCGATCGCCAGGTCGGATTCGCGGAGCAGGAAGCGTGCGCGACGTTCCCGCACCCGGTCCCGGATATCGCTGAAACTCGCGCCCTCCGTGGTGAGTTGCCTGCGCAGGGTGCGTTCGGTGACGTGCAGATGCCCCGCCACCTCCGCCATCGTCACACCGGTGCGCAGGTCCCGTTCCAGCACGGTTTCCACCGCGGTCGTGATGGTCGGTCCGCCGCGCCCGATATCGAGCAGCCGGCGACAGGCGTCGACGGCGATGGCGCGGGTCGACTCGCTCCGCGTCGGGAACGGCAGCGCCAGCTCGGCCGCGGGCACCACCAGCCGGTTGGCACTGGCGGAGAAGACGATCGGACAGCGGAAGAAGCTGTAGTACTGCTTCACATAGACCGGTGGCGGATACGCGAGTTCGATGCGGAGAGGCGACCATTCACGGCCGAACACCGACCGCAGGAACACCACGGTGCTCGCCAGCGCCTCCTCGCACAGGAATCGGAGCAGCCGCGGTTCCGGGTATCGTTCCCGCATTCTCAGCGCGACATCCTGATCCAGGTTCTCGACCTCGAGGTCCATCAGGCTGCCCGAGGCTTCGTGCAGTTCGAGCCCCAGCGCCATCGCCTCGGCCACCGAGGCGCACGACCGCATGGCCACGCCGAGCATCCCCATCGACAACAGCATGTCGCGGCCACCGACCTGCATCCCCAGGGAGCGATCCGGCATGTCGTCCAGGGCCCGGCGCAGGACGTCGACCGCCTGCCGAAAGGACACCTTCATCGTCGCGGCGGTGAGCAGCTGCGTCACCTCCAGGCCGGTGCCGACGAACCAGGCGGCCGTGTCACACCCTTCCCGTTGGCCGATCTCGACCACTCCCGTCAGCACCGCGGGCGGGATGGTCGGGGAATCCAATCTCATATCCATCGCATTCCCTTTCGAGATCGTCGCGGGCGGCCGGAATCCGGGCGGCACCGGCCCGGTCGCGCGCCGCGACACTGTATCCGGCGCGGCCGCCGCCGGACCGGCGGGAAGTTCGCGCGCGGCCCGAATACGGGCAATGCCCGAATAATAGTCGCGGCTCGGCACCCGTCCCGAATCCGGGCCGCACTCGCGCACCACCGGAACGTCCAGGCACTGTCGATTCCCCCCGGTCACCATGCCGACACCCGGTATTCCGGACGACTTTCGACCTATTCCACCCCCCAGCCCGTCGGCATGATAAAGGTCGCCGCCAGTTGTCGTAGCGTTTTCGACGTTCCACTGGATTCACACAGAAATGGACTGTTCATGCCCCTCCCTTCGGGCCCGGCCGCCGTGGCCGTGTTGCGGCGGTCGCTGCTGGTTCTGACAGTGCTCGCCACCCTGTCGATGTCGACACTCACGAGCACCTTCGGCGCGCGCGCCGAGGCCGCGTTCGATCCCGCCGGGATCGACTTCTGGGTCGAGTCGAGCATGGGACCGGTGAAGTCCCGGATCTTCCGGGCAGCCGACGGCAATACCGGCCGCGTCGTCTACGCGCTGGACGGCATGCGTGCCCGGGAGGATCTCAACGGCTGGGAGATCGAGACCGACACGGCCCGGATGCTGACCGAGCAGAACATCAATGTGGTCATGCCGGTGGGTGGCCAGTCCAGCTTCTACGCGGACTGGGAGCGCGCGTCGACCTTCGTCGGCAGCACCGGCGACGCGCTGGCCGACGCCGCGGGCATGGGCGGGTCGAAGATCTTCGCGAACGGGCCGGGCAAGTCCTACCGGTACGCGTGGGAAACCTTCCTCACCCGTGACCTGCGCGATGCCCTGCGGGACCGGCTCGGATTCAGTCCGGTGCGCAACGGCGTCTTCGGCCTCTCGATGGGCGGCAGCGCGGCGCTGACCTTGGCCGCGCATCACCCGGACCAGTTCAGCTTCGCCGGAACGATGTCGGGGTATCTCACGCCGTCCTCGCCCGGGATGCGCAAGGCCATCGGCGCCGCGATGCTGGACGCGGGTGGGTACAACCTGGACTGCATGATCGCCTCGCCGCTCTCCCGGAAGTGGTCGCGGATGGACCCGTTCGCCTTCGCGCCGCGGCTCATCGCGAACAACACCAGGGTGTGGGTCTCCTCCGCCACCGGCGTTCCGACGACGGAACAGTTCTCCGTGGACCGGGTCGTCGGGTCGGGACTGGAAGTCCTGGCCTGGGCGAGCTCGCGCACCTTCCAAGCGCGGATGAACTCCTTGGGCGCGACGAACGTCGCCTATGACTTCCCCGCGGCGGGCATCCACAGCTGGCCGTATTGGGAGGCCCAGGTCGTCAAGATGCTGCCCGACCTGTCCGCCCACATCGGCTGAGGCCCCGGAACCGCCGAGATGGTGTCCTCAGTGACGGTGGCCGAGTGGGCCAGGAGGATGGGCATCACCCCCGCCCGCCGAGACGACGCGGCGGCACCCGCTCCCCGCCTGCCCGCCTCGGGCACGGAGCCGGGCGACCGGGCCGACGCTCCGCGGGAGCCGGGACCGCCCGCCGCCGGGTGAGGCGAGGTCCCTACCCGAGCTTCGCGACGATCTCCTCGATCGCGCGCTCGACGGCGGGCCGTCGGCGGGCCCCGTCGGCGGTCCAGGCCAGGGCGACCGACATGGGCCGCCACCGGTCGGTATCGATCGGGACAAGCTTGAACTGCGGTGGGGCGAACAATCTTCCGAGGAAGGAATCCGGCGCGTAGGTGAGTATCGCCACGAGCCTGCGGTGGAACACCTGCTGAGCGACCTCGATCTCGCCGCCGTGGGTGGCCACCCGCACGATCCGATCGATGCCTGCCCGCTGAAGCGAACGCGTCAGACCGGCCAGCGCCGTAGGGTTGGGTCGGGCGAGGTCGACGACCACCTCGCGATCCCGCAGCTCGGTGATCCGGATGCTGTCCTTGGCCGCCAACGGGTCGTCCGCGCGGACGGCGATGCCGCCCTGATATTCGGCGACGACGTGGCTGCGCAGCCGCGTATCGATACCGGCGAACTGCACCAGCCCCACATCCAGCTCACCGGCCATCAATTTCGTCGTGACGTCGGCGGCGGAGCCGGTGATGTCACAGGAGATCGGCACCGACAGCTCACCGACCACGGTCTGGAAGCGTTCGAGGAAATCCGAGGGAGCGTACGCCGTGACGCCGACCCGCAGGTTCGTCTCTTCGGCGGTGAACGCCTGCGCCGCGACCCGGAATTCGGCGCCCTTCTGGACGATCGCGCGAGCTCGGTCGAGCAGATGCGCGCCCAGTGGCGTCAGCCGGACCTCGTGGTATCCGCGCTCGAACAGGGCTCCACCGACCTCTCGCTCCAGGAGCATGATCTGCCTGCTCAAGGGCGGAGCGGTGATCATCAGGCGGTCGGCGGCTCGCTTGAAGTGCAATTCGTCGGCCACCGCGACGAAATATTTGAGACGGGTGAAGTCGATGTCCATGACCCCCCAGCCAATTATTTACAACCTGTTACTTACCCGTTGACAGCATAACTTACAACCTGTCACCCTAGCTACTAACATAGTGAAAGTTAGGTGCACGATGACGCTCCACTACCCAGAGCTGGCCCAGCGAGTCCACCGCCAACGCGACCTGCAGCCCAGCCTCTACGGCTCGATCGAGTTCGGCGAAACGCCCTATCGGTTCACCGACGACCCCGCGGTCCCGTCGGCCCTGCCGACCTGGGTCGCCGAGCGCGCCACGGTCCTGCGCAACGAGCGGGTCATCGAGCTGATCCGTACGGCGACGATGCTCGGCGACGCGGTCGCCGATCCGTACGCGGCGCTGGTGAGCCGCTACGGGGTCCACGGACTGATCCGGATGCTGCGCCAGGCGTGCGCGTCCGGGGTCGAGACCGTCGAGGACGCCCCGCCGGAGCTGAAGGCGTTCATCGAGTCCATGGAGGCGACGCCGCCGTGGGTCGACCGGGAACTGGTCGAGCAGGGCGCTCGGCACGCGCGGGTCTCCGCGGCGTTCCTTGCCCCGTTCCTCACCCGCGGCGCTTTCCTCGCGACCTTCCTCAATACCTATGCGGCGCTGCCGATGGCACTGACCGGGGCGCTGTCCGGGCGCCGGGCGGCCCGCCGGGTCCACGAGACGGCGAACTTCTTCGCGGTCACCACGGTGCGTGGCGCGCTCGAGCGCCACGGCGAGGGCTTCGAGGCCGCCGCGATGGTCCGGTTGATGCATTCGATGGTCCGGTACAACGCCCTGGCCAGATCGGAGCGCTGGGACCCGGCGATCTACGGCGTCCCGGTTCCCCAGATCGATCAGATGCCCGCGGGCCTGGTCAATATGTATCTCCTGGCCACCGTCGCCGCCCGCCGCGGCCGGACCGAGTTCAATCAGCGCGAGCGCGCCCTGCTCGAGTTCAGCCGCTACCGTTGCTTCCTGCTCGGGCTGCCGGAGGAACTGCTGCCGACCACGGTGACCGGCGTTCTCGAGGTGTTCCACGGCCGCGCGGCGACCCTGCGCCAAGGGTTCGACGACGCGACCTGCGGGGAACTCGTGCGATCGACGATGGACGCCTACCTGCGCCCCAGCCGATCGCTGTTCGACCGCGCCGCCGACGCGGTCGAGCGGAGCTGGAGCCGCGCGTTCTTCCTGGGATTCTGCGGCGGCGACCGAAAGGCGGCCGCCGCCATGAGCGTGCACTTCGGCCTCGGCGATGTCGCGCGGATCATGCTGACAGCCCCGTTCATCCTCGGGCGCTTCGCCGTGGTTCAACTCGCGGGCAACTCGTCACGGCTGCGTGACCCCCTCGACCGCTACACGACGCGCATGGTCAGAAAGCGGCTGGCCGTCTACGGCCACGCGGAATTCACCACCGACGACAGCGAGTACCCGACCCGATAACAGATGGCTGACCCCCCGTCCGGAACGGACGGGGGGTCAGCCCTGTGTGCTGGTTGCCTATTTGCCGTGTGCGCGTAGCTGGTACGAGCCGGTCGTCACGGCCACCACCGTGCCGTCGGCGGCCGTCACCGTCGCCGCCAGCGTGAAGTCACACTTGCCGTGCGTGTCGGCGGTGGCGCTGATCCGGGCGATCTCGGCGTCGTCCAGACTCGCTTCGGCGCGGACGTCGGAATCGGCGGGCTTTCTGAAGTCGATCTCGAGCTTCTTCACCAGTGGGTAGTACAGCGAGTTGTCGAACGAGGCGATGGCGATCGCCCCACCCAGCATCTCCGCGACAGTGAACAGCACACCGGCGTACATGACACCGAAATGGTTACTGTTGCCGTGGATCGGGGCCGCGGTGACCGCGAACCCGGGGCGCACCTCGACCGCGGTGATGCCGAGCTTGTGCGCCGCCGGGATGGTGAACTCCAGTGCGCCGTTGATGATGTCGACATAGGGCGGCATATCGTCGGTGTCGTCGGTCATCCGAGCAGGCCTTTCGCCACGTGGGTGATCTGGATCTCGTTACTACCCGCGTAGACCATCAGCGACTTCGCGTCGCGCGCGAGTTGTTCGACATGATACTCACGCATGTAGCCGTTGCCACCGAGCAATTGGACGGCCTCCATGGCGACCTCGGTCGCCGCTTCGGAGGCGTACCATTTCGCCGCCGACGCCTCGGCCAGCGTGGGCATCGTGCCCGCCTGGGCGAGTTCGATGCCGCGGAACACGATGTTCCGCACGTGCTGCCGCGCGATCTCCATCTTCGCCAGCTTGAGCTGGATGAGCTGGAAATCGCCGATCGGGTTGCCCCACAGGGTGCGATTCTTCGCGTAGTCGACACAGACCCGCAGGCACTCCTCGATCACCCCGAGCGCCATGGCCGCCACACCCATCCGTTCGATCGCGAAACCCGCACGGGCACTGGCCCGCCCGTCACCACCGCCATGCTCCTCGGTCTCCCCCAGCAGCCGATCCCGCGACACCCGGACATCGCTGAAGAACAACTCACCGGTGGGCGAGGAGTTCATCCCCATCTTCTCGAACGGCGCCGCTTGGGTCAGTCCAGCCATTCCCCGGTCGAGGACGAAGGTGAGCACCTTGCGGTCCCGTCGGTGCACGGTGGTGTCGCCGTCGTCGAGCTTGGCGTAGACGACGATGACATCAGCGTCGGGACCGTTGGTGATGAAGGTCTTCTGGCCGTTGAGCAGGTAGTCGTCGCCGTCCCGGCGCACCGTGGTCCGCATCCCGCCGAACGCGTCGGAGCCGGAGTCCGGCTCGGTCAGCGCCCAGGCCGCGACCTTGTCGAAGGTGACCAGATCGGGGACCCACCGCTTCCGCTGCGCCGGTGTTCCGCGCGACATGATGGTGGCGGCACCGAGCCCGAGGCTCACGGCGAACGTGGCGAAAACGCCCATGCTCACCGCGCACAGCTCCTTGGTGAGAATGACCGCCAGGGATTCCTGACCGGCCAGGGGCGACCCTGACCTCCCCCTCTTGCCAGGATTGTCCACGCGCGCGTCGGGCTTGCGCTGCTGCCCGGTGAGTATCTTCTCGATCGCTTCCCGGCCGAGTTCGTCGATGCCGAAGTCGGCGAACAGCTTTCGCACGATCGGGTAGGGCTTCATGGTGCCCGCCTCGAGCGCGGCCACGTGCGGGCGGACGTTCTCCCGCACCCACTCCCGGACCGCCTCTTCGATGAGCTCGTCCGTCTCGGACCATTTGTACATCAGGTGCTCTCCTCGCCGGTCAGGGCAGCCGCGCGGCGATGTCGTCGATCAGCCACGGCCCCTCGGTCTCGATCGTCTTCACGTCGTGCCAGCCCGCCAGCTCCGAGATCGCACCGCCCTGCACCGCGTACACCTTTCCGGTGATCTTGGCCTCGCGGGCGGCGTCGGAGGCCAGGTAGGCGACCAGCGGCGCGATATTGGCGGGCGCGAAGTAGTCGAATTCGCCGTCTTCCACCTCGGCGGCGAGAATCGCGCCCATGCCGGGCGTCTGCAAGGTAAGCCGGGTGCGCGCGATGGGCGCGATCGCGTTCACCCGGACGCCGTAGCGCTCCAGTTCGTCGGCGGCCACCAGCGTGAGCGCGGCGATCGCCGCCTTGGCGGCGCCGTAGTTGGCCTGACCGGCGTTGGGCACGGTGACGCCGGAGCCGGAGGCGGTGTTGACCACGGCGGCGTTGGGCTGATCGCCCGCTTTGGACCTCGCCTTCCAGTATTCCGCGGCGTGCCGCAACACCGAGAAGTGTCCCTTGAGGTGCACGGCGATCACCGCGTCCCAGTCCGGCTCCGACAGCGACGGGATGAAGCCGTCGCGCAGGATGCCCGCGTTGTTGATCACGATGTCGAGCCCACCGAACTCCGAAACAGCCTGATCGACAATGCTCTTCGCCCCCTTCCAGGTGGCGATGTCATCGGTGTTGGCGGCGGCGCGGCCACCCGCGGCGACGATCTCGTCGACGACCTGTTGCGCCGGACCGCGATCCGCGCCGTCACCGCCGACCCCACCGCCGAGGTCGTTCACCACGACGGTGGCGCCCTCCGCGGCGAACAGCAGCGCGTGCTCGCGGCCGATGCCTCGACCGCCACCGGTGACGATCGCGACCTTTCCCTCCAGTGCTCCCATGATGTGCAGCTCCCTTGCTAGCGAAGAATGTGCGCGGCGTGATTCACCCGGCGACGACGGCCAGTCCGTCCTTGATGACGACCTCACCGTTCGCGGTGGTCTCGAACTGATAGGTGGTGGCCCCGGTGCCCGATTCGCGCCGCCAGATGGTGGTGACGAGGTCCTGACCGGGCAGCACCGGCTTGGCGAACCGCACCGCGAACCGTCGCAGTCGCGCCACATCCGACGCCGCGACCTCGGTGAGCACCGCCCAGGAGGCGAAAGCCATCGTGCACAGCCCGTGCACGATGATGCCCGGCAAACCGAGCTCCTGGGCGAGCTCTTCGTCCAGGTGGATCGGGTTCGGATCCCCCGATGGCCCGGTATAGCGGAACGTCTGGTCCTGATCGACGTGCTGACACACCACCGCCACCGGTTCGGCGTCGCGCAGGGCCTCGTCGAATTTGTGGCCCGGCGCGGCGGCTCCGATGGTCTTGCCCGCATTGATGCCCCGCACGAAGCAGGTCACGTACTGCTCGTTCAGTAGCTCGCCGTCCAGGGTGCGCGCCTCGAGCACGAGCGTGCACGAGGTCCCGTTGTCCTGTCCGGCGTAGCCGATCGCCTTGGCGCGAGCGAGCACCTGTTCCCCCGGCCGCACCGGGCGGTGGAAGTGGAAGTCGTGCTCGCCGTGCACGATCCGGGGGATCGCCTCGATCGGCAGGACGTCCAGCGCGGGGGTCATCATGGCGTCGAACACCGGCACGATATTGAACACCGGTGACGCGATCGCGCCGCTGCGGTGCGCGGCGATCGGGTCGTTGGTCGCGGCCGCGTACTCGGCCATCCGTTCCCGGGTGACGTCGAAGAGCTCGTCGTCGGTCCAGGTATCCAGACCGGAGTCGTCGAATTCGTATTCCGGCACGATGTCTCAGGCCGCCGAGGCCAGCGCGTCGAGCTGGTCGAGCGACTTCTCCAGGTGCTTGCCGGTGTCCTTTTCCACCGCCTTGCCCAGCGCGCCCTTGATGAGGGCGCCCTCGAAGTCACCCGCGACCTTGAACGTGGTTCCCCCGCTGGTGTTCTCGGTGATGTCGAAGGAGAAGCGCACCTTCACCCCGGCCATCCCGGCGCCGGAGAGCACCAGGCTGTTCGGCGCGTCGAGTTCCTCGACGCTCCACTCCATCTTGTTCGCCATGCCGAGCATGACGATCTTGGCGACGAGCTTCGACCCGACGGTGACCGCGGTCGGCGGCTCCTCCAGCCAGCGCTCGTGGATGGTGAACCAGTCGCCCCACGTGTTCGGGTCGGAGACGACGGTGTAGAGCGCCTCGGGCGCCGCCTGCAGATCCTTCGAGTATTCGATGTGTCCCATGGTGATTCCTTTCTGTGGGGTCAGCGATCGGCGCGCTGGTAGGCGGTGACGACCGCGGCGCCACCGATGCCGATGTTGTGTTGCAGGGCCGCGGTCACGCCGGGTACCTGGCGCTTGTCCGCGGTGCCGCGCAGTTGCCAGGTCAGCTCGGAGCATTGAGCCAGCCCGGTCGCACCGAGCGGATGCCCCTTGGAGATCAGGCCGCCGGAGGGATTGACCACCCACTTGCCGCCGTAGGTGGTCTGGTTGCCGTCGATGAGTTCGGCCGCGCCGCCCTCCGCGCACAGCCCGAGCGCCTCGTAGAGCAGCAGCTCGTTGGCCGAGAAGCAGTCGTGCAGCTCGATGACCTGGAAGTCCGCCGGGCCCAGCCCGGATTCGTCGTACACCTTCGCGGCCGCGGCGACGTTCATGTCGTAGCCGATGATGTTGCGCGCCGTGCCGTCGAAGGTGGAGCCGAAGTCGGTGACCAGTGCCTGTCCGACGATCTCCACCGCCTGGGCGGCGAGCCCGTGCTTGTCGACGAAGGCCTCCGAGGCGAGCACGGCCGCGCCGGAACCGTCGGAGGTCGGCGAGCACTGCAGCTTCGTGACCGGTTCGGCGATCATCGGCGAGTTCATGATCTCGTCGAGGGTGTACTCGTCCCGGAACTGCGAGTACGGGTTGTTCACCGAGTGCTTGTGGTTCTTGTAGCCGATCTTGGCGAAATGTTCGAGCGTGGTGCCGAAGCGCTCCATGTGTTCGAGCCCGGCACACGCGAACATCCACGGAGCGGGTGGGAATCGCGGCTCGTACTTGCCCAGCTCCAGCAGCCCGTTGATGAACTGCAGGCCCGGCTGTTCCCGATCACCGAAGGTCGCGGGCAGCGACCCCGGCTGCATCTTCTCGAAACCCAGCGCGAGCGCCACGTCGATCCGGCCACCGCGGATCGCTTCGGCGGCCAGGTAGAGGGCGGTGGAACCGGTCGAGCAGTTGTTGTTGACATTGACCACCGGGATACCGGTCATCCCCAGCTCATAGGCCGCTCGCTGGCCCGAGCAGGACTCGCCGTAGACGTAGCCGACGTACGCGGCCTGGACGCGATCGTAGGAAATACCCGCGTCGGCAAGGGCTTTCGTCCCCGACTCCCGCGCCATATCGGGGTAGTCCCAGTCGCTGCCGTCGTCGTTCTTCCGCCGCCCCGGCTTCTCGAAGTTCGTCATTCCGACGCCGACGACGAAGACCTTGTTCGCCATGTGGATCCCCTTGCTCGAGATACTGATGACGCCCGTCAGCAATTGATGACGTCTGTCCTCAATTTAAACTCGAGGACAGATGTCGTCAATACGACGAAATGTGACCTGGACCACTCGTAATGCCGGGCTAGAGTCGTCCCATGCCAGACACTCCAGCCCCGACGAACAAGACGTCGCGCCTGTGGCTCGGCGCCACCAAGGAGGAGCGTCAGCAGGCGCGGCGATACGCCCTGATGGACGCCGCGCTCGATCTGATCGGCGGCGCGGGCGCGGCAGCGGTCACCGTGCGCGCGGTCTGCAAACGCGCGGGCCTGACCGATCGATACTTCTACGAGAGCTTCGGCAACCGGGACGCGCTGCTCGCCGAGCTGTATCAGGAGGTCGCGGTCGAGGCCCACGACGCGATTTCCGCCGCCGCGGGCGCGGGCCAGGAGGACCGCTGGGAGGTGGCGCGACGGTCGGTCGAAGCATTGGTCGACTACACCGGCCGCGACCCACGCAAGGGCAGGCTCCTGCTGGTCGAGCCGTTCGCGGAGTCGATCCTGGCGACCCAGTCGATGGCGGTCATGCCGACGTTCACCCGATTGGTCGGTACCGCCATGTCCGGCAAGTACAGCGCTCCGCAGTACCGGGCGATGACCGCGATCGGCGTGACCGGCATGCTGGGCGCCCTGTTCACGGCCTGGCTGTCGGGCTCGCTCCAGGTGTCCCGCGACGAGTTCGTCGAGCACTGCGTGCGATCGATCGTCGGGCAACAGGATCCGGGACTCCCCCCGCCGGGCACCCGCTGACGCGAGCGCCGCGCCCGGACTCCTATCGACAGGGCGGCGGCTTCAGCGACAGGCATCCCGCCCGCTCGATCATCTCGGCGACCTGGTCGATGAGCTGTTCCCGGCTCAGCGGCAGCGTGCCGTGCGACCAGCTGGTCAGTGCCCCGATCGCGCCGTCGACACAGAAGGCCAGCCGCACCCCGGTCACCCCCGCCCCACAGTTGGCCGCGCGGAACGAAACTCCCAGTCCGCCGAGCAGATTCCCGATCGTGGCCCGCCCGCCGGTGTCACCCGGCGCGGCACGGGCGATCGCGATGGCCCGCGCCTTGCGCGGGTCGTCGAGCAGGACCCCGACCGCCGCGGCCACCGCGGCGCGCGGGTCACCCCCGTTCTCGGCGAAGGCGGCATCGCCCGCCGTGAACACTTCCCGGACGAGGCGATCCACCAGCGCCGCCAGCACGTCCGCCCGACCGGTGAAATGCTCGTAGAAGTAGCGGGAGTTCAGTCCCGCCAGTGCGCAGAGACCGCCGATCGTCGCCTTCTCGACACCCGAGGTGCCGACAATCTCGAGCGCCGCGTCGAGCAACGCGGCATGGCGACGAGCCCGCCGTCGCTCGGCGGATTCCCCGCGGTACCTGCGTCGCGTGGTCACACCGGGTCCGTCCGCGCCCGCGCCGTCAACGATCGGAGACTCCGCCTCGGTGCTCACGTGCCGTCCTGACCTCGACGATCGGAAGCCGAAGAGCCCCGGGCGCACTCGGCGGGACGACAGGACGCGCGGGCGCGACGGGCGGCAGCCGCCGGTACGGGTCGCCGGGAGCCGGGCGCTGGTCGGGCGCACCGCGGTTGGGCCACAACGACATCGCCCGTTCCGCCAGCGCGGTGATGGTCAGCGACGGATTCACCCCCAGGTTCGCCGAGATGGCCGACCCGTCGACGATATGCAGACCGGCATAGCCGTGCACCCGGTGGTACGGGTCGATCACCCCGGTCGCCGCGGTCGCGCCGATGGCGCAGCCGCCGATGAAATGCCCGGTCATCGGGATATCGAACACACTGCTGCTGGTGGCCGCGGTGGCGATCCCGCCGATCTTGGCGGCGACCCGCCGTGCTACCTCGTGACCGGCCGGGATCCAGTGCGGATTCGGTTGCCCCTCCCCCATTCTGGTGGTCATCCGCCTGCCGAACACCCCGCGCTTGGTGTAGGTCGTCAGCGAGTTGTCCGTCGACTGCATCACGAGCAGGCCCAGAGTCTGTTCCGACCAGCGCCGCGGATTGTGCACCCGGATCAGGTCCCGGCGGTGGCGTCGAAGCTCCCGCACCCAGCCGCGCCGCCTCGGTCCGTCGCCGCTGACCATCACGGTGGTCGCCGCGGACATGGCGTTGCTGCCCTTGCCGTATCGCACCGGCTCGATGTGCGTGTGCGGATCCGGGTGGATGGACGAGGTGATCGCCACGCCCCTGGTGAAGTCGGTCGACGCGTCCCGGCTCCGCACCGCCAGCAGCTCTTCGGAGTTGGTCCGGGAGAGATACCCGAGACGGGGCGAGAGGTTCGGCAGCGAGCCGCGATCGCGCAGCCGGTGCAGCAGCCGCTGCGTCCCCAATGCCGCGGCCGAGAAGATCACCTGTTCCGCGGTGAAGTGCCTGCGGTTCCGGCGAAGAGACCGGCCGGTGCGCACCGCAGTCACCGTGTACCCGCCGGTGGGCCGCGGGCGCACGTCGGTCACGGTGGTCATCGGGTGGACTGTCGCACCGGCCCGTTCGGCCAGGAACAGGTAGTTCTTCACCAGAGTGTTCTTGGCATTGTGTCGACAACCGGTCATGCACTCGCCGCACTGTGTGCACGCGCGCCGGGCGGGACCGACGCCGCCGAAGAACGGATCCGCGACCTCGGTGCCCGGCCGCCGTGGCCCGCCGAAGAACACACCCACCGGGGTCCGCCGATAGGTGTCCGCGATGCCCATATCCCGCGCGACGTCCGCGACGACACGGTCCGCGGGCGTCGTCTCCGGGTTCTCGGTGACCCCCAGCATCCGCTTGGCCTGGTCGTAGTGGGGCGCGAGCTCGGCTTTCCAATCGGTGAGGTGACCCCACTGCGGGTCGCGGTAGAAGGAGTCCGGCGGCTCGTACAACGTGTTGGCGTAGACCAGCGATCCGCCACCGACCCCCGCACCGGCCAGCACGAACGTATTCTTCAGCAGCGTCGCCCGCTGGATCCCGTAACAGCCCAGCGCCGGCGCCCACAGATATCGGCGAATCCGCCATGAGGTCTGCGGGAACTCGTGGTCGGCGAACCGGCGCCCCGCCTCGAATACCCCGACGCGGTAGCCCTTTTCGGTCAAGCGCAGCGCGCTCACGCTCCCCCCGAATCCCGAACCGACGACGATCACGTCGTAATCGAACCCCATCGACATCCCTCTCTGCCCGATGCGCGCCCGGTGAGCGCCCGCCATCCAAGTAGCAGCATCCGGCATTTACTTGCTTGTTCGCAAGCAATTAACATACAGTACCGAATGTGCGCCACGCCACAGTTCCGGCAGGCGCTCTCCGGCCTCCACCCACAGCGGTTATCGAGCTACATCGAAGTAGGTACGACATGGCACAGTCACCACCCCGTCGGCGCATCGTCGGCATCGCGGCACTAGGTTTGGCCGGGGCCCTGGCAGCGGGCGCGATCGCGATCCCGACCTTCGTCGAACCTCGCGTGCTGAAGGTGCCGCTGACCGCCGGGTCCGTGTCGGAGGCAACAGGTTTCGCGACGATGGTCGATGTCGCCACCCTGGTGCGGGACCGCACCCTCGCCACCCATCGGGTGCCGGTCCGGGCAACGCAGATGATCAGCGTGATCGAGCCCAGCGACGACACCATCATGACGATCCAGACCGCACACCGGATGAGCCGGGCGGACATCGACAGCCCCACCGACTCGACCATCACCGCGGCGGTCACCCAGATCACGGTCGACCGCCGCACCGGCTATCCGGTACCGGGCCGGGACGCCAAGATCTTCAGCAAACACGACGCCCCGGCGACCACCCACACCATCGACGGCCTGAGCTTCAAGTTCCCGTTCGGGACCAAGACGCACACCTACCGCTTCTTCGACCACACCGCGCACAACAGCTACAGCATGGAATTCCAGGGCGTCGACACGGTCGAGGGCATCGAGGTCTACCGTTTCCGCTCCGAGACACCTCAGGTGCGCATCGGCGAGCCGCTCTCCTTGCCCGCGGAGTACTTCGGGGGCAGCAAAGGCGACACGCGCGAGGTGAGCCGGTACTACCACGCCACCCGGGAGTTCCGGGTGGAGCCGTTGACCGGGATGATCGTCGACGCCCGCCAGACCGCGCGCCAATATGTCGCGGCGGCGCCGGACAGCGAGACCCGGGTGACGCTGATCGACGTCGACGCCGGATGGTCGGAGGCGACCCGCACCGCGCAATTCGACGACGCCCGGCGAGCCAGGGCCATGATCCAGTGGGGTCTGCACCGGAGCCCGTGGCTGGGGTGGCTGCTGGCAGCCACAATGCTGGGCATCGGCGTGGCCGCCCTCCGGAACCGGAGCGGATCGGCGCCCGAGGGCCCCGTTCGGCGATGACGGCCGGTCGGTAATCAGCGCGGCTATCCTGGCACGACCGTCCTCGCGTACGCAAGGCCCAGGAGCCGAGATGTCCCCCGAACCCGCCGTGTCATCAACACCGCAGCGCGGCCGTCCCCGCGATCCCGAATTCGAGAACCGTGTCTTCGATGCCGCGATCACGCTCTACGCCCGCGGCGGACTCGACACCCTCAGCATGGGCGCGGTCGCCCGCGAAGCACGCGTCGGCAAGGCGTCGCTGTACATCCGCTGGCCCGACAAGATCGAGCTGCTCCGCGACGCACTCGACGCACGGATAGTTCTCGACACCGACGTCGACACCGGCGACCTCCGATCGGACCTGCGCCGCCTCGCCGGACAGATGCTCGACATGCTCGACACCGAGGTCGGCGTGGCCTACCTGCGCAGGATCGTCGACCGCGCCGCCCGGCCCGAGATATCGCTGCGCAAGGAAGGCGGACGGGAGGACGGCGAGGGCGGGGCCAATCTGGTGGTCCTGGCCGCTCGCCGCCTCGTCCACAACGCGGTGCGCCGCGGCGAGCTTCCCACCGGCGCCGACCCCACCGTCATGATGGATATGCTCTTCGGCGCCACCATGATGCACGCGGCGGTGACGCCGGTCGCGCTCCGCCCCAGGGCGAAGGCCAAGGCGAAGGCCTACCTGGATACGTTGGTCGACACTGTCATCGCCGGTATCTCCCACACCGCGCCGTCCGGCGGATCGACCGAAACGCCACCGGGGTAGCCGCCGGAGAACACGTCGTCAGTGCGTGCGGATTCCGATTCGCTGCTGTCTCACGCACTCTCGCGGGCTGCGGCGCGCCCGGCGGCCCGGCCGGAGAACAGACAGCCGCCGAGGAAGGTCCCTTCCAGCGCACGATAGCCATGGATACCGCCACCACCGAATCCGGCTGCCTCGCCCGCGGCGTACAGGCCGTGGATCGGCGTTCCGTCGTGACCGATGACACGACCCGACAGGTCGGTGTTCAGGCCGCCCAGGCTCTTGCGGGTGACGATGTTCATGCGGATCGCGATCAGCGGACCGGCCGCGGGGTCGAGAATGTGGTGCGGCTCGGTGGTGCGGACGAGCTTGTCACCGATGTAGTCGTAGGATCGGCGAACGGCCACGATTCCCGGGTCGGTGCTGGCGGGATCATCGATCTCGCTGTCGCGGTGGACGATCTGGTCGCGCAGCCGGTCGAACGGGATCCGGTCGCTGCCCACCAGCCGGTTCATCCCGGCGACAAGTTCGGGCAGATTGTCGGCGACGACGATGTCCTCGCCGCGGTCGAGGAACGCCTGCACGGGCGGCGGGACGTCGGTAACCGCCTGCATCGCCAGATATCCGGCGAGATCTTTGCGGGTGAGTTCGGGATTCTGTTCGGAACCGGACAGGACGAATTCCTTCCCGGCGATGCGCTTGTTAAGGACGAACCACGAGTAGTCGTAGCCGGTCCGCATGATCAGCTCCAGTGTCCCCAAGGTGTCGATGCTCGGGATGCCCGGCTGCGGGAAACGGTGGCCCTCGGCGTCGAACCACATCGAGGACGGTGCGGCGAGCACGCGAATCCCGTGCCCCGGCCAGATCGGGGAGTGATTGGCGAGGCCCTCGGTGTAGTGCCACATGCGGTCGCGGTTCACCAGACGCGCACCGGCGGCCGCACTGATGTCGAGCATCCGTCCGTCGACGTGTTCCGGGACGCCGGTGATCATGCGCGTCGGCGGATTGCCCAGGCGCTGCGGCCAATAGCGCCGCACGAGTGCGTGGTTGCCACCGATGCCGCCGGAGGTGATGATCACCTGGGCCGCGGAGAACTCGAACTCACCGGCCGCGACCCGCGAGCTGGGCGTGCCCCGCACCGCGGCGCTGGGCTCGAGGATCGTGCCACGCACGCCGGTGACCGCGCCATTGGTGACGACCAGTTCGTCGACTCGATGACGGAACTTGAAGGTGACACCACGACCGGCCGCCGCCCGGACCAATCGCTCGAACGGCTCGACGACACCGGGACCGGTCCCGAGAGTCACGTGGAATCGCGGCACAGAATTCCCGATGCCGTTGTCGGCCTGACCGCGTTCGGCCCAGCCGACCACCGGCACCCAGTTCACACCGAGGCTCCGCAACCAGGCTTGCTTCTCACCGGCGGCGAATTCCAGATAGGCCTCTGCCCACCGCTTGCCCCAATAATCCTCGCCGAGCGCGTCGTCGGGCCCCCGGTCCCAACCAGCGGTGCGGAACCAGTCGCCCCGGGCCAAGTCGAGCGAATCCTTGATCCCCGCCGCCCGCTGTTCGATCGAGTCGATGAAGAACAGCCCACCGAGCGACCAGTGCGCCTGCCCACCCACACTGGCTTCCGGTTCCTGATCGAGCAACAGAACCCGTCGACCGGCGGCGACCAGTTCGGACGTCGCGACCAGCCCGGCCAGCCCCGCTCCGATGACAATGACATCCGCATCGGCCCCGGCCCATGCGTTGGGCACGCCCACGGCGGTGGATGCGGCGACGGCACCCCCGAGCGCGAACAGGCCACGGCGGGAGAGGGAAATACTGTTCTCGAAAGACATCCCCGCATTCCAGCCGCCGAACGCTGATACCGGTAGGGGTCTTCCGGTCCGATCGGGGGGAAAGCCGGACAAGAACGCATCAGTTCGCCCGCTTCGGGCATACGAAACCCGCTGTGCCTCATTGCCGTCTTTCGGTAGGATCGGCGTCATCACCCAGCCGATCCGGGGGGTATCAATGGTACCGGCCATGCGTAACCTTCTGTTGGCCGGTGCGGTGCTGATCGTCTTGGTCGGTGTATGCGGCGGAGTCTCGTTCCTGGGTCTCGTGAGTTTGCCCGTGGCCGTCCTGCTGTTGTGGGCGGCGTTCGAACTCGAGCGACGGCAAACTCCTGAACAGCGGCTGAGGCAGTTCCAGATGGCCGCCCACAAGCGAGCACTGCGCCGACAGAGAGCCGCCTACCAACGAGGCCTCGACTATCAACGGAGCCTCGCCTACCGGCGACGCGCCTGGAACGCCGGTGGTCGCGGTGGCGGGAACAGCAGTAGTGGCGGTTGCGGCGGGGGTTGCGGCGGCGGTAGTGGCGGTAGCAGTAGCAGTAGCGGCAGCAGCAGCGGTTGCGGCGGCAGCAGCGGCGACTGACTACCTGGGCGACAGGCTGTGAGCTGCGGTGGATCCCTGGGTGACCGGTACCGGGCTCGCGCGCATCAGCCACAGCGCTGCGGCGAGCGTCAGGATCCAGCCGATCACTTCGATGAGCAGATGATCTGTCGCGTCGGGGACGGATTGCAGCACGAAGACCCGGAAGCTGTTGATCGCTCCGTGCGTCAAGACGGCGGGCCAGACACTTCCGGAGCGCCAGCGGAGGGCGAGGAGCAGTGGCGCCCACGGGAGCATGCCCGCGAAATAGATGACGATGTCCCACGGTGGGCGATCTCCGATGACGGCGAGCACCGGCAGGTGCCAGACGATCCAGACCGCGCCGCTGACCAGGGCCAGCGGCCAGAATCCCCAGGACGCGGCGCGCGTCGCCAGCCAGCCGCGCCAGCCGAACTCCTCGCCGATCGCGAAGACCGACTGCAGGAAGAAGACCGGAACGATCCAGATCGCCGCCGCGAGGATCTGGTCGAGCGGGTTCAGCGGCCAGATCCCCGCTGCGACAGCGATGACCGCCTGGATGGCGGCGATCGCGGTGATGAGGCCGATGCCGATACCCGCCCACCGGGGTGTGCCGCGCCACCCGGTGGCGAATGTCGCCCGGAATGTTCCGGGGCGTCGGGCGAGCCACATGATGATCGCGGCGAGCAAAGGGGTCAGCTGCAGGATCGGAACGATCAGGTTGTCGAAGTCCGGGGAGACGAGCCGGAAGACCATCGGAACCGACAGCGCGTAGCACAGCGCGATGGCGATCGCGAAGAACCACGCGACATCGGTGACCGGAGATCCGGAAGGACTGCGACGAGCACGGTTCACGCACGGACCGTAGCAATCCGGTTTCGGTCTCCGGATCCTGGAAAGACCCGGAAATTCACCCTGAGAAGTCCCCTACCGACGCCCGCGCCACGCCACCCACCGACTCCCCGCCCGGCGACGCCGAGCCCCTGTGCCCGGCACCGGCTGGCACGACATCGCCGCCGCACGAGGGTTCTGCGATGTCATGTATCCGGGTCGTGGCGGGGCAGGTCGGCGGCCGAGTGGGTGTTGCCGCGAGTGCGCGGCGGGATCGCGAAGCCCCCGTGTGAGCTCGACCTCACAGCCGGTGCGGCTAGCGTGTGAGGTGCGGCCGGTGACGGTGGCCGCGGCTGACGACGAGACAAGGAGTCCACGGGTGGCTGTCCTGGACGCGAAGCTGAGCGACATCTACGACGAGGTGTTGCGGCGCAACCCCGGCGAGACCGAGTTCCACCAGGCGGTGCACGAGGTGCTCGACAGTCTCGCGCCCGTGGTCGCCAAGCATCCGCAGTACGCCGACGCGGCGGTCATCCGCCGGTTGTGCGAGCCGGAGCGGCAGATCATCTTCCGGGTGCCGTGGGTCGACGATTCCGGGGCGGTGCAGATCAATCGGGGGTTCCGGGTGGAGTTCAACTCCGCGCTCGGGCCGTACAAGGGTGGGCTGCGGTTCCATCCCTCGGTGTATCTGGGCATCGTGAAGTTCCTGGGGTTCGAGCAGATCTTCAAGAACTCGCTGACCGGGCTGCCCATCGGCGGCGGGAAGGGCGGCTCGGATTTCGATCCGAAGGGCCGCTCCGAGGGTGAGGTGATGCGGTTCTGTCAGGCGTTCATGACCGAGCTCTACCGGCATCTCGGCGAGCACACCGACGTCCCGGCCGGGGACACCGGTGTGGGCGGGCGCGAAATCGGTTACCTGTTCGGCCAGTACAAGCGCATCACCAACCGCTACGAGTCCGGTGTCCTCACCGGCAAGGGACTGACCTGGGGCGGGTCGCAGGTGCGCCGGGAGGCCACCGGGTACGGGGTGGTGTTCTTCGTCAAGGAGATCCTGGCCGCGACCGGCCGGTCGCTGGAGGGCCGCCGGGTGGTGGTGTCGGGCTCGGGCAATGTGGCCGTATACGCGATCGAGAAGGTGCAGGAGCTCGGCGGCACCGTGGTGGCGTGCTCGGATTCGAGCGGATACGTGGTCGAGGAACAGGGCATCGACCTCGAGGTGCTCAAGGAGATCAAGGAGGTCCGGCGCGGGCGGATCGCCGAGTACGCCGCGGCCCGGCCGGGGACCGCGCGGTTCGTGCCGGACGGGTCGCTGTGGGAGGTGCCCTGCGATATCGCGCTGCCGTGCGCGACCCAGAACGAACTCGACGGCGCCGCCGCGGGCAAGCTCGTCGCCAACGGCTGCCAGATCGTCGCCGAGGGCGCCAATATGCCGTGCACGCCGGAGGCGGTGCGGGTGTTCGGCGCGGCGGGGGTGGTCTTCGCGCCGGGTAAGGCCGCCAACGCGGGCGGGGTGGCCACCAGCGCGCTGGAGATGCAGCAGAACGCCTCGCGCGATTCGTGGAGCTTCGAGCACACCGAGGAGCGGCTGGCCGAGATCATGCGCGGCATCCACGACCGGTGCCTGGCCACCGCCGACGAATACGGCGTGCCGGGCAACTATGTGGCAGGCGCCAATATCGGCGGCTTCATCCAGGTCGCGGACGCGATGCTGGCTCTGGGCGTCATCTGAGCGGTCCGTCGCCGGGCCCGCAGTACGCCGCGACGCGCGGGCCCGCTGAGGAGCGCGGCGGCGACGGCCGCGCGCTGGATCCGACCGGCCGAATGCTGCCGTGGCAGCAGTTCGAGGGCGGATTCCGGAGAGCAGAGCCGCGGTGGGCGCCTGCGCTACGGCCCCTCGGCCGTGCCGCCGGTGCACGGTCAGGGATCGCAGTTCCGCGGGCCTGGCTCCGGTGTCGGGGTCGCGGCACCGCGATCACAGCACGGTCAGCCGTGGCCGTGGCGGTGCCGGTAGCCGACGCAGAGGATGTGGAGGTCGCCGTCTCCGAGCGTCCCACCACCGCATCGCGGTCGATCACGACGACATCTCCGAAGTCCACCGATCCGGCGCGTCGCCCGGTGACGCCGCCGACCAGACCGCACCCGCGCAGTGGAATCCGTTCACCCGCATCGCTTTCCGGTTCTGTTTCCTGTATTTCGGGCTGTACTGCCTGCTGTATCCCCAGTTGCTCACCGATCTGGCGGGGTGGCTGGTGCCCACCTGGTCCTGGCTGCCGGACCCGTCGACCTGGCAGCTGCAGCTGCTGCGACCCTGGCTGCGGTGGGTGGGGCAGCGGGTGTTCGGCGCCGACGAGGTTCCGCTGGTGCGCACCGGCGGCCGGGACCAGCTCATCTACTGGGTGCTGCTGTTCTGCCTGCTGGTGATCGGTCTGGTGGGGACCGCGGTGTGGACACTGCTCGCCCGGCGGCGCGAGTATCGGCAGCTCGCGGGCTGGTTCTTCCTGTTCATCCGGCTGTGTGTCGCCGGGGCGATGATGAATTACGGTCTGGCGAAACTGATTCCGACCCAGATGCCCACGCCGCCGTTGAGCACGCTGATCACGCCGTACGGGGATTTCACCCCGCTGGATGTGCTCTGGTATCAGGTGGGCGTCTCGCCGCCCTACCAGGTGATGCTCGGCGCGGCCGAGGTGCTGGCGGGGATTCTGCTGTTCGTTCCGCGGACCCGGATGGCCGGTGCGCTGCTGGTGGCGGTGAACATGTCGATGGTGTTCGTGCTGGACCTGTGTTTCGGCGTCCACGTGCGCACCCTGTCCGGGCATCTGCTGCTGATGTCGCTGGTCCTGCTGGCACCGGAAGCGCGGCGGCTGGCGGATGTCCTGTTCCTAGACCGTCCCACCGGCGCCTCCACGGCCCCGTACCCCTTCCACACCCGCCGATCCCGGCGCATCGCGGCCACCGCGCAGATCCTGCTCGGCGTCTGGATGTCCACCGCGTTCCTCCCCCTGAGCATCGACTACTGGCGCGAGCAGCACCCCCCGGCGTCACCGGTCCACGGCATCTGGACCGTCACGGAGTTCACCCGCGACGGCATCGACATCCCGCCGCTGACCACCGACCGGACCCGTTGGCGCCGACTGGTTTTCGACGAGCCCGCCTGGGCCACCTACCAGCGGATGGACGACACCCTCGTCGACGTCCACGCCACCATCGACCCCGAGACCCGTCACCTCGAACTGTCCCGTTCCGCCCTGCTCGCCACCTTCACCTACCGCCACGACGGCACCGACCGCCTGCACCTCGACGGCACCGTCGACGGCTACCCGGTGACACTCACCCTCGATCGCGTGGACCTGAACAGCCTGCCCCTGCGCGATCACCGATTCCACTGGATCGAGACCGACGACGACTAGCGCACGACCGGAACGCGCGGCGGACAGCGCTCGTCGAGGTAGGCGAGCACGTCGACGATGTCGGTCGCGGCGGCGAGATGGACGTCCAGTTCGGGGGTGGGGCCCTGGGTGGCGAGGAGGACGAGGAAGGGTTCCCACGCTTCGGGGTGGGTGGCGTGGAGTTCGTGGGCGTGGTGGAGGGGGTCGAGGAGGCGCAGGGCTCGGCGGGCGTAGGTGTGGAGGCGGCGGGGGAGGTCGGCGCGGAGGGTGGCCAGGTCGGCGGGGTGGGCGTGGCGGCCGGGGCGGGTGGGGTCGACGCGCAGGGTCCAGGGGGTGGCGCAGTCGGCGGGCAGGCCGTGGGTGTCGAGGAGGCCGGGGCCGGTGGCCAGGTCGAGCGGGGTGGCGGGGAGTCCGTGGCGGGTGTCGCGCCAGGTGCGGAATTCCCACCAGGCCCGCGGGGTGGCGGTGAGTTCGAGGCCGAAGCGCAGGACCTGCTGGCCGTCGGTCCAGGTGCGCTGGACGCGGGTGCGGCGGATGGTGGCGACACCGGCCTCGCCGAGATGGACCCAGCGGCCGTCACCGCCGTGGAAACCGTAGGGCTGCAGGAGGTTTCCCGCCTCGCGGGTCAGTCGGCGCACCGCCGAATCCGAATCGACCATGTCCGCACAGTAGCGGCGCGCACCGACACGCCCGGGGAGCTCGCTCAGCGTGCCGGGAAGCGCAGGAGGCGGTCGTCGCCGGAGCGCAGGTCACCGCGGCCGTCGGTATTGGAGGTGGTGAGCCACAGGGCGCCGTCGGGCGCCACCGTGACGGTGCGGAGCCTGCCGTAGGTGCCGGTGAAGTGGGCCCGCGGTTCGGCCGCGGTGCCGTCGGCCAGGGTGGTGGTCCACAGGCGTTCGCCGCGCAGGGCGGCGAGGTAGAGGGTGTCGCCCGCGATGGCGATGCCGGAGGGTGACGCGGCCGAGGTCGGCCAGGTGAGCAAGGGCTCAGCGAAGCCGCGATCGGCGCCGCCGGTGCCCTCGACGGCGGGCCAGCCGTAGTTGCGGCCGGGTTCGATGAGATTGAGTTCGTCGAGGCGGTTCTGGCCGAATTCGGCGGCGTAGAGGCGGCCCGCGCCGTCCCAGGCGAGGCCCTGGACATTGCGGTGGCCCAGGCTCAGCACGGGCGAGCCGGGGGTCGGGTTGCCGGGTGCGGGGTCGCCGTCGGGGGTCAGGCGCAGGATCTTGCCGTTGGGGCTCGCCGGGTCCTGCGCCAGGGCACTGTCCCCCGCGTCGCCGGTGCCCACGTAGAGCATGCCGTCGGGGCCGAAGGCGATCCGGCCGCCGTTGTGGTTGCCCGCCTTCGCGATTCCGGCGAAGACCACCTCATTCGGCCCGCCGGGACGGAACCGCACGATCCGGTTGTCCTCGGCGGCGGTGAGATACGCGTAGACGTCGGCGGATTCGCCGGGGGCGACGGCCAGGCCGAGCAGACCGCCCTCACCGCGCGCGACCACCTCGGGCAGTTCGTGGACGAGTTCGGGCGCCCGCCCGGGCAGCACCCGCAGAATCCGCCCGGAATCGCGTTCGGCCACCAGCGCCGCGCCGTCGGGCAGGAAGGTCAGGCCCCACGGGACGTCGAGGCCCCGCGCCACCTCCTCGGCGGCGGCCAGGTCCGGGATCCCGCCGGGACTGCTCGGCGCCACCGACGAGGCGACGGCGGTGGGTGTTTCGTCGCGGGGCCGGTCCTGGGCGCAGGCCGAGACGGTCACCAGGGCCAGGGTCGCGGCCAGCAGGGCGCGCAGGGGCGAGGCGAACGGCATGCGGGACCTCCTTCCGGAGCAGGTCCCCTTCCAGGGTAGAGGCCCTAGGGCAGGTCGACCGGCACGCTGTCGGCGAAGGCGGGGGTCAGCCAGGGGCGGAAGGTCCGTTCGGCGGCCTCGGCGGATTCCGCGCCGATCACCCGGCCGACGGCGTCCCAGGACGCGCCGGACGCGCGGACGAACCGCACGGCCTCGACCAGGCGCTGCTGGGCGGAAGCCGAATCCTGGAAGGCCAGGTGCACCGGCAGCAGGGCCTGCATCTCCAGCCGGTGGTAGTCCCATTCGGCGGCGACCAGGCAGGTGAGCTCGGCGTCGAGACGGCCGCCGGGGCAGTACAGGACGCGGTCCCGCGGGGCGTGGTCGGCGGCGTGCTGGGTGCGCAGCCAGGTGCGCCCCTGCCAGCCACCGCAGGTGCACAGCGCGCGCCAGCCGATCACCTCCTGCTCGTCGCGGGGGCGCCGGTCGCGCGGGGGCAGCGGCGTGGCGTCGACCGCGGCGGTGGCGCGCGGGCCGGGAGTGTCGCTGTGGCCACGCAATCCGTCGGCGAAGATATCGGCGACCCAACCACGATGATTGTCGAGCAAGCTGTTCATTCTGACTCCGATGTCGAATCCACACGGCTCGGTTCGATGCATGGGACCGAAAATCCCACGTATCCACCATCGGTGTTGCGGACCCCCTGGGCAACCATTCGGCGCGATATTGTCGCCAGTCACATAACGGCTGGTCGGTACTTTGGAGAAACCCAGACGGATTTCCACGCGCCACCAAACCACGGCAATTCCCGTGTGAATTGCCCAGGAACACGGCATGACCGGCGAATTCCCGGATCGCACAGCGGATTCTGTGGCGACACCACCGCCCTATCCGGGAGTTTCCGAATGTTCGCCCTCTTCGTCCCTTTTCGCCCGTTTGTCCGCCGCCTGCCCTGCGCGCTCGCGGGCGCGGCGGTCGCCACCTCCGTCCTGCTCGGCACGCCGCCCGCGCACGCCGGGCCGGGTCCGGCGGCCACGGTCGCGCCGCTGGGGCTGCGCGGCCCCGAGACCGCCATCGTCATCCTCGGCTACGGCCTGCTGCCCGACGGCAGCATGCGCCCGGAACTTGTCGACCGGCTGACGGCGGGCTATGTCCAGGCCGTGCTGGCGCCGCTGTCGCCCATCGTCGTGACCGGCGGCAACCCGCACAACGGGGTCACCGAGGCCGACGCGATGGCGGCCTGGCTGGTCGAGCAGGGTATTCCCGCCGAGCGCGTCCACCGCGAAGCGCAGGCCGATTCGACGATCCAGAACGCGCGCTTCTCCGCCGCGATCCTGCGCGAGATCGGCGCGCGCGACGCCGTCGTGGTCACCTCGGCCGATCACATCGACCGCGCGGTGGCCAATTTCCTCGGCGCGGGTGTCGTGGTGGTCTCCGCGGTGACCCCCGAGCAGGTGCCACCGTTCACCGTGCCGACGCGGTGGTGAGGTCCGGGCCCCGATCGTCCGGCAGTGCTTCGCCCAGACCGATGCGGCGCTGGATCTGCCGCATCCAGGCGGGCGCCCACCAGCAGTCGTCGCCGAGCAGTTTCATCGCGGCGGGCACCAGCAGCATGCGCAGCACGGTCGCGTCGATGATCAGCGCGGCGATCATGCCGTAGGCGACGTACTGCATCAGCACCAGGTCGGAGAAGGCGAAGGCGCCGGTCACCACCAGCAGGATCAGCGCGGCGGCGGTGATGATGCGCCCGGTATGGGCCGTGCCGATGCGCACCGCCTCGGAGGTGGTCGCCCCGCGGGCGCGGGCCTCCACCATGCGCGAGAGCAGGAAGACCTCGTAGTCGATGGACAGGCCGTAGATGATGGCGATGATCATCACCAGCATGTTCGCCTGGATGGGTTGCGGGGTGAAACCGAGCAGGGTGGCGCCGTGGCCGTCGATGAAGATCCAGGTCAGGATGCCCAGCGTCGAGCCGAGGCCGAGCGCGCTCAGCAGCGCGGCCTTGATCGGCAGGATCAGCGAGCCGAAGGTCAGGAACATCAGCAGGGTCGTGACGAACAGGACCAGCAGGATCATCGCGGGCATCCGGGTGAGCAACGCGTCGAGGCTGTCCTGCTGGATGACCGGCACGCCGCCGACCAGCATGCGCACCCCGTCCGGCAGCGGGATCGAGCGCAGGTACTCGATGGTCGGGCCCGGGTCGTCGGCGTCGGTGAGGGTGGTCTTGGCGCGGAAGACCTGCTTGTCGATGCTCGACTGGGAGGGCAGGTCGAACGGCGCCGCGATGCCGGGTGCCGCATTGGCCTGCTTCCATGCCGTACCCACCGCGATGCTGTTGTCGGCCACGAAGATCAGTTCGATCGGGTCGGAGCGGCGGCCGCGGAAGGCCTCGTCGATCTGTTCCTGCGCGACGCGGGTGGTGTTGTCCGGGGGCAGGTAGCGCTCGCTGAAACCGCCGAAGGCGAGGTTGCGGGCGGGCAGGATCAGCAGCATCAGCACCAGGCACAGCACCGCGCCGACCCGCACCGGCCTGCGCATCACCCAGTCGGTCGTCTTGCCCCAGAAGCCGTTCTCCACCTCGGCGGCGGTCCTGGTGCGGCGCAGCCGGGCGCTGCCGAGCGCGTCGATGCGCGGGCCGAGCACCGCGAGCATGGCGGGCAGCAGGGTGATGGCGGTGAGCGCGGCCAGCGAGACGGTCGCGATGGCGCCGTAGCCGATGGATTTCAGGAAGCCCTGCGGGAACAGCAGCAGCCCGCCCGCGCTGGCGATGATCATGGTCGCGGAGAAGACGACGGTGCGGCCCGCGGTGGTCACCGTGCGCCGGACCGCGGTCGCGGTGTCGTGGCCCTCGGCGAGTTCCTCCCGGAACCGGCTGACGATGAACAGGCCGTAATCGATCGCCAGGCCCGCACCGATCATCGACACGACCGGAGCGACAAAGGAGTTCACCTCGGTGACATGGGTGAAGGTGCGCACGATGCCGCTGGCGCCGAGCATGGTCAGCCCGCCGACGATCAGCGGCAGCGCGGCCGCGACCACCCCGCCGAAGATGAAGAACAGCAGCACCGCCACCACGGGGAAGGCGAGCACTTCCATGCGGCGGATGTCGTCGGCGAGGGTGTCGTTGAGCGCTCCCGCCACCGGTTGCAGGCCGCCGACCCGCACGTCGATGCCGGGAATGGCGAAGGCGCCCGCGGCGGCACGGTTGCTGCGCAGCATCTCGGTGTCGTCGTCGCCGACCAGCGCGATGGCCGCGACGGCGCGCTGCCGGTCGGGGGTCGCGAACGCCACGCCGCTGGCCCGCCCGGTCTCGGTGGGCCAGTAGGCGCCGTTGACGCCCGCGATCACGCCGGGATACGCGTCCGGCAGGCCGTTGAGATGGTCGACGATCCGGCGGCTGAACTCCGGATCGTCGACGGTCTTGCCCGCGGGCGCGGTGTAGAGGACCACGACGTCGAGGTCGTGATTGCGGCCGAACGCGGAGTCCGACAGCCGGGCCGCGAGCGCGGACTCCGAGCCGGGATCGTCCATTCCGCCGGAGCTGAGATGGTCGTGCAGGCCCAGCCCGTAGCCGCCCAGACTCAGCAGCGCGAAGACGACGACGCCGAGCACGGCGAACCGGCGGCGGTGGACCAGGTTCCCCCATTGCGTGAACACCCCATCCAAAGTACCGCCGTCCGGCCGGATTTCACCTCGCTTCGGCCTGCGCGGGCTGAGGCGGCGCGACACCGAGTTCGCGCAGCGCGGTGAGCAGGAAGGCGTCGACAGCCGCGGTCTGCTCGAGCTGCACCAGATGGCCCGCGTCCGGGACCCGCACCACCGCGCGCAGATCGGTGACCGAGGCACGCAGCGTGGCCAGCGGGTCGCGGCCGCTGAAGCCCGCCATGTCGGGGTCGTGCTCGCCGTAGAGGAAGTAGGTGGGGACCGGCACGGTGGCCCCGGCGAAGGGTGCGGTGAGGTCCCAGTTGCGGTCGAGATTGCGGTACCAGTTCAGGCCGCCGGTGAAGCCGGTGCGCTCGAATTCGGTGGCCAGGGTGTCGAATTCGGCCTCGTCGAGCCACGGCCATGGCAGGTCGGGGGCCGCGGGCAGGACGTCGAGGTAGCCGAGGCCGGGCGGGTTCTTCCAGGTGTCGAGGTAGTGGTAGTCGCCGGAGAGCGCGAAATAGACCCGGGCCAGGAATTCCCGTGGCCGCGCGGCAAGTTCGGCATCGGCCACGCCCGGTTCCTGGAAGTAGGCCAGGTGCAGGAAGTGGCGCTGCGCGGCCTTGGTCCAGTACTCCGAGGGCGCGCGGGGTGGGCGTGGGGAGAACGGGTTGTTGAGCACGACGGCGGCCGCGACGCGGTCGGGGGCGCGCAGGGCGAGTTCCCAGACGAGCTGGGCACCGAAGTCCAGGCCGACGAACACCGCCTGCTCCGCGCCGAGATCGTCGAGCAGGGCCAGCAGATCGCCGATCACGGCCGCGTTGGTGTAGGCGGTGACATCGCCGGTGACCTCGGTGCGTCCGTAGCCGCGCAGGTCGGGGGCGATGGCGTGGCAGCCCGCCGCGGCGACGGCGGCGAGCTGGCGATGCCAGATGAAGCCGGTGTGCGGAAAGCCGTGACAGAACACGACGGGATAGCCCCGGCCCTGCTCGGTGAGGTGTATCCGGGCGCCGTCGGTGTCGAGGAATCGATGGGTCTGCTCCACTACCATCTCCAATTTCTAGAACGTGTTCTCATTTCACGGTAGTGTCCGGAGGTCATGAGCGGAACACCCCAGATTCTGGCCGGGCGCGTCGCGGTGGTGACCGGCGCCAGCCGCGGTATCGGCAAGGGCATCGCCCTGGAACTCGGCGCGGCCGGGGCGACGGTCTACGTCACCGGGCGCACCGCCGAACCGGGCAGGCTCCCCGGCACCGTGCACGCCACCGCCGCCGAGATCACCGGACTGGGCGGCACGGGCGTCGCGGTGGTCTGCGATCACCGCGACGACGCGGCGGTCGAGCAGCTGTTCGCTCAGGTCCGCGCGGAGCAGGGCCGCCTGGACGTGCTGGTGAACAATGTCTACAACTCCCCCGCCGCCGCCCGCTGGCTCGGCCGCAAGTTCTGGGACGTGCCGCCGAATGCCTGGGACGAGACCTTCGACATCGGCGTCCGATCGCACTATGTGGCCAGCGTTTTCGCGGCGCCGCTGCTGATCGAGTCGGCAGGTTTGATCGTCAATGTGTCCTCCCCCGGCGCGGAGCGCTATATGCACAATGCCGTCTACGGCGTCGCCAAGACCGCCCTGGACCGGCTCACCGCCGACCTGGCCCACGACCTCGACGGCACCGGCGCCACGGCGGTCTCGATCTGGCCGGGCATCGTCGACACCGAACTGCTGCAGCTGGTACCCGCCGACGATCAGGGCAGGCGCCTGGTCACCCTGCCGGGTGAGGGCACCTTCGATCTCGGCGCGGCCGAGACCCCGCGTTTCCCGGGGCGCGCGGTGGTGGCGCTGGCCGCTGATCCGCACCGGCAGAGCCGGGCAGGCAAGGCATGGAAGGTCGCCGATCTGGCGGTCGAGTACGGATTCACCGACGTCGACGGGCGGATTCCCCGGGCCGACTGATGACCCTGGAAATAGGTGGGACAGTGCGTTACAGTTAGTTGAGGGATGTGCCGGTACCTCGGCCGTCCCGGTGACAATGGAGAGAAACAATGACGTTCTCGAAAACCACGACCCCCGCATCGGAGTACGCCGACACCCTGCTCACCCTGTCGGAAGGATCGGTCCACCGGCGGTTCGATCCCTTTCTCGATATCGACTGGGACGCACCGGAGATGACAGTCGACCGCGACGATCCCCGCTGGGTGCTCTCGCCCGAGCTCGACCCCCTCGGCGCGACGAGCTGGTACCAGAACCTGCCGCTGGAGCGGCGCGTCGAGATCGGGCGCTGGCGCCAGGCCAATGCCGCCAAGGTGGGCCTCGCGTTCGAGTCCATCCTGATCCGCGGCATGATGCAGTACGCCATGGCGCTGCCCAACGGCTCCCCCGAATTCCGGTACTGCCTCCACGAGATGACCGAGGAGTGCAACCACATCCAGATGTTCCAGGAGCTGGTGAACCGCATCGGGGACGATGTGCCCGGCATGCGGCCGCTGTTCCGGCTGACCTCCCCGTTCATCGGCGTGGCGGGCGGCTACTTCTGGGCCATCCTGTTCATCGGCATCCTCGGTGGCGAGGAACCGATCGACCACTACCAGAAGGCCCTGCTGCGCTCGGGCAGCGCGACCCAGCCGACGCTGCGCCGGATCATGGAGATCCACATCGCCGAGGAGGCGCGCCACATCTCCTTCGCCCACGAGTTCCTGCGCGACCATGTGGCGCGGATGAACCCGGTGAGTACCGGGGTGTGCGCGGTGGCGTTCCCGATCGCGATGCGCTGGCTGGCCGACGAGCTGGTCAAACCGTCGAAGTCGTTCGCGCGCAAGTTCGATATCCCCGACGAGGTGTTCAAGGACGCCTTCTGGCGCAGCCCGGCCTCACGCGCGATCCTGAGCGGGTTCTTCGGCGATATGCGCACGCTCGCCGACGAACTCGGCTTCCGCAACCGGGTGACCCGGCCGCTGTGGAAGCTGCTGAAGATCGACGGCGGCGTCACCCGCTACCGCAGCGAGCCGCAGCGCCGCGCGAGCTGACGCGCGACGGGGCCGCGTCCTCAGGCGTGATAGGCGTCGGCTCCGGCGCGCGAGAGCACGATCTCCGGGACGACCGCGCGGGCGGACAGCCGCAGCAGCGCGTCGGCCATCTCCACGATGTCGTCGACGGCGAGCATGCGTTCGGGCGGGACGCGGTCGTGGATCCAGGCGCTCATCTCGGTGTCGACATAGCCGGGCGCCAGCGCCGTGGCGGTGACACCGTTGCCGGATTCCTCGGCATTGAGGGTGGCCAGCAGGGAGATGAGCGCGGCCTTGGCCGCGCCGTAGACGGCCAGGCCCGCCTCGGCGTAGACGCCGGTGATCGAGGCGAGCGCGAGCACCTTGGCGCCGCGCGCCGGGTCGGCCGCCGCGCCCGCCCGCAGCAGCGGCAGCGCGGTCTGGATCAGCTGCAGCGGCGCGCGGACATTGACGGCGAGGGTCTTGTCGAAGCGGCGCATCGAGGAGTCGGCGATCGGGCCCGCGGTGCCGACACCGGCATTGAGGATCAGCGCCGAGAGGGTGTCGTGGCGTTCGGCGTGGGTCGCGACGACCCGGCCGATGCCGTCCTCGTCGGCCATCTCGGCGGCGACCGGCACGACCTCGGCGGCACCCGCGGCACGCAGCTCGGCCGCGACCGTGTCCAGGCGGTCGGCGTCGCGGGCGGTGATGGTCAGCGCGTAGCCCTGTTGGGCGAGCCGGTGCGCGATACCGCGGCCGATGCCGCGGGAGGCGCCGCTGATCAGGGCGGATCGGGTGACGGTCATCGTTGTCCTCTCAGTGCCCGCAGGCCCGCGGCCATGAATTCGGGGGTGGCCTCGGCGGCGCGTTCGGCGGCGGCCCCCGCGTCGGAGCCCTGGCGGGCGCGGTGGGTGATGCCTTCGCCGATGACGCCGAGCTTGAAGTTGGCCAGGGCCAGGTAGAAACCCCAGTCGTCCAGGTCGCGGCCCGCGGCGAGGGCGTAGGACTGGGCGAGCGCGTCGGGGGTGGGCAGGCGGTCGCTGGTCCAGGCGGCGCGGGAGCCGAGGACCAGGTCGAAGACCGGCGATCGGTAGACACACATCAGGGCCACATCGGTGAGCGGGTCGCCGAGAGTGGACAGTTCCCAATCGACCACGGCGCGAACGTGTCCCGGGTCGGCGGTGTCGAGAATGGTGTTGTCGATGCGGAAATCGCCGTGCACGATCGAGGTGGCCGAGCGGGCCGGGATCGCCTCGACCAGCGCGGCGTGCAGGGTGGCCACATCGGCCAGCTCGCGGGTGCTGACCCGGTTCCATTGCGACGCCCAGAGTCTCACCTGGCGCGCGACGAAGCCGGTGGGGCGGCCGAACTCCGTCAGCCCGACCGCCGCGGGGTCGACGGCGTGCAGGTCGGCCAGGACGCGGACCAGGGCGGTGGTCGCCGCGCCGACCTGGTCGTCGGTGAGGGCGGCCAGGTCGTCCTGATCGCGGACCACGGTGCCGTCGACGAACTCGACCACGGTCATCGGGGCGCCCAGGGCGGTCCCGTCGGCGTCGAAGGCGACCGTGGGCGCCACCGGCACCGCGGAATCCCGCAGCGCGCGGGTGACGGTGAACTCGCGGGCCATATCGTGCGCGGAGGGCGTGAGCCCGGCCACCGGTGGGCGCCGGACCACCCAGCGCGACACGTCGTCGGCCACGGCGAAGGTGAGATTCGAACGACCGCCACTGATCAGCTCGACCCGCAGCGCGCCCTGCACCGGCACACCCTGATCGCGCAGGAACCGCTCGAGCGCGGCGACATCCATGCCGGGCAGGTTCATTCGCTGTCCCGCTGGGCTCGCTTGGCGGCGCTCACCACGCGCTTGGCGATGGCCCACCGGTGCACTTCCGAGGGGCCGTCGTAGATCCGGAACGGGCGCACCTCGCGCGAGAGCCGGGCCAGCGGCAGATCGGCCGCGACACCGAGGCCGCCGCACATCTGCATGCTGCGGTCGATGATCCGGAAGATCGCCTCGGCGGCGAAGGTTTTCGCGATCGAGGTGGCGTTCGCGGCGGGCTCGCCGTTGTCGAGTTCCCAGCAGGCGCGGGTCAGCAGCGCGCGGGTCGCGGCGATATCGATCTCGTTGTCGGCGATCATCTGCTGGATCATCCCGAGATCGCCCAGGCGCGAGCCGAAGCCCTCGCGTTCGGCCACCCGCGCCACCGCGACATCGTGGCCGCGCCGGGCGGCGCCGAGCCAGCGCATGACGTGGGTCATCCGGGCGGGACCGAGCCGGACCTGGGCGTAGTCGAAGCCGCGGTCGACCTCGCCGAGGACGGCCACATCGGGGACGAGCAGGTCGTCGAAGAACACCTCGCAGTGCCCGCCGAGCATCGAGCGGTCCAGGGTGTCGATGTGCCTGCCGACGCGCAGGCCGGGGGCGTCGGCGGGGGCGAGGAACATGGTGGCGCCGCCGCGCTGTCCGGGTTCGCCGGAGGTGCGGGCCATGATGATGAAGAATCCCGCGCCGTCGGCGCCGGTGATGAACCACTTCTGGCCGGTGATGCGCCAGCCACCCGCCGCGCGGACCGCGCGGGTGGTCAGGGCGGACGGGTCCGAGCCCGCGCCGGGGGCGGGTTCGGTCATGGCGAAGGCCGAGCGCACCTCGCCGCGCGCGAGCGGCGCGAGGTACCGCTGCTTCTGCTCGGGGTCGGCGATGTGGGCGAGCATGTGGACATTGCCCTCGTCCGGCGCGGCGATATTGAGCGCGGTCGGGCCGAACAGCGAATAGCCCGCCTCCTCGAAGATCGGGGCGCGCTCGGACATGGTCAGGCCGTGGCCACCGTATTCGACGGGTGCGTGTGGGGCGAAGACACCGGCGTCGCGGGCGGCCTGCTGCAACTCGATCCGGAGCTTCTCGCCGCCCGCGGCGGTGATGTCACCGTCGTGGGCGTCGTCGAGCGGGAGGACCTGCTCGCGGACGAAGGCGCGGGTGGCCTCGGTCAGGCGGCGCACCTCGGCGGGATGGGACAGGTCGATCGCCACGGACCAACTCCTCGATCTCGCGTGCCGAACGCTCGCTCGGCACTGGACGCCATCGACACTGACATGTCGCCGCTCAATGTGTCAATGCCGGACCACTTCCCGATCGGCGTTGTTCAGCTATTCTGAACATCGTGAACACCTCGGAACAGGTGGCGCTGGGTGCGCGGGTGCGCCGGGCCAGGACCGCCGCCGGACTGTCGCTGCGCGAGACCGCGCGGCGCCTCGGCGTCAGCCCGGCCACGCTCAGCGCCGTGGAGAACGGCAAGACCGGCGTCTCGGCCGCCCGGCTGATCGCCCTGGCGACCACCTTCGGCACCACCGCCGCCGCCCTGCTCGACGACACACCGGCGCGGCGGGCACCGACGACGACCCCCACCGGCACCGCCGACGACTGGCGAGTCTTCCCGCCGCTGGACATCGATCCGGTCCTGGCCGCCGCCATCGCCGCGTTCGTCGAGACCGGCTATCACGGGGCCACCGTGCGCACGATCGCGCAGCGCGCGGGCATGAGCGTGCCCGGGGTGTACCACCACTATCGCGACAAGCAGGAACTGCTGGTCCGCGCGCTGGACCTGACCATGGACGAGCTGCACCGGCGGGTGGACGCGGCCCGGCGGGAGGCCACCGGCGGACGCGACCGGGTGGCCAGGGTGGTGGAGGCGCTGGCGCTGTTCCACACCCACCGGCGCGAGCTGGCCTTCATCGGCGCCAGCGAGATGCGCAGCCTGACACCGGAGAACCGGCGCCGGATCGCGGCCTCGCGCAATGCCATCCAGCACCGGCTCGACGCCGACATCGACGCCGCGCTCACCGAGGCGGGGCTGGACACCGGCCGGGCGCGGGCCGCCGGGCGGGCGATCGCGACGATGTGTACCTCACTGCCGCAATGGTTTCGGCTCGACGGCGCGGCCACGCCGGAACGGATCGCGACGGACTACGCGAACTTCGCCCTCGGCATGCTCGGGATCGACGGCCACCGGGGGACCCCGGACCGATGACGGTTCCGGCGATGCCGCGCACGAATTCCGTTGCGCGGCATCCGAAGCCGAAACCTCTTGCGCGCCGTCGCGTGACATCCACGGCCACCGGTGTGTGCGACCCGCCCCAGCTTTCGGGGCGGGTCCTTCCCCACGCACCATGCGGCGCCGCCACGTCGCACGGCTGCCCCCATGGTAGGCGCTGATCGCCGCGCACCCCGGGAGGCGCACAGGAGTTACCGTGGATGTGTGCCGAAGCCTGGGCTTTTCAGCGGTCCGCGTCGGCCGGGGCGAGGGTACGGAACCACGCGAGGTAGTCGGCGGTCCGCGCCCGCAACCGGCCTGCGGGCCAGTCCGCGGGCAGCAGCTCGGCGGGCAGTGCCGGGTCGGTGGTGAGATGGTCGAGCCCGGCGCAGACGGCGGTGAATTCGGCGGTGGGATCCGGCGTTTCGATGGCGGCCAGCAGGCCGGTGGCCCGGGCGGCCCACTCGTCGAGCGACCACAACCGGCGCGCCAGGGCCACCGGGTCGTCGACGGCGTGGGTCCGCAGCCGCAGCAGGGCGTCGTCGAAGGTGGTCGGCCAGGCGCGCTCGAGGTTGGCCGGGCGCATCCACACGCCTTCGCGCAGTTCGGCCAGGCGCAGCGACAGCAGCGTGGTACGCAGGGCGGCACGCTCGGCGGCGGGGCGGCCACCGGCGGTGACGACGACCTGGTCCCAGTCCCCCGTCCACGGCCGGGTGCGCGGGGCGGCGAGCTCACTGCGGCGCGCGCGCAGGGCGGGGTCGAGGGTGTAGGCGCGGCGTTCGCGCAGCAGATCGCCCGCCGCGACCATCCGGGAGACCGCGACCCGGATGGTGGACTCGGGGTAGCCGATGGCGGTAGTGGCGGCGCAGATCTCGCGGGAGGTCATCGTCGGGGAGTCGGCGGCGATGAGGATGCGGACCAGGGCCGAGCGCGCGGTCACCGGGCGGATGGCGACGTCGGAGCCGGTCACAGCGCTTTTCACGCCTCGAGTGTACATATTTCAGTATTGCCACAATCGTTTTTCATCTGTAACGTCACCGGGCACCTGCCGCCTCGCGGCCTAGTCCACGACAAGGAGTCCCCATGACAGCCCCGTTCCCGCTGGCCGGGCGCACGATGATCATGTCCGGTGGCAGCCGCGGAATCGGCCTGGCGATCGCCGTGGCCGCCGCGCGCCAGGGCGCCAATATCGTGCTGCTCGCCAAGACCGACGTGCCCGACCCTCGACTGCCCGGCACCATCCACACCGCCGCCGCCGAGATCGAGGCCGCCGGTGGCCAGGCCCTGGCCGTGGTGGGCGATGTGCGCGACGAGGCCTCGGTGCGCAACGCGGTGGCCAAGGCGGTCGAGCGCTTCGGCGGCATCGACTACTGCGTCAACAACGCCTCGGCGATCGCGCTGGCCTCGACCGAGGAACTGCCGATCAAGCGTTTCGACCTGATGCAGCAGATCCAGCTGCGCGGCACCTACCTGCTGTCCTCGACCTGTCTGCCGCACCTGCGCGAGAGCGACAACGCGCACATCCTGAGCCTGTCCCCGCCGCTGAACCTCAGCCAGAAGTGGCTCGGCCAGGCACCGGCCTACATGCTCGCCAAGTACGGCATGTCCCTGCTGACGCTGGGCTGGGCCGCCGAATACGCCGAGCACGGCGTGGCCGCCAACTGCCTGTGGCCCGAGACCCTGATCGCCACCGCCGCGGTGCAGAACCTGCTCGGCGGCGACGACGCCATCGCCAAGGCCCGCACCCCGGAGATCGTGGCCGACGCCGCCGTGGCCATCCTCGGCAAGGACGCGCGCACCACCACCGGCAACACCTTCCTCGATGTCGACGTGCTGCGCGAGCAGGGCATCACCGACCTGTCGGGCTACGGCGGCGCGGGCGAGCTGGAATACGACATCTTCGTCGACCCGCCGCAGGCCTGAGGTCCGCTCAGAGATCGACAACGACCTTGATATCGGCGTGATCACCCGGATCGAAGGCCTCGAGCGCGCGCTCGAGCGGCAGTCGCCGGGTGATCAGCCGGGTCAGCCAGGAGGCGTCGGCCTTCGCCAGGGCCTGCGCGGCGAGTTCGTAGTGGTGGCGGTTGGCGTTCACCGAGCCGAACACCAGCGCGTTGTCCAGCACGATGTTGCGGTTGAGCTCACCCATGTCGACCTCGGTGTCGGCGCCCGGCGAGGAGACCCCGGTCAGGCAGATCAGCACGCCCGGGT
This sequence comes from Nocardia sp. SSK8, assembly GCF_037034205.1. Taxonomy (NCBI): domain Bacteria; kingdom Bacillati; phylum Actinomycetota; class Actinomycetes; order Mycobacteriales; family Nocardiaceae; genus Nocardia; species Nocardia sp. SSK8. The sequence continues at coordinate 127,160 of NZ_JBAGKD010000015.1, forward strand.
TGTTGACCTCCATCGCCTGGAGTGCCACCGAGGGCGCGCCGGTCGCCTCCACCACCAGGTCCGGCTGGATCTTGTCGGCCACCGCCGCCGCCGAGCCGGTGTGGAAGGTGGCGCCGAGATCGGCGACCAGGCCCGGCTTCGGGCCCTCGTCGGTGCGGTCGAGCACGTGCACGTCCAGCCCGCGCTGGGCGCCGAGCAGCGCGGCCAGCAGACCGATCGGCCCGGCACCGGTGACCAGCACCGACTTCGGCTCGAACCAGGCCCGCCGGTTGATCCGCTCGATCTGATCCCAGGCCTTGGCGACCACCGTGGTCGGCTCCATCAGCACCCCGACCTCGCTCAGCGCCGGATCCAGTTTCACGGTGTAATCGGCGCGCACCACCCAGGCCGTTGACCCGTAGCCGTCGATCTCCTTGATCCCGCGCTCGACGTAGCGGCCGTTGCGGCACATGTCGAACTCGCCGCGCGCGCACGCGCCACACGGCACCGGGTCCGGCCGCCGCACGATCCCGACGACGAGATCGCCCGGCGCGAAACCACTTCCTTCCGGCGCGGTCCGCACCCGGCCCAGCGATTCGTGGCCGAGCACGAGCTGCTGTTTGCCCGGCGGCGCCCAGCCGTACAGGCCGCTCGCGATCTCCCGGTCGGTGCCGCAGATCCCCAGCGAGACCCCGTCGACGAGGAGTTCGCCCGGCCCGGCGACCGGGTCGGGTACCTCCCGCACCGCCAGCGATCCGGCCTGATTCGGCACCACAGTCAACGCCCGCATGTCGTCTCCCTTTCCGCCCGCCTGCCCGTCACGTGCTAACTCTCCGCCGCCGCGGTGATCTGCTCCAGCGACACGCCCTTGGTCTCGGGCACCCGTCGATAGCAGAACACCAGCGACAGCACCGAGACCACCGCGAAGATCGCGAACATCGTCGAGGCACCCCACAGTTCGCCCAGCGGCGGGAACACCAGCGAGACAACGAAGTTGCCCATCCAGATGAGGAAGGTCGTAATGCTCATCGCGGTGGCCCGGATCGGCGCCGGGAAGATCTCCGACAGCAGCAGCCAGGTGGGCACGCCGACCCCCACCTGGAACGAGGAGATGTAGACGATCATCAGCACCAGCAGGACATATCCGGTGACGGTGTCCTGGGTGAGACGCTCGACCAGCGCCATCCCGACCAGCGCGACGATCATGATCGTCAGGCCGAGGAACATCACCGGGCGCCTGCCGATCCGGTCGACCAGGCTCATGCCGACGATCACACCGATCACCGCGCCGACGCCGATGCCGATCGAGCTGGTGATCGCGGCGTTGTCGCCCATCCCCGCGGCGGCCAGGGTGGACGGGGCGTAGTAGATGACGGTGTTGACGCCGACGAACTGCTGGATCAGGGCCAGCCCGACACCGGTGACGAACAGCGCGCGCACTTTCGGCCTGCGCAGCTGGTCGCGCAAACTGTCCTTGACGGCCGCGTCGGCGGCCGCCGTCTGCTCGATCGCCGTGATCGTCGGTTCGACGTTCTCCGGGTAATAGGAGCGTCGCAGCACCTTTCTGGCATCGTCTTCGCGACCGACTTTCAGATACCAGCGCGGAGAATCCGGCATGAAATGCATGCCGATCAGCAGAGCGACCGCGGGAATGGCCGCCATCACCAGCATCAAGCGCCAATTCCCGGTCGGCGCCAGGCCCGCGTTCACGATGTACGCCAGCAATTGGCCGCTCGCGATCATCAGGCTGTTCATCGAGACGAGCCTGCCGCGATAGGTGGCGGGCGCGATCTCCGAGACGTACATCGGCACGACCAGCGAGGCGGTACCCACGGCGACGCCGAGGACCAGCCGGGTGAGGATCATGATCGAGGCGTTCGGCGCGGCGGCCTGCGCCAGCGCGCCGATCAGGAACAGCCCGGCGGCGAAGAGCAGGGTCGTTCGCCTGCCCCAGCGGTCGGCCATCCAGCCGCCGGTGATGGAGCCGATGGCCGCGCCGATCAGGAGCGAACTCGTGATCACGCCGACCTGGGCCTGGGTGAGGCCGAAATCCGGAGTGAGGAACACCAGGACACCGGAGATGACACCGGTGTCGTAGCCGAACAGCGCGCCGCCGAGAGCCGCGACGAGGACCACGGTCAGCACGAATTTCTTGATCCGGGCGCGGATGGCGACGCGTTCGGGAGAATCGTCGGACGGGACCGGCGGCTCGGTCACCGGCGAAACCAGCACAGTAGTGGTGATTTCGGGGTCCGCACCGGTGGGGCCGCGCCGGGAATCCGCCATGTCGGTACCTCCGTCGCCGGGAGTCGAGCGATTCCTGCACTGTAATCGAGAAGTAGCAGGCCCCGAAAGACGCACAGCGGCAACAGACATCGGTCCTGATTCGTTAACAATTCGAGGCAATCAGCGGGCGATCCCGATATGCCTCGCACCGTGGCCCGAATTCCGCCCGCTCCGTCCCGCGATTCCGAATTCCGCGGCAGCTGATCGTCGCCCGAAATCGCCGAATGCGCCTGCGCGCGGATAACTCTTCGACACCACCCGGCCGTCGAACTGTGACCACCCTACGTCCATTTTGTCCGGTTACAGTGGACGGTGTGCAGATCGACGTGACGCCACTGCCCGGCGTGGGGGTACGCAAGGATTTCGCGGCACGCAAGGGCGGGCGCCGCATCGGGATCGTCGAGCGCCGCGACGGCACCGTCGACCTGCTCGTCGGGCGGCCGGGCGACCCGGAGGTCACCGAACAGATCACGCTGTCCGCCGACGAGGCAGCGGCGCTGGCGAGCCTGCTCGGCGCACCCCAGGTGGTCGCCCAGCTCGAGGCCGAGCATCGCGAGTTCGACGGCGTGCGCACCCGGCAGTTCCCGGTCGGCGCCGGTTCACCCTACGACGGGCGCACCCTCGGCGAGACGCGCCTGCGCACTCGCACCAAGGCCTCGATCGTGGCGGCGATGCGCACCGGCGCGGTGATCGCCTCGCCCGGGCCGGAATTCCCGATCACGGCGGGCGATGTGCTGATCGTGGTCGGTTCCACCGAGGGCCTCGATGCCGCCGCGCGGATTCTGCGCGACGGCTGAGACGTCCCTGGCCACTACCGGTGCCGCACCGCCCAGACGGTGACGGCGCTCCACTGCACCAGGCGCGCCGCGGCGGCCATATAGAAGACGTAGGCCAGCAGGACCAGCGGCGCCCCGTAGTCGCCGGTCCAGTCGCCCAGGCGCACCGCGGCGATGATGCCGAGGCCCAGCAGGACCATGCCCAGGAGCAGACCCGGCATCGCGAGCGGGGTGAGCGGCGATTCGGCGGCCGGATTCGCGGTGACGCGGCGATCTCGGCCGGTAACTGGCAGATTGCTATTGGAGTCGAAATACATGCTGCTCATAACCATGCGGCCCCTTCCGGACGGCCGTATCGACACGGCCGGTAGGTGATCACTGCCGATCCCCTGTGGTGCGTTCGTGACGGAAGATCCACTTCGACCTGCCGTTGATCACAAACGGTTAACGTTCAGCAATTACGAGCGTGCCACCCGAACCGGACGAAAGACACCTACTGTGATCTGCATCACATAGAACATACGTGCGACACGAAGTGATAACGAGACAGCCTCTCCCCGGGAACACGGCTCGGAACTGGCGAAACAGGCGAACAACTGGACGTTTGCTCAACGAACTGTCACGATTGTGATTTATCGAACCGTTATGGCTCTGACGTGCGAAAACAGGCCGAGAACACCGGCCGTTACAGAGTTAGCCAACCGACGCACCCGTACCGGCAGTTCCCGCGTATCGATATCGGAATCGACACGCCCAGAACAGCTTTCGCGGGTGCAGCCGTTCCGAAACCCTGCCGGGACCCCGGAGTTCTCCTACGATGGGCGGCGGCACGCACCAGCACAGCGGGAGGGGCGGTCGGCGACCACTTCAAGCAGAATCTGCCCGGCTCGGTGGCCATCGCCGTCACCAACCGCCAGGCCCTCACCCGCGCGGTGCGTGAGATGGCCGCCGAACAGGTCCCGGTGGGCAGCGCCGTGTTCATCTCGCACTTCCGCTCGGGGGACAATCCCGAGACCGTGGCGGCCGAGACCACCTTGCAATCGACCTTCGGGCGCGGCCGCTGGCGCTCCGGCGCGGAGATCGAGGCGCTCTTCGGCGCGCTCACCCTGACCGCACCCGGGGTGGTCCCGGCCGCGCGGTGGCGGCCGCACGCCGAGGACGCCGACCGGGACCTGTCGGTGTGGGAGGAACTCATCGTGGCGGCCCTCGCCGAGAAGCGGTAGGCGTTTCGTCCGGGTCCACGAAACCGGGAAATTTTCCGGTCCCGACATCTTGTGCGTTCGTGTGGGCGAACGCGGCACGGTCGGCTATCGTCCATCTTGCTTTTTTCGATGCCGCTGGATCGTTCGTGTCGCTTCGCCGCAATCACGTGCCGCGTGAGATCCACGCCTCGTGATTCGGCGACCCTCATCAGACGAAGGACGCCGGTCACCATGCCCGCACCCGTTATCCTCGATGGCCGCATCGTACGGCTGGAACCGCTTGCACCCCACCACGTTCCCGGTCTGGTCGCCGCGGCGGCCGCGCTCGACGGACAAGCCGGGTTCACCATCGTCCCGCACGGTGAACAGGAGGCACGCACCTATGTCTTCCAGGCCGAGGCCGCGCAGCTGGCAGGCACCGCGCTGGCTTTCGCGATTCTCACCAGCGCCGACGACTGTGTCGTCGGCGCCACCCGTTTCACCCGGCTCGACTACTGGCAGGGCCCGCTGACCTGGCCGTTATCGGCCGAGCCGGTGTCCGCGCTGCCCGGCGGCGCGATTCCCGACGCCGTCGAGATCGGCAATACCTGGCTGGTGCCCGCGGTGCGCGGTGGCCAGGTGAACCTCGAATCCAAGCTGCTGCTGCTCACCCACGCCTTCGAGAGCTGGGCGGTGCGGCGGGTGAGCCTGCGTGCCGACGCCCGCAACCAGCGCTCCCGCACCGCGATCGAACGCCTGGGCGCGGTGTGTGACGGTGTGCGCCGGGCACATTCGCGCGGGCTCGACGGCGCGGTGCGCGATACCGCGTTCTACTCGATCCTGCACGACGAGTGGTGTGGCGTGCGGGCGCGCATCGCCGAGCAGCTGGCGGCGCGGGCCGCGGTGGGGCCCGCGCCACTCATCCCGGCCACTGCCGCGGCCCTGCGACCGCTGGTGTATCCGCACCGCTGAACCCGGTCAGCGGCGGGTGGACTCGATCCGCTCGGCGACGATCCCGGCCAGCTCGGCCGGGCGTTCCTCGGGCAGCCAGTGCGAGGCGCCGTCGAGCACCACCAGCCGGTAGTCACCGCGCACATACCGTCCGGCGAGTTCGGCGCCGCGGCGGCTCAGCGCGGTGTCACCGGAGCTCCACACATGGGTCACCGGCACCTCGACCGGGCCCAGCGGGCCACCGAACCCGCCGAGCGGCAGCGCGCGATACCAGTTCAGGCCGCCGGTGAGCGCGCCGCCGTCGACGATCTCGGCGCGCACCCGCTCGATCGACTCGTCCGGCATCCCGGTCGAGGCCAGCACCCGCCGCAGGAACGCGGGCCGGGTGCGCAGCAGGTATTCCGGCAGGGCGGGCAGCTGGAACAGGCCCATGTAGTACGAGCGCAGCAGCTGATCGCTCGAGGTCAGCGAGCGCAGGAACGCGCCGGGATGCGGCACCGAGATCGTGACCAGCGAGCTGACCAGCTCGGGGTGGTTCGCCGCGACCACCCAGGCGACCATGGCACCCCAGTCGTGCCCGACCAGGTGCACCGGGCCGCGACCGATCACCTCGATCAGCGCGACGATGTCCCCGGACAGTTCGGACAGGCGGTAGGCCCGCCGTCCGCGCGGCCGGGCGCCCGGGGAGTAGCCGCGCTGATCGGGGGCGACGGTGCGGTAGCCGCGGTCGGCGAGCAGGCCGGTCAGCGCCGCCAGCGAGCTGCTGGTCTGTGGAAAGCCGTGCAGGGCAACGACAACGGGCCCGTCGAGCGGGCCCGCGTCGACCACGTCGAAGGCGAGCCCGGCGCGGGTGTAGGTGGTGATCCGTGTGCCCATGTGCCCGATTATGCCCGTGCCGCGCTCACCGGCCGGTACCGCCGTGCACCACCGCGACCTCGGTGCCACCCAGGTCGAAGGCACGGTGCAGGACCTGCACCGCGTCGTCGAGGTCGGTGTCGCGGACCAGCACCGAGATGCGGATCTGGGAGGTGGCGATGAGGTCGAGGTTGATGCCCGCCGCGGCCAGCGCCTCGCAGAAGGTCGCGGTGACGCCGGGGTGGTTCTTCATGCCCGCGCCGATCAGCGACACCTTGCCGACCCGGTCGTCGTAGCGCACGTCGGCGAAGCCGATCTCGGCGCGGCGGCTGCGCAGCAGCGCGACCGCGCGGGCGCCGTCGGCGGCGGGCAGGGTGAAGGTGATGTCGGTGCGGCCGGTACCGGTGTTCTGTACCACCATGTCGATGCCGATCTCGGCGTCGGCCACCGCGCGGAACACCTTGGCGGCGTAGCCCGGTTCGTCGGGCAGGCCGACCACGGTCACCTTGGCCTCGTTGCGGTCGTGCGCGACACCGGTGAGCACGGCCTGAGCAGCGGGGATATCGGCCATCGAGCCGTGCACGGTGGTGCCGATCCCCTCGGTGTAGGACGAGCGCACGTGCACCGGAACGTCGTAGCGGCGCGCGTATTCCACGCAGCGCAGCATCAGCACCTTGGAGCCACAGGCCGCCATCTCCAGCATCTCCTCGTAGGAGATCCGGTCGAGTTTCTGCGCGTCGGCGACGATGCGCGGGTCGGCGGTGAACACGCCGTCGACATCGGTGTAGATCTCGCAGACATCGGCTTTCAGCGCCGCGGCCAGGGCGACGGCGGTGGTGTCGGAGCCGCCGCGGCCCAGGGTGGTCACGTCGCGGCTGTCCTGGCTGACGCCCTGGAACCCGGCGACCAGCACGATCTCGCCGTCGTCGAGCGCGCGCCGCACCCGGCCCGGGTCCACCTCGATGATCTTGGCGTTGCCGTGCGCGCCGGTGGTGATGACCCCGGCCTGCGACCCGGTCAGCGACCGGGCGTCGGCGCCGAGTGAGTGAATGGCCATGGCCACCAAGGCATTCGAGATGCGTTCACCGGAGGTGAGCAGCATGTCCATCTCGCGCGGTGGTGGCGCGGGGGCCACCTGGCCCGCCAGCTCGAGCAGCTCGTCGGTGGTGTCGCCCATCGCCGAGCACACCACGACCACGTCGTTGCCCTGCTTCTTGGTCTCCACGATCCGCTCGGCGACCCGGCGGATGCGCTCCGCCGTGGCGACCGATGAGCCGCCGAATTTCTGTACCACCAAGGCCATTGACGTCGTCCTCTCCCCTGCTCGCCCGCGTGCGATCCGCGGGTGACCCTTTCGAGTATCCAGGCAAACCGGACACAACCGGGGAGATTGGTGCGCGAAAAGGACTGCCGCCGAAGGGATCAGGCCCGGATACTGGCATCTCGGGGGTAGCGCGTGCCCGCGGCGATCCCCGGCTCGGCAGCTCTCGGCGGTTAGGCGAATTCCATGGCTTCACAACTCGGTGTCACTGTTCTCGGCGCGGGCCCGCTGGCCGCCGAGGTCGAACGGATCATCCGGGATACCGGCTCCGACCTGCGCGCCCGCATCGGGGCGCGGCTGGTGTTCGACACGGTGAGCCCCGATCTGGCAGTCGACGCGAGCGAGTCGGCGCGGGCGTCCGCGCCGGTCCTGGACGCGCTGCGCGCGGGACGCTCGGTGATCACGGCGAACGCGCACACGGTGGCCCGGCACGGGTACGCGCTGACGGCGGCCGCCGAACAGCACCGCGGCGACCTGTATTTCGAGGCGGCGGTGGGCGGTGGGGTGCCGGTGGTCCGGCCGCTGACCCAGTCGCTCGCGGGCGACCGGGTCCGCCAGGTGCTCGGCGTATTCCCCCATCGCGACGACGATCGCACCGTCGCCCAGGCCGCGATCCTGGCTACGCTGGCCTTCCACACCCGGGTGGAGCCGGAGGAGGTGCACCGCGTGCCCTCGGGTCCGGTCTCCGCGCACGATCTGGCGGCCGCCGAATCGCTGTCACTGCGCCTGCGCCCGCTCACGGTGTGCACGCTGGTCAGCGAGCCGCCCGGGCCGGAACACGGTGGCAAGGAAGGAATCTCGGTGCGGGTCTCCCCCGCCCTGCTCCCCGCCGAGCACCCGCTGGCCCACCTGGATCCGGCGGTCAGCGCGGTCTCGGTGACCGCCGAGGGCGCCGGGCACCTCGTCTTCTCCGGCCCCGCCGACATCCCCGCGACCGCCTCGGCCCTGCTCGGCGACCTGGTCACCGCCGCCCGCGACCGCGTCCACGGCGCCCGCGCCCCCCGCCCCTCCACCTACGCCGAACTCCCCCTGGCACCCCTCGGCGACACCCCCACCCGCTACTACCTGAACCTCCACGTCACCGACCACGCCGGTGCCCTCGCCCAGGTCGCCACCCTCTTCGCCGACAACGGCGTCGGCATCGCCCGCGTCCGCCAGGAACTCCACGACACCGACGCCCACCTCATCGTCCTGACCCACCGCGCCCCCGAATCCGCCCTGACCGACACCGTCGACGCCCTCACCGACTCCCCCTGCGTCCGCGCGGTCACCACCCGCTGGCGCGTCGAAGGCACCGACGACTGACCGCGAGAGCTGTCACCCACTCCTTCGCGCGGCGCGTCGAGGGCTACCAGCGGGCGATGGCCGACCGCCAGCGAACACGTCTACGCCGAACTGTTCGACGAACACGGCACCCGCACCGACCACCTGCGCTGACGGCGCGTCCGGGGGAACAGGCGGCGGGCGACCGGCGGCGGCGCATCGTGCGGGGCGGACATCCCGGTGGGGGACGCTCGCTGTGGTCAGTCGCCGTGGCGGACGTCGGTCGGTTCGTAGCGGGCGGTGAAATCGAGGATGCGGGGGACGATCGCCTCCGGAATGGCGTGGAACAGGCCGTGGCCTTCGCCGGGGAAGATCACCACCTCGCAGCGCGGGAGGTTCTCGCGCAAGCGCTGTTGGGCGAGGACCGGGTCGACGACCAGGGATTCGGCGCCGAGCATCACCAGGGTGGGGGTGGTGATGGTGGCCAGGCGTTCGTCGGTGAACAGCTTCGGATAGCCGATGGACGGGTGGTAGCCCAGTGCCGCTTTGACGCCGTCGAATTCCGCGTCGCTGAGGGTGACGCCAGGATTCATCCGGGCGTTCATCGCGCGCAGGTTCTTGTCGGTCGGGCGCGCGCCGACCCGGATCATCATCCACAGCAGGCTCCACTTGATCTTGGTGAGCGTGCCGCTCGGCTCGATGACGGTCAGGCTGGCCAGTCGGCGCTGCTGGGTGGTGGCGATGACCAGCGCCTCCCACGCGCCCTGCGAATAGCCGACCAGGTGCACCCGATCGGCGCCGAGACCGTCCAGGACCTCACCCAGCCAGGTACCGAACCCGGACTCGTCGAGCGGGGCGGTCTGCACGCTGAGGCCGGGTGTGCCGATCATCTCGGGCATATGGACGACGTGCCCGGGCGCGAAGTCCTCGATCACGTGGTTCCAGGCCAGGCTGTTGCCGCCCATCGAATGCAGCAGCACGATCGGAATCCCCGTACCCGAGCCCGCGGTGCGCACCCGGGTGCTGCCGAAGGACGTGGGGATGTCGACCGTGGTCGACGGGACCGGCATCTCCTGCTCGAGTGCGCGATAGGCACGCAGGTACTCCTCGCGCGCCTTGTCGTTCTTGAATCGCCCGATCTTGGCCATGACCACCCCTGAATCTCGTTGGTGATATGACCGTACCACATAAGTGATATGGGCGTACCATGAAGACCTCGCCGGACAGAAGGAGACCGCAGTGCCACGCTTGGCCGATCACGAGGAACGGCGCGGCGCCATCACCGGTGCCGCCCGGCGGGTCATCGCGCGGGGCGGACTCGACGCGGCGACCTTTCAGTCCGTCGCCGCCGAGGCGGGAGTCTCGGTGCGGTCGGTGCAGTACTACTTCGGCACCAAGCGCGAGTTCCTGCTGGCCACCCACCGCGCGGTGGTCGCCGATGCCGGTGCCCGGCTGCATCGGGCGCTGGGCGAGCTCGGTCCCGGCGCGGGCCCGCGCGAGATCGTGCGCGCGGTGCTGCTCGGGCTGCTCCCGCTCGATGAGCCGAGCCGGGAGAACGCGGTGATCCTCGGCATCTTCCACGCCGCGACCCTCACCGGCCCGCACCTCGAATCCGCGGACACCGCCGAGACCCCCACCTACATCGTGGACGCGGTCGCCGCCCAGCTGCGCGCCCTGCGCGGGCCCGCGGCCGACGAGTCGATCGTGCGCGCCGATGCCGAGGTGACGCTGATCGCCGTCGCGGGGCTGGCCCAGGGCATGCTCACCGACGCGGGCCTGGCCGCGCGCGCGACCGCGCTGGTCGACCATCTGCTCGACCGCGTGATGGGCACCGGAAACGCGAACGAGCCCCGGGCACAGGGCCCGGGGCTCGCGACGGCATAACGCCTACTTCTTGCGGTCCTTCTTCTCGCGCACGCGCACCGAGATGCGCACGGGCGAGCCGTCGAAGCCGAATTCCTCACGCAGGCGGCGCTCCAGGAATCGGCGGTAGCCCGCCTCCAGAAAACCGGTGGTGAACAGCACGAACGTCGGCGGGCGCGTGCCCGCCTGGGTGGCGAACAGGACGCGGGGCTGGCGGCCGCCGCGCATCGGCGGCGGGGTGGCCGCGATGACTTCCTTGAGCCAGGTGTTCAGGCGACCGGTGGAGATGCGCTTGTCCCAGGACTCGAGCGCGGTCTCCATCTGCGGCACCAGCTTCTGCACCGCGCGGCCGGTATGGGCGGAGATATTGACCCGCTGGGCCCACGGCACCCGCACCAGATCGCGATCGATCTCGCGCTCGAGGATGTAGCGGCGGTCCTCGTCGACCAGGTCCCACTTGTTGAACGCCAGCACCAGCGCGCGGCCGGACTCGGCGACCAGGCTGATCACCCGCAGGTCCTGCTCGGTGATCGGCACCGAGGCGTCGATCAGCATGATCGCCACCTCGGAGGCTTCCAGCGCCGACTTCGTCCGCAGCGAGGCGTAGAACTCGGTGCCCGAGGCATTGGACACCTTGCGGCGCAGACCGGCGGTGTCGACGAACTTCCACACCTTGCCGCCGAGCTCGACCAGCGAGTCGACCGGGTCGACGGTGGTGCCCGCGACATCGTGGACCACCGAACGCTCGTCGCCCGAGAGCTTGTTGAGCAGGCTGGACTTGCCGACATTCGGCTTGCCGACCAGGGCCACGCGCCGCGGTCCGGCCACGCCGGTGCCCTCGCGCGGGGTTTCCGGCAGGGCGCTGAGCACGTCGTCGAGCAGGTCGCCGGTGCCGCGGCCGTGCGCGGCCGAGACCATGCGCGGCTCACCCAGACCCAGCGACCACAGGCTGGCCGCCTCGAGTTCGACCTTCTGGTCGTCGACCTTGTTGGCCACCAGGATCACCGGGATCTTGGAGCGGCGCAGCTTGCGCACCGCGGCCTCGTCGGTGGCGGTGGCGCCGACGGTCGCGTCGACCACGAGCAGGATCGCGTCGGCGGTCTCCATGGCGACCTCGGCCTGGCGGGCGACGTGCTGCTGCAGGCCCTTGGCGTCGGGTTCCCAACCGCCGGTGTCCTGCACCAGGAATCGGCGCCCGGCCCAGCTCGCCTCGTAGGAGATGCGGTCGCGGGTGACGCCGGGGATGTCCTCCACGACGGCTTCGCGGCGGCCGAGAATGCGGTTCACCAGGGTCGACTTGCCCACGTTCGGGCGCCCGACCACGGCGAGGGTCGGCATGGCGAGATGTTCGCCGTCCTCCTGCTCACCGTCGAGATCGGCGATCTCCCAGTCGGTTTCGTCGCTCCAGGTGCCGTCTCCGACCAGAACCTCTTCGTCGATCATCGCGACCCTCCTGTCGTGGCCGAAAGCTGCTGGGCCACCACGCGGTAGAGCTCGTCGATGGTCTCGTCCATCGTCAGGTCGCTGGTGTCGACGAGCACCGCGTCGGCGGCGGGGCGCAGCGGCGACACCGTGCGGGTGGAGTCGAGGGTGTCGCGGCGTTGCACGTCGGCCAGCACGGCCGTGTAGTCGTCGCCGCGGCCCTCGCGGATGTTCTGGGCATTGCGCCGCTGGGCGCGCGCCTCCGCGGAGGCGGTGAGGTAGATCTTGGCGTCGGCGCCGGTGAGCACCACGGTGCCGATATCGCGGCCCTCGACCACGATCCGCCCGGCGACCGCGGCGATCTCGCGCTGCAGGGCGACGAGCTGCTCGCGCACCTGCGCCACCGCCGAGACCGCCGAGACGGCCTTGGTGACGGCGTCGCCGCGGATCTCGGCCGAGACGTCCTCGCCGTCGAGCTCGATGACCTCGTGACCGGGATCGGTGCCGATCGACAGCGGCAGCTCGGCCACCGTGGCGGCGATCGCCGCCGGGTCGGCCAGGTCGACGCCCGCGCGCAGCACGCTCAGGGTCGCGACCCGGTACATGGCGCCGGTGTCGAGGTAGCGAGCGTCGAGGCGGGTGGCCAGCCTGCGCGAGACGCTCGACTTGCCGGTGCCCGATGGCCCGTCCATCGCGACGACGAGCGTGCCGTCACCGGCCATCCGGCCGCCGGTGAGTTCCACCGGGAGGTCCACTCCGTTCACAGCTGCACCGCCTCGTAGAGTTTGCCGATCTCGTCGCGGCCGAGCACCCGCAGCGTGCCGGGACGCTGATCACCCAGCGCGACCGGGCCCAGGTGCGTGCGCACCAGGCGGACCACGGGGTGGCCGACCTCGTCGAGCAGCCTACGCACGATGTGCTTGCGGCCCTCGTGCAACACGAGCTTGACCAGCGACCGGCCCTCGTGCGCCTCGAGCAGGACGAACTTGTCGACCTTGGCCGGACCGTCCTCGAGCTCGACGCCGTCGCGCAGGCGCTTGTTGACCAGGCGGTAGTTGACCTCGCCGTTGACGGTGGCCAGGTAGGTCTTGGGCACCTCGAACGACGGGTGCATCAGCCGGTGCGCCATCTCGCCGTCGTTGGTCAGCAGCAGCAGACCCTCGGTGTCGGCGTCCAGGCGACCGACGTGGAACAGGCGCTGACCGGCGGCGATGCGCTCGGCGACGATGTCACCCACGCAGGGACGGCCCAGATCGTCGGACATGGTGGACTGCCAGCCCTTGGGCTTGTTCAGCACCAGGTGCACCAGCTCGTCGCGCACGACCACGCGGGTGCCGTCGACGCGCACGACCGCGTTCTGCGGATCCACCCGCAGGCCCTGCTCGCGCACGATCTTGCCGTCGACCTCGACGCGACCGGCCGCGATCATGTCCTCGGCCGCGCGGCGCGAGGCCACACCGGCCTTGGCGAGCACCTTCTGGAGACGCTCACCCTCGCCCCACGGCAGCTTCTTCGGGCCCTCGGTGGCGTCGGAGTGCTGGTGCCGCGCGGGCTTGGCGTTGTTCAGGATGGTCGGCGCGACCACCTTGCGCTGCGGCTTGGCGGTCTTCTTGCGTGCGGCGGGCGCCTGCGAGGTGGCCGGACGGGCCGTGCCACCCGCGCGGGGCGCGCCGCCCCGCTGACCGCCCGCGCCACCACGCGGGTACCCACCGCGCGGGGCGTCGTCACGCTGGAAGCCACCCGCGGAACCGCGACGCGCGGGCGCCCCGTCACGATGATTGCCACCAGCGGAACCGCCGCGGCCGTCACGGCGGCCCGCCGAGTCACCCTCTCGCTGATATCCGCCGGTAAAGGTACCGCGACGGCCGGTGTCACTGCTGCGCTGGAAACCACCCGCGCCGGTGCCGCGGCGGCCGGGGGCCTCACCACGGGAGCCACCCTGCCCGGTGCGCGCACTGCCGCCGCGGGGAGCCGCGGTCCGGTTCGCGCCACTACGGGGCTGGTCGCTGCGATTTCTTCGATCCGGTGTGCCATCTCGGCGAGCGGAATTATTCATCTGTCCTGTCAATCGTCGGTGCCGAGGTCCATGTCGGACTCGGCGGGTTTTTTCAGCCTGGTGAACCGGGGGTCGGTCTCCAGGCTCTCGCTGATCTCGTCGATCAGATCGACGCCGGGAAGCAGCGGCGCCAGCGGGGGCAGGTCGCCCAGGGAGGCGAGCCCGATCCGTTCGAGGAACAACTCGGTGGTGCGATACAGCGTGCCGTTGGTCTCCGGGTCCTGACCCGCTTCCGCGATCAAGCCCCTGGCCAGCAGCGTGCGCATCACTCCGTCGACGTTCACCCCGCGAACCGCGCTGACCCTGGTGCGGGTCACCGGCTGGCGATAGGCCACCACCGCCAAGGTTTCCAAGGCGGCCCGGGTCAATTTCGTCCGGGCCCCGTCGAGCAGTACCCGCTCGACATAGGGCGCGTACTGCTGTCGAGTATAGAAGCGCCACCCGTCACCGACGAAACGCAGGTCGATCCCGCTGCCCCGCGCGGACAGCTCGGCCGACATCGCGCGCAGCACCTGCTCGACCCGCTCGGTGCTGTCGTCCAGGGCCGCTGCCAGCTGTTCTGCCGGGGCGGGCGCGTCGACGACGAGCAACATCGCCTCCAGCGCCGCCCGCAGTTCGTCGTCGTCGAGCGGCTCGGAGGTGAATTCCACCACTGTCTCCGTCATGCTGTTCCTCCTCGGGTGATCGGGAGCCCTCCGTGGTTCCGCTCCGCTGCCGCCTCCGGGCTCGACCCGATCACCCGTAGTCCTCCTCGAAAGTCAGCGCCGCCGCCTCGGCATCCGGGTCGATCTCGCCCAGCCAGCTCACGGCCAGCGGGCCGAGCGGATCGGGCTGGTCGAAGGCGATGGTCTTACCGCGGTAGAGCTCGAGCAGCGCCAGGAACCGGGCGACGATCTCGACCGGGACCGTGCAGTCGGCGACGATCTCGGCGAAGGTGGTCCAGCCGCCGGGCCCGCGCTCCTTGAGCAGCGCCAGCACCAGCTCGGCCTGTTCGGCCACCGAGATGGTGTGCATGTGCAGGTGGCCCAGGCCCACCTCGGCGACCGGGCGGGGCCGGAAGGCGGCCGCGGCGATCTCGGCGAAGGCGGCGATGTCGACGCCGAGGGTCACCTCGGGCAGCAGGCCCTCGAACTGTTCCTCGAGCGCCACCGAGCGCGGGTACCGGCGCAGGGCGGCGGCCTCTAGTTCGCCGAGCAGCTCGGCGACCTGCTTGAACGCCCGGTACTGCAGCAACCGGGCGAACAGCAGGTCGCGCGCGTCCAGCAGTTCCAGATCGTCGGCGTCGGTCATCTCGCCCGAGGGCAGCAACCGGGCCGCCTTCAGATCGAGCAGGGTCGCCGCGACCACCAGGAACTCCGTGGTCTGGTCGAGGATCTTGTCCGCGCGCAGCTTCGTGTTCTCGGCCAGCTCGGCCGTGAGCGCCTTGGTGTAGGCGATGAATTCGTCGGTGACCTGGTGCAGCGCCACTTCGGTGACATCGAGTTTGCGCGAACTGATCAGCGTGAGCAGCAGATCGAACGGCCCCTCGAAATTCGCCAGCTTCAGCTGAAAGCCGGTCGGGGCAGGGTCTTCGGGTACAGCGGGCACCGCGGGTGAAGCGTCGATCACCGGCCCGACCGGTGGATGACCTCGCGAGCCATGGCCCGATACGATTCCGCGCCCGCGGATTTCGGCGACCAGGTGGTGATCGGCTCACCGGCCACGCTGGCGTCGGGGAAGCGCACGGTGCGCGAGATGGCGGTGTCGTAGACCAGATCGCCGAACACCTCGACCACGCGCGACATCACCTGACGCGAATGCAGCAGGCGCGCATCGAACATGGTGACCACGATGCCGTAGAGGCTCAGCCGCGGGTTGAGCCGGTCGCGCACCTTCTCGACGGTGTCATTGAGCAGCGCGAGGCCGCGCAGCGAGAAGTACTCGCATTCCATCGGAATGATGACACCGTCGGAGCAGGCCAGCGCGTTGACGGTGAGCAGGCCCAGC
The DNA here is from genome assembly GCF_037034205.1 of Nocardia sp. SSK8. NCBI lineage: Bacteria > Bacillati > Actinomycetota > Actinomycetes > Mycobacteriales > Nocardiaceae > Nocardia > Nocardia sp. SSK8. The sequence continues at coordinate 143,099 of NZ_JBAGKD010000015.1, forward strand.
GAGGGCTGGCAGTCGATGAGGATGTAGTCGTAGCGGTCGCGCACCGAGGACAGCGCCCGGCCCAGCGACTGCTCGCGCCCGACCTCGTTGACCAGCTGGATCTCGGCCGCGGACAGGTCGATATTGCTCGGTAAGAGATCCATGCCGTCGACCTTGGTGGTCTGCAGCACGTCGTCGACCTTGGCCTTGCCGCCGATGAGCAGGTTGTGCACGGTGAGTTCGAGGTCGTGGTGCGCCACGCCGAGCCCGGCCGAGAGCGCGCCCTGCGGGTCCAGATCGACCAGCAGCACGCGGCGGCCGTATTCGGCCAGGGCCGCACCGAGATTGATCGTCGAGGTGGTCTTGCCGACCCCGCCCTTCTGGTTGCACATGGCCACCACGAGTGCGTCACCGTGACGCTGTACCCGCGGGGGCTCGGGCACCAGTCGCAGCGGACGCCCGGTCGGCCCCATCTCGGCGACCTCGTCCGATCCACCGTCCCACGGTGTTTCCGCTGTCGTCACGATCCGCTGCTCCTTATACGTATTCCTGCCGGTAACCCCTGTCGAGGGTAGCGAGACCGATTCGGGCCCGGACTCGCTTTCGTACGGTCCAGCTCTGGGGGTAGACGCTACCGCTCGGACCGGTGAGGTACGGCATGGCAACGCCGGGCGTGTTCGCACGATACCCGCTGCGCGCCGACCTGCGCCGATGGATTCATCGCGCGCGCGGGTGCGCGGTGGCCCAGACCTCGCGCAGGGTGCTCACCGTCACCAGGGTGTAGATCTGGGTGGTGGTCACCGAGGCGTGGCCGAGCAGTTCCTGGACGACTCGCACGTCGGCGCCGCCGTCGAGCAGGTGGGTGGCGAAGGAGTGCCGCAGGGTGTGCGGGGAGACGGCGGCGCCGATGCCCGCGCGGTCGGCCGCGGTCTGCAGGACCTGCCAGGCGCTCTGCCGGGACAACCGGCCGCCGCGCGCGTTGAGGAAAAGCGCTCCGGCCGAACCCTTTCCGCTCGCGGCCAGGCTCGGGCGCCCGCGCACCAGGTAGGCGTCGACGGCGGCCAGGGCGGGGCGGCCGATCGGGACCAGCCGCTGCTTGCCGCCCTTGCCGCGCAGTACGACGCAGCGCTGTTCGGCGTCGATGTCGTCCACGTCGAGACCGACCATCTCCGAGATGCGCGCGCCGGTGGAGTACAGCAGTTCCAGCAGTGCCCGATCCCGCAGGCTACGGGGAGCGTCGTCGCCCTCCCCGCCCGCCGCTTCCAGCAGGCGCAGAACCTGGTCGTAGGGCAGCGCTTTGGGCAGTCTGCGGCCGGGCGCGGGGGGTTTCACCGCGTGCGCCACATCGGTGTCGGTGATGCCCTCGGCGGCGGCGAAGCGATGCAGGCCACGCACCGCGATCAGGGCCCTGGCCACCGATCCCGCGGCCAGCGGCGGATGTTCGCCGCCGCCGGAGCGCAGGGCCATGGTGAATTCGGCGACATCGCCCTGGGCGACGACGGCCAGACCCGCGATGCCGCGGCCGTCGAGAAAAGCCTGGTAGCGGGCCAGATCCCGGCGATAGGCGCCGAGGGTGTTGCGGGCGACTCCGCGCTCGACCGTCAGATGGTCGAGGTAGGCGCCGATTTCACGCGCGAGCACGGCGGGTGCCCGGTCGATCCCCGTCGGCCGCGGCGGCAGGTCGCCCTGTCGCGCCGCGAGCCGACGTCGTGGTCACGCGTCGCTGCCGGACGCTGTCGCGCGGGCCTCGTCGGCCTTGCGCCGCAGGAAGGCCGTCGGCTGACCCGGCCACGGCGCGTCGGCCGGGCGCAAGGCCACCCCGCTCGCCTTCGCCGCCGCGTAGGCCAGCACCCCGGCCACGGCGGTCGCGTTCACGATCTCCCCCGCCAGCGCGGCGCGCACGGCCTCGGCCACCGGCATCCGCACGGTTTCCAGGTCGGCTTCCTCGTGTTCGGGGTCGGGCCGCTCGGTCGGGGTGAGACCGGTGGCGACGAACACCCGCAGCGATTCGTCGGTGAACCCGGGCGAGAGCGCCACATCCACCAGCACCGACCAGTCGGCCGCGGCCAGGCCCGTCTCCTCGGCCAGCTCGCGCCGGGCCGCGGTGAGCGGGTCCTCGCCGTCGATGTCGAGCAGCCCGGCGGGCAGCTCGAGCAGCCGGGTGCCCAGCGGATGCCGGTACTGGCGGATCAGCACGATCTCGCCGTTGTCGTCGAGCGCCAGCACCGCGACGGCACCGTGATGCTCGATGACCTCACGTTCGGCGATCCGCCCACCCGGCATCGCGACCTGATCCTGACGCAAAGCCAGGATCGCGCCGCTGTAGAGCACCCGGCTCGACACCGTCTCGAACTCGTGACTACCGGGCGCGCTCATGAACCTCAGCTTCTCTCAGAGTTCCGCGGCCTGCTCCGCGAGCTCTTCCTCGGGAAAGTCTACGGGAAGGCGTTCGGCCAGTTTGTATTTCAAGGCCGCGTTGATCAGCGCCGCGAACAGCGGATGCGGGCGGGTCGGGCGGCTCTTGAGTTCCGGGTGCGCCTGGGTGGCGACGAAGAACGGGTGCACCGAGGCCGGGTACTCCACGAACTCCACCAGGTGCCCGTCGGGCGAGGTGCCCGAGAACACCAGACCGCTCTTGGCGATGGCGTCGCGGTAGGCGTTGTTCACCTCGAACCGGTGCCGGTGCCGCTCGGAGACCTGCTCGGAGCCGTAGGCCTGCGCGACCACCGAGCCCTTTTGCAGGGTAGCCGGGTAGGCGCCCAGGCGCATGGTGCCGCCCAGGTCGGCCGCACCGGCGACGACGTCTTCCTGGTCGGCCATGGTCGAGATGACCGGGTTCTTCGTCTCGGGCTCGAACTCCGCCGAGTTGGCGTCCTCGATGCCCACCGAGCGCGCCGCCTCGATGACCACGCACTGCAGGCCCAGACACAGACCCAGCAGCGGAATGCCCCGGTGCCGCGCGTAGCGGATGGCGCCGAGCTTGCCCTCGATGCCGCGGATGCCGAACCCACCGGGGATCAGCACGGCGTCGACGTCGCGAAGCGCGGCCTGCGCACCGGCCTCGGTCTCGCACTCGTCCGAGGGCACCCAGCGGATGTTCACCTTGGCGCGGTGCGCGAAGCCACCGGCGCGCAGCGCCTCGGTCACCGACAGGTAGGCGTCCGGCAGGTCGACGTACTTGCCGACCAGCGCCACCTCGACGGTCTCGCGCGGGGAGTGCACGCGGTCGAGCAGGTCGCCCCACACGGTCCAGTCCACATCGCGGAACGGCAGGCCGAGCTTGCGCACCACGTAGGCGTCGAGGCCCTCGCTGTGCAGCACCTTCGGGATGTCGTAGATCGACGGCGCGTCCGGGGTGGAGATGCAGGCCTCCACGTCGACGTCGCACATCAGCGCGATCTTGTTCTTGAGCCCCTGCGGCACCTCGCGGTCGCAGCGCAGGATCAGCGCGTCGGGCTGGATACCGATATTGCGCAGCGCGGCGACGGAGTGCTGGGTCGGCTTGGTCTTGAGCTCGCCCGAGGGCGCCAGATACGGCACCAGCGACACGTGCAGGAAGAACACATTGTCGCGGCCCACGTCGTGGCGGATCTGGCGCGCCGCCTCGAGGAACGGCTGGGATTCGATGTCACCGACGGTGCCGCCGATCTCGGTGATCACCACATCCGGCACCTGGCCCTCGAGATCGGGACCCTGCATCGCCATGATGCGGTTCTTGATCTCGTCGGTGATGTGCGGAATGACCTGGACGGTGTCGCCGAGGTACTCGCCGCGACGCTCCTTGGCGATGACCGTCGAATAGATCTGACCGGTGGTGACGTTGGCGTCCTTGGACAGATCGCGATCCAGGAAGCGTTCGTAGTGGCCGACGTCGAGGTCGGTCTCGGCGCCGTCCTCGGTGACGAACACCTCGCCGTGCTGGAACGGATTCATGGTGCCCGGATCGACGTTCAGATACGGGTCGAGCTTCTGCATCGTCACCCGCATCCCGCGCGCGGTCAACAACTGACCGAGGCTGGAGGCGGTGAGACCCTTACCCAACGAGGAGGCGACACCACCGCTCACGAAGATGTGCTTGGTGGCATTTCGAGCCTGATTCCGTGTTTGACCCACGGAACTCCAGCCTAGCAGTACCGCCACCGTGGGAATTCAGCGTGCCGTTTTCGCAGGGGTGTGTCGGGGATCAGGCGGGCCGGGAGTGCCCCGTGAGCCGCCGGTGCCTTTCCGCCGGGGAAGCGGGATCAGCCGGGCATGGCGACCAGGGTGAACGAGGTCGCGGTCGGGGTGGTGCCGTAGCGGCCCGCGCCGCCGGTGAGCTGTTCGGTGAAGGCGAGAGCCGTTGTCACGCGGCCGATTTCGCGGTCGGCGTTGTCGACGGTGGTGACCGTGGTGGACAGCGGGGCCTGGGCGCGGACGAACGCGATCGCGCCGTTGCCCTCGGCGGCGCCCGCCCGGCCGGTCAGCACAGCTCCCACCGCGCGGGCACGGACCGCACCGGTGAATCGGGCGATAGTCGCGCCCTGGCCGGTGTCGGAAACAACACCATTGCCGGTGACCACCACGGCCAGTTGCGCGGGTCGCACGGGGGCGTCACCGTAGGCGAGGAAGCCGCCGCCGCGCAGGGTCTCCAGGGCCAGCGCGAGTTCCTGGGGGGTGCTGCGGGGCTGGTTGGTCGCCGGGTCGAGCAGCAAGGTGAGGCCGAGCAGGTCCCCGGCCATGCTGCCCTGGTCGACGGCGCCGGTGTGCAGCTGGGCGCCCGCGGGGACGATGTTCGTCAGCGCCGAGCGCATCCGATCGCCCTCGCCGGTATCGGTGAAGGCCTCGGTGAGCGCGATCCGGCCGGTCACCGCGGCGCCCGCGGTCTCGAGCGCGCGGCTGACGCCGTCGATGTCGGCGGGATCGGCGTCCGGGGTGCTGAACACCAGCACACTGCGCTCGGCCAGAGTGCCGCCGAGGATGCGGGCGGCCGACCCGGCCACGAACCGGTCGGCGGTGTCGAGCCGGGCGGTGAGCTGCTCGTTCTGCGCGGTCAGCGCGTCGACCTGGCCGCGCAGGTCACCGCGGTCCGACCGCAACCCCGACACCAGATCCGCGGCCAGGGTCTGCGAGCCGAGCACCACCCCGATCGCCAGCGCGAGGAAGATCGCCGCGATCGAGATGGCGTGCTGGCGCATCGAGATCACCGCAACCCCCGCACCCACAGCACGAAGCGATCCCAGTACGCGATCCCCCAGTCCAGCACTTGGGAGCCGTTGCGCGAGGCCAGGATCACCACCACGACGGCCACCAGCGCGGCCAGCACCACCAGCGCCAGCGCCGCCCCGGAGGAGCGCTGCCGGTACAGCGTCGCGACGGCATTGGCGTCGACCAGTTTGGCCCCGACCTTCAGCCGGGTGAGGAAGGTGGCCGGATTGCTGTCGCGGCGGCCGCGATCGAAGAAGTCCTCCAGCGAGGCGGGCGCCCCGGCCAGCACGATCAGCGAGGCCCCGTGGTGATCGGCCAGCATCAGCGCCAGATCCGCCGGTGCCCCCGAGGACGGGAAGGTGGTGGCGCCGATCCCGAGGTCCTGGATGCGCTCGAGGCCCCTGGCGTGCCCGTCGGTGTCGGCGGGCAGGATCATCTCGGCGCCGCAGCGCAGCGTCTCGGTGCTGATCTCGTCGGGCTCGCCCACGATCAGATCCGGGGTGTACTTCTGCTTGCGCAGGGTGTCGGCGCCACGGCCGACACCGATCAGGATCGGCGCGTACTCCTTGATGAACGGCTTGAGCCGCTGCAACTCCTCGAGATGCCCCGGGCCGTCGGCGATCACCACGACGTGCCTGCCACGCAGCTCCAGCTCGATATCGGGCACGCCGATGCCGTCGATGAGCAGCGCGCTCTCGGTGCGGACGAATTCGGTGGTGTTGCCCGCGAAGGCGTCGAGGTGATCGGCCAGGCCGTTGCGGGCCTCGATCATCTTGTCGGCGATGGCCGACTCGTCGAACTCGATGCCCTCCACGAGGACCTCGGGTTCCTTCTTCGTCAGCTTGTCGGCGTAGACGATACCGGCGTCGATCCGGATCTTGGTGCCGTCCTTGATCTTGCCGAACGCGTCGGAGGACACGGTGTCCATCAGCACGATCCCATTGGCCACCAGCACTTCCGGGCCCAGGTTGGGATAGCGGCCGGAGATCGAGGGCGAGGTGTTGATCACCGCGACCACCCCGGCCTCGACCAGCCGGTCGGCGGTATGGCGGTCCAGGTCGGTCTCGTCGAGGACGACCACGTCCCCGGGTCCGACCCGGCGCAACAGCCGCCGGGTGTTCCGGTCCACCCGGGCGATCCCGGTGACACCGGGCAGCGTTTCGGTATTCCTCGACAACAGCGCCGGCATCCTCATGGGCCGATGATGAGCGCAAACCCTCAACCTTTGGTGGAGGCGCGCCGAGTCAGCCCTCCTCGCGCAGGGCCGCCGCCACCTCCAGCGAGGTCGCGTGCAGCCGCTCGAACAGGTCGAGAACCAGCTCGAGCTGCGCGTCGGAGTAGTCATCGAGGGCGGTGGCGAAGCTGCGGGCGAGCAGCTCGTAGTGCGGGGCGATCTCGTCGATCCTGTCCGGGATCGCGCTGACGATCACCCGCCGCCGATCCGCGACATCGTGTTCGCGGCGCACATATCCGGCCGCGAGCAGCCGGTCGACCATCTTCGTCACCGCCCCGGTGGACAGCGCGGTCTGCGCGGCGAGCTCCCCCGCCGTGGCCGGGCCACCCAGGCGCAGCATGTTCAGGCACCGCAGATCGGTGACGTGCAGGCCGAGCTTGTCGGCGACGGCCTGGTGCAGCATCACGCCGTCGGTCGCGCTGCGCTGCGCGGCCACCGTCAGCGCGGCCGCGAGCGCGGCCCTCTTCTCAGACATCCCTTGACACCTTCCGCTCTCTCGGTGATTATCTTCCTAGGTAAGATTATTACCGAAACAGATACTCACCCGATCGACTTCTGACCGTTCGATCCTAGATTCGGGAGCCACGATGATGACCGAGACCCGTGCCGACGAGCAGGCCGTGCGCGCGCTGTTCGCCGCCAATACCGCCGCCTGGGACGCCGGGGACGCGCGCGCCTTCGCCGCGACCTTCACCGACGACGCCGAATACGTCACCTGGTTCGGCCGCCACTACACCGGCCGGGCCGCCATCGAGTCCTCACACGCCGCGCTGTTCACCTCGTACCTGAAGAACTCGCGCCTCGACGGCGAGATCACCCGGCTGCGGTTCCTGACCCCCGATGTCGCGGTGGTCGACGGCCGGGGCGCGCTGCTCAAGGGCAAGCAGACCCGGAACCGGCGCAACACCAAGGACTACGTCTACGTGGCGGTGCGCCAGGCGGGCAGCTGGCGGTTCGCCGCGTTCCACAACACCAAGTACCACTGGTTCTTCGACACCATGGCGGCCAGGTCGGAACGGGCCGCCTGAATACCCGTATGCTGCGGGTCACAGACAATCCGGACAGGAGACATCCATGCCCCGCAGCACCGTCGAGACGGTTTTCGACGCCCCCCGCGATATCGTCTACCGCCTTTTCACCGAGCGCGAGAGCGTCAGCCCGTACCTGCCGGTCACGGTCAAGCTGGTCAAGCAGGGCGACCCGGCCACCGGCGTCGGCGCGCAGTACTCGCTCGGCCTGGGCAAGGTCGTCGTCACCGAGGAGACCACCGCGCTGGTCCCCGGTGAGCGGATGGAGTACAAGATCGTCAAGGGTGCCCCGGTCAAGCGCCACGTCGGCACCGTGACCTTCGCCGACACCAGCTCCGGTGGCACCCGCGTGGTCTACACCATGGACTCCGAGCCCTCGCTGCCCGTGCCCGCGCCGGTGCTCGAGTTCGGGCTGCGCCAGCTCACCAACCAGCTGCTCGGCGGCGTCCGCAAAGCCCTGAAGTAGCGCCGACCGCCGCCCGCGCCCCGCGCGGGCGGCCTCGGTTCAGGCCGGAGTCCGCTCCGCCCTGGCCGTCTCGAGCAGTTCCTCCGCGTGCGCGCGGCCGGTCTCGGTGTCGTCGAGACCCGCGAGCATGCGGGCCAGTTCCACCACGCGTTCCTCGTCGGTGAGCGTGCGCACGCCGCTGTCGACCTTGCCCTTGCCGTCGTCGGACTTGTTCACGACGAGGTGAGTGTCGGCGAAGGCCGCCACCTGCGGCAGATGCGTTACCACGATCACCTGATGGGTACGCGCCAGCCGGGCCAGCCGCTTGCCGATCTCCACCGCGGCCCGGCCGCCGACCCCGGCGTCGACCTCGTCGAAGACCATGGTCGCGCCGTGATCGGACCCCGCCAGCACCACTTCCAGCGCCAGCATCACCCGGGAGAGCTCACCGCCGGAGGCGCTCTTGCTCAGCGGCAGCGACTGCGCGCCGGAGTGCGCCGAGAGCCGGAACTCCACCTCGTCGACCCCGGTGGCCCCCGCGTGCAGCGCGACACCGTCCACCTCGAGCGGCGCGGAATCCTGCGCGCCCGCGGGCATCGGCCGCACCTGGACTTCCAGCCGGGCCTTGCCCATGGCCAGCCCGCCCAGTTCGGTACTCACCGCGGTGGCCAGCTTGCCCGCCGCCTTGGCGCGCGCGGCGCTGAGCTTGCGCGCGGTCTCGCGCACCTTGCCCGCGGCGGTCTCCACCTCGCCCGCCAGCTTGGCCAGCGCGTCCTCGGACACGTCCAGGGAGTCCAGGCGCGCGCGGGATTCGTCGGCCCAGGCGATCACGCCGTCGATATCGGGGGCGTACTTGCGGGTCAGCGACTTGAGTTCGGCCTGCCGGGTGAGCATCGAGTCCAGCGCCCCGGGATCCGAGGGCAGTTCGGAGAGGTAACCGCTGATCTCGGTGGTCACGTCGACGACCACGGCGATCGCCTCGCCCAGGCGCGGTGCGAGCGCGGTCAGGGCGGGATCGTCGGCCGAATCCAGCCGGGCCCTGGCACCGCCGAGCAGGTCGAGGACGCCCCCGCCGTCGACGGGCTCCTCCCCCGGGCCGGACAGTGCCTCGTGCGCGGCGACCGCGGCCTCGCGCAGCGAGTCCAGATCACTGAGCCTGCGGATCTCGGCGACGAGGCGCTCGTCCTCGCCGGGTTCCGGGGCGATGCCGTCGATCTCGGCCAGTGAATGCTTGAGCCGGTCGGCCTCGAGCGCCAGTTCCCGGCCGCGGGCGGTGCGTTCGAGCAGTTCGGCGCGCGCGTCCAGCCAGGTCCGGCGGTGCACCTGATATTTGCGCAGCAGCCCGGCGACACCGTCACCGGCGAACTGGTCCAGCGCGGCGAGCTGCTGTTCGGGACGTTGCAGGCGCAGCTGGTCGTTCTGGCCGTGCACGGTCAGCAGCCGCGAGGTGAACTCCCCGAGTACCGCCGCGGGCACCCCGCGCCCGCCCAGGTGCGCGCGTGAGCGCCCGTCGCTGTTGACGGTGCGCACCGCGATCACGCTGCCGTCCTCGTCGGCCTCGGCGGCCGCCGATTCCAGGACCTCGTGCACCGCCGCGCGCGCCGCCTCGTTGACGTCGTCGACCACGAACCGGCCCTCGACTACGGCTTTGGCCGCGCCCAGGCGCACCCGGCCCGCGTCCGCGCGTGCCCCGCTGAGCAGGTGCAGGCTGGTGACCACCATCGTCTTGCCCGCGCCGGTCTCGCCGGTCAGCACGGTCAGTCCCGCGTGGAACTGCGCGGTGGCCGTCGAGATGACGCCGAGTCCGTCAATTCTGATCTCGGTCAGCATCGGTGTCCTTTCTGCCCCGCCAGCCCGTCACCGGCAGCTGGAACTTGCGCACCATCCGGTCGGCGAAGGGCGCGGAATCCAGCCGCACCCACCGCACCGGCCGGTCGCCACGCACCACTTCGGCGCGCCCGCCGCGCGGCAGCGCCAGCGTGCGCCTGCCATCGAGGAACACGATCGCGTCGTGCCCGGTCACCACGGCCTCCACCGCGATCAGCGATTCCGGGCTGGTCACCAGCGGCCGGGCGAACAGCGCGTGCGCGTTGCTGGGAATCACCAGCATGGCCTCGAGTTCCGGCCACACCACCGGACCGCCCGCCGAGAACGCGTAGGCGGTCGACCCGGTGGGCGTGGAGATGAGGATGCCGTCGCAGCCGAACGCCGAGACCGGCCTGCCGTCGACCTCGAGCACCACCTCGAGCACGCCCATGCGCTGGGCGTTCTCGATGCTGGCCTCGTTGAGCGCCCAGCCGCGTTCGACCACCACGTCCTCGACCCGGACGGTGACGTCGATGGTCATCCGGTCCTCGACCCGGTAGTCCCGGTCGACCACCTGTGCGAGCGCCTCGTCGAGGTGTTCGGCCTCCGCCTCGGTGAGAAAACCGATGCGCCCCAGATTGATCCCGAGCACCGGCACCCCGGTCGGCCTGCCCAGTTCGGCGGCCCGTAGGAACGTGCCGTCACCACCGAGCGCGAGCACCATCTCGCAGCCCTGGGCGGCCGACGGGCTGTGTGGCACCACCCGCACCGGGTAACCGGCGGGTTCGTTCTCGAAGCGGGTGCTGTCGGCCTCGTCGGCCAGTACCCGCAGGCAGATCCCGGCCGCGGCGAAGATCTTGGCCACCCGGTGCGCGGTCTCGATGATCTCCGCGCGGCCCGGATGGGCGACGAGCAGGATCTCCCGATCGCCGGCGTGCGTGCTCACTGCGGACCCTCCTCGACGGCCTTCGCGACCAGCGCGGCCACCTGTTCGGCGGCGTAGTCGAACGGGCCGACCTTGCGCAACCACAGGAAATACTCGACATTGCCCGAGGGCCCCGGCAGCGGGCTGGCGACCACACCCTGGGTGCGCAACCCCAGCGCGGCCGCCGCGGCGGCGACCTCGCACACCACCTCGGCGCGCAGTGCCGGATCACGCACCACCCCGCCCGCGCCGACCCGCTCCTTGCCGACCTCGAACTGCGGCTTGACCATCGGCAGCAGATCGGCGCCCTCGGCCGCGCAGGCCGCCAGCGCGGGCAGTACCAGGCCCAGCGAGATGAACGAGAGGTCACCGACGACGAGTTCGACTGTGCCGCCGATGATCTCGGGGGTGATGTTGCGCACGTTGGTGCGGTCGAACACCTGCACTCGGTCGTCGTTCTGCAACCGCCAGATCAGCTGGCCGTAGCCGACATCGACGGCGGCCACCTCACGCGCCCCACGCTCGAGCAGCACATCGGTGAACCCACCGGTCGAGGCCCCGGCGTCCAGGCACCGCTTCCCCGCGACGCTCACGCCCTGCGGTTCGAACGCCTCGAGCGCGCCGAGCAGCTTGTGCGCGCCGCGCGAGGCCCACGACACCTCGTCGGGTTCCTCCCGCACGATCAGCGGGGTGTTGGCCTCCACGGCCGTCGCGGGTTTCACCGCGACGGTTCCGGCAATCAGGACGCGGCCCGCGCCGATCAGCTCGACCGCGTGTTCTCGCGATCGCGCCAATCCGCGGCGAACCAGTTCGGCGTCCACACGCGCTCGCCTGGCCACCTCAGATCTTGTCCACTGTCGCCAGCGCGTCCACCAGCACGTCGTGCGCCTGCTCGAGGATGCGCGCGCGGCGGGTGATGTCGGCCCCGGTCTCGGTACTCTCCGCGGGACCCGCGGCGGGGCGGGGACCCAGCTCGGCGAGCAGCGCGTCGACCTCGGTCCTGATCCGGTTCGGGTCGGCCGGTTCCTGGCTCGCCAGGTGAGCGCCCGGCAGCGGAATGCCGGGACGGGGTGGCTGCGACGCGCCGGTCGGCGGTGAACTCGGAGTACTCATCGTGGGGTCAACGCTATCGGATTTCCGGATCGGCCGCGCGCACGCGTACGGCCCGGTCGGGGTGCTGTCGCAACAGTTCCGCGACGGCGGACGGCGCGACGGACTCCGCGAGCGGTTCGGTGTTGAGGGCGTCGAGCGAGGCGGCGAGATAGGTCGGGATCCGCTCCGGTGGCGCGCCGCCCACCTCGTCGAGGGTGCTGACGCCGGTCAGCACGAGCAGCGAGTCCAGGCCGAGGCCGTGCGCGCCTTCGATGTCGGTGTCGAGCCGGTCGCCCACCACCAGCGGCGTGTGGGCGCCCGAGCGGGTCAGCGCGTCGCGCATCAGCGGCGCGTACGGTTTACCCGCCACCAGGGGCTCGCGGTCGGTGGCGGCGCGCAGGGCCGCGACCATGGCGCCATTGCCCGGGGCGAGGCCGCGCTCGTTGGGCAGGGTGCGGTCGGCGTTGCTGGCGATCCAGAGCGCACCCGCGCGCAGGGCGTAGGCGGCTTCGGCGAGGTCGGGCCACGCGGTCGTGGGCGAATGGCCCTGCACGACCGCGGCGGGTGGCGTGTCGGTGAAGGAGCGGACGGGGACCAGCCCCACGGCCTTGACCTCCGCGGCCAGGTCCTCGGTGCCGACCACGAGCACCGGGGTGCCCTGCTCCAGCCGCTCGGCGAGCATGCCCGCCGCGGCCTGCGCGCTGGTCACCACATCGTCGGCCGTGGCCGGATAGCCCAGCTCCACGAGATGACCGGCCACCGCGCCGGGACCACGAGAGGCGTTGTTGGTCACATAGATCAGCCGCTGGGCCGAATTCCCGTCCGGGACGAGCGCTTCGGGCGCGCCGACGATCACGTCGGGCCCGCGGTACAGCGTGCCGTCCAGATCGAGCAGCAGAGCGTCATATCGATCGCGTAGCCGGTTCACACACCCTCACTCCGTCGTCGCTGCCGGGCCCAGTACGTCTGCGACCCTAGGCGAGGCCACCGACACCTTTCCGGCTCGCGCCACTGTCGAATCGCCCTCGCCCTCTTCATGATCGAGCATGGGCCGGGCGCTCGGTGCCGGGTGCGCGAGGTTCGGCCACCGCGGGTGACCCACCTCACGTGCCACGCCCGCACACCACACACCACCTCCGGCGTGCCGAGCACACCACCTCACCCAGCACCACGCCGACGGCAGCGACCGAAGACCGCGCATCCGTAGTGACAGGAACACGCCGCGGCACAGAGTGGCCGGAACGCGCACGACCGGGTGAGGACCGGACGCGGAGCGGCCGCAGTCCGATCCTCCGGCGGTCCAGGGGGCCGGACTGCGGCCGGTGATCCAGCGATGTGTCAGGCGCCGCCGGTGAGTTCGGCGGCGCGCTCCTCGGCGTCGGTTTCGCCGTCCTCGTCGGCCGCGGCCGCGTTGAGGAACCACTGCAGGCCGTCTTCGGTGCGGCCCGCCGCCACCAGGGCGTCGGCGTAGGCGTAGAACAGCCGGGCCGCCGCCGAGCCGGTGCGCGCGGGGTCGAGATCCGGGGTCTGCAGGGTCACCACGGCCTGGTCGAACTGACCCAGGTCCATGCGCGCCCCGGCGACCACGATGCGCAGCTCGGCGGCCTCGTCACCGCTGAGCCGCTGCGCTTCCTCGCTGCGGCCGAGCTCGATGGCCCGCTCCGGACGGCCCAGACCGCGTTCGCAGTCGGCCATCACGGCCAGCAGCCCCGAACCACCCGACATCCGTCGCGCGGTCCGCAGCTCCGAGAGCGCCTCGGCCCATTCCTCGGCGTGGTAGGCCACCACACCGGCGGTCTCGCGCACCACCGCGATCCGGCCCGCCCGCTGCCGCGCGGCCCGCGCGTGCGCCAGGGCCAGCCGCGGGTCGTCCTCGAGCAGCTCGACGGCCATCACCATGTGCCGGGCGACGGTCTCGGCATTGTTCTTGTCCAGGCTCAGCAGATCGCGGCGTACCGCCGGATCCAGATCGGACGCCTGCACGTCCTCGGGCAGATCGGGCTCGTCCGGCCGCGCGTTGCGCCGGTCGGTGGGCCTGCCGCCCGCCGTGCGCGCGCCTTCGCCACCACGGCGGCGATCCTCGCGCTCATAGCCCTCGGAGTGCGATCCGCGATCACGATCGGAACCCTCGCGGCGGTCGTCCGGCCAGCGGCCGCGAGCACCGCCCTCCTCCGATGTCTCGCCGCGCTCGTCATCCACGCGATGAGCACGATCGTCCTCCGCCGCGGCCCCGCGATCGGCACGGACGTCGTCCTCGGCAGCCGCGTTCCGCGACTCGTCCGAACGATCGGCCCGAGTATCCCCCGAGCGCGCGGAGCGGCCGCCGACCGCTTCCTCGTCTTCGTCAGCCGAGCGGTCGGCACCGTCATCGTCGGTCGATGCGGCGCGATCGTCGGCGGACCGGTCGGAGTCGCGACGGGCGCGGGCCTTCTCCGACTCTGTCGTGTCGGCGCTCCGGGTCGCGTTGTCCGCATCGGACTGCACAGTGGACGCGGCCTGGTCGGCGTGCTCATCGGCCGCCGAGACGGTGTCGCCGGTGGGCTGATCGTCGGCGCCGCTCGAGATCACGCCCAGCACATCGCCTTCGCGTTCGCGCCGCTTCTCCCGGTAGGTGCCGTCCAGCGGAGCGCCGTCCTCGCCGATGTACTCGGTCCGGCCGGGATCCCCGCCACGCTTGAAGCCGCCGCGCGCGTTCTCGTCGCGCCGTTGGTAACCACCGGACTTCTCGCCACGCTTGAAGCCACCGGACCCACCGCGCGAACGATCGTCGTCGCCCCGCTTCTGGTACCCACCACGATCACCGGAGCCGCCACGGCCCTGGTAACCACCACGGTCGCCGCTGTCACGACGGAAGCCACCGCGCTCGTCATCACGCTTCCGGTAGCCACCGCGGTCATCGTCACGCCGCTGGTAACCGCCACGGTCACCCTCGTTCCGACGGAAGCCACCCCGGTCCGAACCGCCGCGCGAGTCGTCGGCACCGCGTCGGAAACCGCCACGATCGGAGCCGCGATCCGAGCTGCCGCGCGAGCGGTCGTCGTCGCGCCGGAACCCACCACGGTCGCCCGAGCCGCCACGGCCCTGGTAACCACCACGGTCGCCGCTGTCGCGACGGAAACCGCCGCGCTCGTCATCGCGCTTCTGGTAGCCACCGCGCTCGTCGCCACGCTTCTGGTAGCCGCCGCGGTCATCGTCACGCTTCTGGTAACCGCCACGGTCGCCTTCGTCGCGGCGCTGGTAGCCGCCACGCGAACGGTCGTCGCCTTCGTTGCGCCGGAACCCACCGCGGTCCGAGCCGCCGCGCGAGTCGTCACCACCACGGCGGAAACCACCGCGATCGGAGCCACCGCGCGAACGGTCGTCGTCGCCTCGCTTCTGATAGCTGCCACGATCGCCCGAGCCGCCACGGCCCTGGTATCCACCACGGTCGCCGCTGTCACGCCGGAAGCCACCGTGCTCGTCATCGCGCTTCTGGTAGCCGCCGCGCTCATCGTCACGCCGCTGGTAGCCACCACGCGAACGATCTTCACCTTCGTTGCGCCGGAACCCACCGCGATCGGAGCCGCCACGGGAGTCGTCCCGGCGGAAGCCGCCACGGTCGGAGCTGCCGCGCGAGCGGTCGTCGTCGCGCCGGAAACCACCACGGTCACCGGAACCGCCACGGCCCTGGTAGCCGCCACGGTCGCCGCTGTCACGCCGGAAACCGCCGCGCTCATCGTCGCGCTTCTGGTAACCGCCGCGGGGCCGGTCGTCGTCGCTGCGCCGGAAGCCGCCTCGGTCGTTCGAACCGCTACGGCCCTGGTACCCGCCACCTTCGGAGCCGCCGCGGGATCCGCGATTGTCATCGTTGCGGCGGAAGCCGCCGCCCTCGCCGCGCCCGGCGCCGCGGTTGTCACCGTGGCCGCCTCGGGGGCGATCGGTCGGTTCGCCGCGTCGGCCGAAACCGCGGGCGTCTCCGTCCCGGCGGAAAGGCTTCCGTCCGTCGTTGTGTTCCGACACGGCGATCCCTTTCTAGGTTCCCCGCCTCCGGGGAGATGTTGTGGTGCCCCGCCTGAAGAATTCAACCACGGACGGAGGACGGGGCATCCTCCACCCGGCATATCGGGCCCAGCACAAGGCCCAGAAACGCCGATAGGGGACCCAGATCTGGGTCCCCTATCGCGAAA